>CAJTJA010000001.1 GCA_910576845.1 uncultured Oscillibacter sp.
GAGCGGGGCGTGCTCCTCTCCGGCGGGCAGAAGCAGCGGATTTCCATTGCCCGCATCTTTTTGAAGGACCCCCCAGTCCTGATCCTGGACGAGGCCACGTCAGCCCTGGACAGCGTGACGGAAGCCAAGCTCCAGGAGGCGTTTGACAAGCTCTCCCAGGGGCGGACCACCATCATCATTGCCCACCGCCTGTCCACCGTCCGCAGCGCGGACCGCATCGCCGTCATTGAGGAGGGGAAACTGGTGGAGCTGGGAAGCCACGAGGAGCTGATGGCCCGGGACGGGGCTTACGCCGCCCTGGTCCATACCCAGGAGCTGCGCCATGGATAAGGGGGCGCTGCTGGACCACCTGAGCCTGACCGGAGAGGACCGGCTGGCTCTGGCAAAGGTGCTGGACAAGGCGGGACAGGCGGAGAGCCGGAACATTCCTGCCTCCACGGACTTCCTCACTCCCCAGCAGAGAGCCCGGGCGCTGGACCTGCTGCGGCTGGCCGGAATTGCGGAGACATCCTATGTTTCCCAGGGAGGCTATGCCGGGGCGGAACGGCAGGTACTGCTGTTTCTCCCGGACTGGATGGAGCCGGAAAACGCCAAGCCCCCGATTCGATGCCTCCGGGCGGAATTCCGGGAGGAAGACGCACTGACTCACCGGGATTTCCTGGGGAGTCTGATGGGCATGGGCGTGGCCCGGGAGAAAGTGGGGGACATCCTGGCAGCCCCCGGCAGCGCGGATCTGCTGGTGCTGGAGGGCGTGGCGGATTTCCTTCTGCAAAGCTGGGACTCCGCCGGGCGGGCCAAGCTCCGAGTTTCCGCAGTGGAGCTGGAAAACCTCCACATTCCGTCGGTCCAGCGGAGAGACGTCCGGGACACGGTCAGCTCCCTGCGGCTGGACGCGGTGGCGTCCTCGGGGTTCCGCCTGTCCAGAGGAAAGGCCGCCGCCCTGATTGAGAGCGGGAAGGTTCAGCTGAACTGGCGGGAGTGCGTGAAGCCGGACAAGCTCCTGGAACCTGGGGACGTGGTGTCCGCCCGGGGCTTTGGGAAATTTGAGCTGGCGGAGGTCGGGGGGCTGACCCGAAAAGGGCGCATCTCCATCGTTTTGCAGGTTTACGTTTGAGGCAGGAAGGAATCCGGTTAAAATTTGAAGAATGACGCGGCGGAAGACCGTATGGAATAGAGGAGACGTTTGGGATGCTGGAATACGAGTTTGATAAAGTTTGCAGCGGCGGCTTTTTTGCCTACGGACTGAAAGGCCATCAGGAGATCATCCGGCGGCGGGCGGCAGCGGGCTGGCGCTATGCGGGCTATATCCCAACAGAGCAGACCAGTCACGGGGCAATCACTGAGTTAGAGCTGGTATTCGAGCGGGAACAGGGAGGAAAGACATGAAGCAGGAGCAGATTGACCGCATCAACGAGCTGGCCCGCAAAGCCAAGTCCGTGGGGCTGACGGAGGAGGAAAAGGCGGAGCAGGCTGTCCTCCGCCGGGCCTACATCGACGCGGTGCTGGGGAACCTGAGGGGCCAGCTGGAAAATACCTATATTGTGGATGAGCAGGGAAATAAGCGAAAGCTGAAAGAGAAAGATACGGAGGGCTGAGCCATGGCAGAAAACAAAAGACCGTCCTCCAGCGGCGGGGATTGGAGCTGGACCCTGATTATCCTGGGGTTTATTTTCTTCTGGCCCTTGGGGCTCTTCCTGCTGTTCGGAAAGCTCTTCGCCGAGGATGAGAAGAAGCCCGGTCAAAAGGCTCCGCCTCTCCAGGGCACGCCGGGACAGGCCGCCGGAGCCTCCACCAGAACCGCAGTCCCCCATCGCCAGACCAAGGCCGCCAAGGCGGTGAAAAAGGTCACCAAGTCCCCTCAAACGAAAAAGTCCACCGCCTTCTGGCTGAAAATTGCCGGCGCGGCGCTGCTGTTCTTCGGTTTGAACGGGATAGTGGATGCGCTGGAGAGCATGCTGTGGCTCATGCAGAACATGCCGACATCTCTCTGGTGGCTGGAGGACCTGCTGGGCGGCTGCGCCTTAACCGCCGGAGGCGGGGCCATGCTCTACAGCGGCTTTTCCATGGACCGGGCGCTGAAGCGTTTTTCCAAATACCTCCTGGCCATGGGAGACCGGGGGGTCGTGCCCATCGACGAGCTGGCCCGAACCCTGGGCTACTCCGAGCGGCGGGTGGCAAAGGACCTGGAGAAGATGATCGACCGGGGGTACTTCGGCGGAAAGGCGTATTTGAACATGGAGCTTGGTTACCTGTTCCGGGGCGGCGGGGCGGAGGCGGATTTCCGCCAGCGCTTCCAGGAGGCCCGGGAAGGGGCCGGAGCGGAGCCGAAAGCTCCCCCCAAAGAGACGGAGGAGGGCTATTCCGGCATCCTGCGGAACATCCGCCGGGCCAATGACCAAATCGCCGATCCCGTGCTCTCCGCTAAAATCGACCGTCTGGAAGCCATTACGGCCAAAATTTTTCAGGCCGTGGAAGCCGACCCCAAAAAGGCGGGACGCATCGACACCTTTTTGAACTACTACCTCCCCACCACCCAGAAGCTGTTGAACTCCTACGCCCAGTTCGAGGCCGCCGGAGTAGAGGGAGAAAACCTCCGCCAGGCGAAACAGCGGATTGAATCCACCATGGACTCCATTGTAAAGGGCTTCGAGCATCAGCTGGACGAGCTTTACCAGGCAGATGCCATGGATGTGGACTCAGACATCCGGGTCATGGAGCACATGCTTCGCCGGGATACCGGAAGCGCGGAGGAGGATTTCGGCCTGGGCGGATCCGCCGTTCAGGCTTCCCCGGAGGAACAGTAAAAAGAACCTGGTCCGCCCTGAAACAAAAACCGATGCTCCAATACGGCGCTCCAGCATCTTCCACAGCTTTAAAACCGCCCTTAAAGCAGCTAAATCAATAAAACGGCAGCCGCATAACGCCTTCACGTCATGCGGCTGCCGCTTTATTGAAAAATCTCCTCAGCAGGCCGCAAAGCGGCCTTATTTCGGGTCTCATAGTCAACACCCTCGCGCGAAGCGCACAGCCGCCCGCCGGCTGTATATCCTTATGTTTTCGCGTTGATCTGAGTTCCGCACTTTGGGCAGGTGATAATAATCTTCCCCTTCCCCGCCGGGACCCGGCAAATGGTTTTACAGTTCTTGCAGGTAAAATACTTGTGGTCCTTATCGGCATGACGCGCCCTGGCCCCGGCATGCCGGTTCTTGACGCCGCAGTACCAGTTCACCCATTTTTGATTCTCCATCTGGCGCCGGGAGAAATTTTTGGAAAAGGAACGGAACAAAATCACAATCATCAGGAAAACCAGCACACTCTCCAGCACCCGGACGGCCAGTCCCTTCTTGAGGAAAAAGCATACCAATTCCACAACCCACAAAATGAGATAGCCCCGGAAAAGCGCCTGGTTTAGCTGGTCCCATCCATTGCGCCCATACATGAAACGGGCAAACGCGCCGCCGATTTTTTGAAAAAAGCCCATATGCCTGAACTCCTTTGCCGGTCCTGCCGTTTTTGATGTTCTACATTTTACTCGCAGACAAGCAGATAAACAACCTGTTTGGGCCGGAATTTACAAAATGGTCATTTATTTTCCATAGGGGCTGTGCTATATTTTAAAGTTGTTAAAAAATTAAAAGAAGGAAGTGCATCCGAATTATGGCCAAACGGCAATTCAAAGCAGAATCCAAACGGCTTCTGGACCTCATGATTAACTCCATCTATACGCATAAGGAAATTTTCCTCCGGGAAATCATCTCCAATGCCAGCGACGCCTGCGACAAGCTCTGTTATCAGGCTCTGACCGACCAGGCCGTGGGCATGGACCGGGGGGATTTCAAAATTGAGATCACCGCAGATAAGGACAAGCGGACTCTCACCGTCTCTGATAACGGCGTGGGCATGGACAAGGAGGACCTGGAAAATAACCTGGGCATTATCGCCTCCTCCGGCTCCTTTAAATTCAAGCAGGAACTGGGAGACGACGCCAAGGACACCGACGTCATCGGACAGTTCGGCGTGGGCTTCTACTCCGCCTTCATGGTCTCCGATCACATCACCGTGGTGACGAAAAAATACGGCGCGGAGAGCGCCTATATGTGGCAGTCCTCCGGAGCCGACGGTTATACAATCGCCGAGTGCGGGAAGGAATCCGTGGGTACCGATATCATCATGCACATCAAGCCGGACACCGACGATGAGAATTACAGCGAATTCCTGGAGTCCTGGCGTCTTCAGGAGTTGGTGCGAAAGTATTCCGACTATATTCGCTTTCCAATCCGCATGGAGGTTTCCAAAACCCGGAAAAAAGAGGATTCTCCGGAGGACAAGCCGGAATACGAGACTTATCAGGAAGTAGAAACTCTGAATTCCATGGTTCCCATCTGGCAGCGGGCCAAGTCTGATGTCAAGGAAGAGGAGTACCACAAATTCTACCGGGACAAATTCCACGACTATGCCGATCCCCAGCGGGTGATTCCCGTTTCCGTAGAAGGCAGCATTACCTACAAGGCGCTGCTCTTTGTTCCAGGCGCTACTCCCTTCGACTACTACACCAAGGAGTATGAGAAGGGCCTCCAGCTCTATTCCAACGGCGTTCTTATTATGGACAAGTGCGCCGATCTGCTGCCGGAGCATTTCCGCTTCGTCCGGGGCGTGGCAGACTCCCCAGACCTGAGCCTGAACATCTCCCGCGAACTTTTGCAGCATGACCGGCAGCTGAAAATCATTGCCGGAAATCTGGAGAAAAAGATTAAAACGGACCTTGCAAAATTCCTCGCCGAGGACCGGGAGGGCTATGAAAAGTTCTGGAAGAATTTCGGCCGCCAGCTCAAGTACGGCGCAGTAAACGAATATGGCCGCCACAAGGAGCTGCTCCAGGATTTGCTGCTGTTCTATTCTTCCACAGAAAAAAAGCCCGTTACTCTGGAAGAGTATGTCTCCCGGATGAAAGAGGACCAGAAGTATATTTACTACGCCGCCGGTGAAACCCCGGATAAAATTGACAAGCTCCCCCAAACCGAGGGACTGCGGGACGCAGGCACGGAAATCCTCTATTTCACCGAGGAGGTGGACGAGTTCTGCGCCCAAACCCTGCGGACATACAAGGACAAAGAATTCCGGTCTGTGCTGGACCAGGAGATTGAGGAAGGCGAATCGAAAAAGGCCGAAGAGGAAGCCGAGGCTCACAAGGATACCTTCCGCTTTGTAAAGGAAGCCTTGGGGGATTCCGTCAAGGATGTCAAGGCCAGCGCCCGGCTCAAGTCCCATCCTGTCTGCCTCACCGCCGGGGAGGGGCTGAGCTTTGAGATGGAGAAATATTTCCAGGCCGTTCAGCCCGATTCTGGCATCAAGGCGGAGCGTATTTTGGAGCTGAATGTGGACCATCCTGCTTTCCAAGCCCTGGAAGCCGCCGTGGAAGCCGACCCGGAAAAAGCAAAAAATTACGCCGCCCTGCTGTATAGCCAGGCACTGCTGATTGCGGGCCTGCCTCTGGACGACCCCTCCGGCTATACCGATCTCGTGTGCGGACTAATGAAATGACCCCCCTTGCGGGACCCGGCAAAAGCCGGGTCCCGTGTTTTCTCTTCAATTCTACACCGGCAAACAGCCTTTATCGCCGGCGCAGCCGAAAAAGAAGCCCGCGGATTTTTTCAGCTCAGCGCCGTCTTGCGGTTTAGCCGTGCCTGTTCTTCATAGGAAACGTCCGCACATAGAGTGCGCAGACGGGTGATTGACCGCCAGCCGAACAAGAGCATATACTTTTTTCAACTGTGTTGACTATGCCGGACTCTTTGCCAAAGCAGCTGAGCCAGTCTTTCCCCAGAACAGCACCCAATCCGTTTTTGTCTGCTTTTCCGCCCGGTCCCCGGCATTTTATATGAATGATACGCCGATGCCCATACCAAAAGCGGCGCAAGTGCAAGCCCTAAAAGCCGCCTCTTTTCCAAATATATTTACTTGCTATCAAAATCAGGAAACAAGCAAAAAGGACATCCCAGGCTTCCTCTTGACAGTTCCAAGCCTTCATGCTATACTCAAATAGTTTTAAAAAGAACAGTTAAAAAAAGAACAAAGGAGCCCGGAACATGATTACCATTGCCCAGCTGACCCGTTTGCCCAAAAAGTTCAGCCGGTATTATGACCGTCAGTTTCTCCCCCTGCTGGAGCGAACAGGCTTGTCTATGCGGGAAATTCACGTTCTGCTGTTCCTGGCAAACCATCCCGGACAAGATACTGCCAGAGATGTCGCAGAATTTCGGGGACTCGCTAAATCACAGGTTTCTCAGGCGGTAGATGTTCTGACCGGCAGCGGATTTATTGTCCGGCAGGCCGATGGGGACGACCGCCGGATCATTCATTTGAGCATTACGGAGCAGGGACGGCCCGTGGCACAGAAAGCCCAGGCCATTCAGGCGGCCTGCGGGCGGCGTCTGCTGGAATGTCTGAACAAAGAAGAGCAAACCGTCTTTTTGAATCTGCTGGAGCGGGTTCTGCGGGAGGCGGAAGCAGTATGAGAGGAGCATCTGAAATGGATCAAAAAAGTGTCGATCTGAGCAGCGGCCCCGTAGGGAAACTGCTGTTTTCCCTGGCTCTGCCCACGATTACTTCCCAAGTTGTGAATATGCTTTACAATCTGGTGGACCGGGTTTATATCGGGCACATGCAGCCTGTAGACACCGTGGGAGCGCTTGCCCTCACCGGCGTTGGAGTCTGCCTGCCGGTCATTATGGTCATCTCCGCCTTTGCCGCTCTGGTAGGCATGGGCGGCGCGCCCAGAGCCTCCATCCAGGAAGGCAGAGGAAACATAGAGGGTTCACAGCGGATCATGGGCAACAGCTTCACTTTACTAATCATCGCCGCTGCCGCACTGACAGTGATCTTCCGTGTCTTTGCGGAACCGCTGCTGCTGACCTTCGGAGCCAGTGAAAATACCATTGGTTATGCCATGGACTATATGCGCATCTATTCACTGGGCACCCTCTTCGTTCAGGTCACGCTGGGCATGAATGCCTATATCACCGCTCAGGGCTTCACTACCGTCAGCATGAAAACCGTTCTCATCGGCGCCGGACTGAATACGGTGCTGGACCCCATTCTCATCTTTGGATTTGGCATGGGCGTTCGGGGGGCGGCGCTGGCAACCATCATCTCTCAAGCGGTCTCCGCTGTGTGGGTACTCCGTTTCCTTACTGGCCCCCAAAGCAAGTGGAAGCTTCGCAAAGAGAACCTGCGGCTCCAGCCCAGGGTTTTTCTGCCCAGCCTCGCTCTCGGCCTGTCTCCTTTTATTATGCAGTCCACAGAGAGCCTCATTGCCATCTGCTTCAACTCTTCCCTTCTGAAATACGGCGGGGATGTGGCGGTAGGGGCCATGACGGTGCTGACCAGCATGATGCAGTTCGCCATGATGCCCCTCCAGGGCCTGAGTCAGGGAGCACAGCCTATCATCAGCTATAACTTCGGCGCACAGAACGCCCAGAGAGTCAAAGACGCTTTCCGGTGCCTCCTCCGAGCTTGCGTAATTTACTCAGCGGCGCTCTGGCTGCTGGTACAGCTCTTTCCCCGGATGTTTGTAATGATTTTCAATAACGACTCAACGCTGGTGGACTACGCGGTTTGGGCCCTTCGGATCTACATGGGCACCACCTGCCTTTTCGGTATCCAAATCGCCTGCCAGCAGACCTTTGTCGCTCTTGGGAACGCAAAAACGTCTCTGTTTTTAGCAGTGCTCCGGAAGATTATCCTGCTGATTCCATTAATTTATATTTTGCCGAATTTCTTCGCCAATAAAGCCTTCGCCGTCTTTTTGGCAGAGCCGGTGGCGGATTTTCTGGCGGTAACCACCACCGCTTCCATGTTCACCGTTCAGTTTAAAAAAAGCATGGCAGAACTGGAAAAGGGTTAGGGCCTGTTTAAAGGCCGGCAAAATGCCCGATAGGTTTTTTGCCAGGCGAGACGGTTTAACGCAGGAATTCTGCCGGATTTCAAGTCAAACCAGCACCTTCCCGGCGGAAAAGGATGCCCGGGGACAACGCTTTATCGATTTTAAAACAGAGTTTAGAAATCCAATGAACCCAACGTGCCGGGAATTTGACCGCCTTCGGTCCGGATTTCCGGCGCCTTTTTTGCAAAATTCCACAGAAAAAAAGGGGGAAAGTTTCTCATTTTTCCGAAAGGTTTTATTTTTTCCCACCCTAACATGCAAAGTATTGGCATAGAACAAATTATTTCGCAAAAACTACTTGCAATATAGAAAGAAATCGTGTAATATAGTTTTGTAAACTATATTACACGATTTTTCAAACAAGTGCCAGGGAGGACTGCCATGGAAGCCGTTTTGAAAAAACAGGAATTGCAGCGTGCGCGCCTGCGGGCGGTACGCCGGGCAAAGGTACAGGCCCGGAACGAGCCGCCCCGGCTGACGGTAGGAGCGGAAGTCTTCAACGCCGTCAGTCACGGCTTGGGGGCCTTGGGGGCCGCGGCAGCGCTGACGCTGCTTCTGGTCCGGTCTCATGGGACCATGGAGCTGCTGGCCTCCGGTGTCTATGGAATCAGCATGGTGCTGATGATGCTGATGAGCTGCACCTATCATGCCATGCCTGCCGGGTCCGAAGCTAAGCGGGTTCTCCGCCGGTTTGACTATACGTCTATTTATCTGCTCATCGGAGGAACCTTTGCTCCCATCCTGCTGTTGTATCTGGGCGGACCCTTGGGCGTAATCCTGTTCTGTGCCCAATGGGCTGTCATTCTGGCCGGCGTAACGCTGGTAATGCTTTTCGGCCCCGGCCGCTGGCAGGCACTGCACTTCACGCTTTATTTTCTCATTGGCTGGAGCGGGCTGGTATTTCTGCCCCGGATGTACCTTTACAGCCGAACCCTGCTATGGTTCATCTTTGCGGGGGGACTGGCTTATACTCTGGGAATGATTCCCTTCGCCGGAAAGAAAAAGTACGACCACTGCGTTTGGCACATCTTCGTTCTGGCAGGAGCCGCCCTGCATTGGACCGGCATTTATACCCAGATTTATCTTCTCCGGTAGAGAAGACATGAAAAGCCCGGACATTTTCCCAAGCAAAGACGTCCGGGCTTTTTTCTGCGCTCATTTGCCGGCCTCATCTTCTTCCGCTTCCAAATCTATGCCGGACAAAACCGCAAAAAATTACCGGACAGCGGGCCGCAGCCTGAATAAATCCTCAGGCAAACACCCAGGTTTTCGAATCCTGGCTGCCGTTTATTTTTGAAAGCTGCTCCCGGTTTCCTCCGGTTTCGCTGTTCCAAACGCAATGGAGCCGCCGCCATACTTTCGGCGGATGCCGTCCATAGCGGCCTCCAGCCGCTCCTGCCTCTTCCTGTTCGGGACTTCGCCGGCAGTAAAAAGATCCGTTTGTTCATAGGCCTCCTCCTCCGGCATCAGGCTGATGGCAGTAACCGTCAGCGCGCGTATGGGAGACGGGGGCCGCCACAGCTCCCCCACCAGCTCCAGCGCTGCGGCGGAAATGTCCCGAATCAGACGCGTCGGCGAAACCAGCTGCCGCTGACGGGAGCGATCATGGAAAGCCGGGTCCCGAATCGCCGCATGGACCCCGCCCGCATAGAGTTCCGCCCGGCGGAGGCGGCTCGCCACACTGTCCGCCAGCAGGCCGATCCCGGCTGTCACTTGCGCCTGCGTAGTGAGATTTTTCGGAAAAGTAATGCCGTTGCCGATAGATTTTACCCGCTCCGGCTCATGGCGGGAACGCACCGGCTCCCGGTCCAGGCCGTTGGCATAGTCATGAAGCTGGCCCCCCAGCTTCCCCATCAGCTCCTCCAGCATCCCCCTGGGGCAGGCGGCCAGCTCTCCGATGGTGCTTACGCCATACTGTCCCAAAATTTTCCGCGCGGCACTGCCTACATAGAGCATGTCCCCCACCGGAAGGGGCCACACCAGCTCCCGCCAGTCTGCCCGAGAGATCACGGTGGTGGCGTCCGGCTTTCTGTAATCGCTTCCCAGCTTGGCAAAAACTTTATTAAAAGAAACTCCCACAGAGAGAGTCAGTCCCAGTTCCTTCTTTACCCTCCGGCGAAGGGTATCCGCCAGAGCCGCCCCATCCCCGCCAAAGAGATGCAGGGTATGGGTTACGTCCAGCCAGCTCTCGTCGATGCCGAAGGGCTCTACCAAATCAGTGTACTCATCGTAGATGGCGTTGACATTCTGAGAGTAATTCCGGTAGAGCCGGTGGTGGGGCGGCAGGAGAATCAGCTCCGGACATTTCTTTTTCGCCTGCCAAATGGTCTCCGCCGTCTGGACGCCGAAGCGCTTGGCGGGGTCATTTTTCGCCAGGATGATGCCATGGCGGGAGGAAGGGTCTCCGCAGACGGCCACGGGAAGCTTTTTCAATTCCGGACGGTCCAGCAGCTCCACCGAGGCGTAAAAGCTGTTCAGATCACAGTGGAGAATTACACGGTCCATTAAGGAAGCCTCCTCTCTGTTCGATGGCTCCATTATAGCACATCCGTTCTGTTTTGAAAAGAGAAATCAGCCGCACTTATTTTTCCTGCGCCGGTTTATCCCCTTCCGTCCCCCAACAAAGCGGTGTCAGCTCCCTCAGGGTGACAGTCTCCCGGGTTTCGCAATCCACCAGAATTTTCGCATCCCGGTTCTCTGGAGGCAGCTGCATCAAAAATCCGGACAGGTCCCGCAGGGCATCCCGCCGCCTGCCGCAAGGCGGAGGGACGCAGTCCGGAAAAAATAAAAATTAGGGCTTGCATTTTTCCTTCCGCTGTCGTATACTGACCTCAGGAAACAGAACTGAATACTTTGTCTTCAGGGCGGGGTGAAATTCCCCACTGGCGGTATAGTCCGCGACCGGAGGCTGTTTTCTCAAAACACAGTCTCTGCTGACCCGGTGAAACTCCGGGACCAACAGTCACAGTCTGGATGGAAGAAGATGAGTGCGGTTGAGACCGCGCGTTTTCTGCGCGCTTCTTTGCTGCTTGTTCACCTTGGAGAAGTCAAAGGAATCCAGGGTGTTTTCAAGTATGTAAAGGAGTGTTTTTCTTATGTCCAGCCTCAACAACACCACCGCCGTCCCCGCCGCCCGTCCCCGGGTGACCGTCAAGACCGTCACGTCTCTTGCTATGCTGGTGGCCCTGACCTATCTTGCTATGCTGATAAGCAACATGCTGCCCAAGGTCTCCGGATTTTTACAGATGGAAATCAAGGGCACGGTCATTGCCATCGGCGGCTTCCTCTTCGGGCCGCTCTCCGCTGCCGTAATCTCTATTGTGGTGGCTTTCATCGAGATGTTCACCATCAGCGACACAGGCATCATCGGCTGTGTCATGAACCTGCTGGCAGCCTGCGCCTTTGCCTGCCCTGCTGCCTTCATCTACCAGAAGATGCGTACTCGGAAGGGCGCGGTCATCGGCCTGACGGTGGGTATCATTGCCCTGACCGTTACCATGCTCCTTTGGAACTATCTGATCACCCCTATCTACATGGAGATGCCCCGGGAGGTGGTGGCCGGGATGCTGCCCACCATTTTCCTCCCCTTCAACCTGGTGAAGGGCGGACTGAACATGGCCCTGACCCTGATCCTTTACAAGCCCGTGGTCACCGCCCTGCGGAAGGCCCGGCTGGCCCCCGAGCGGGAGAATGCCGCCAGCGGCGACCGCTTCGACGCGGGTTTCCTGCTGTTCTCCCTGGCCCTGCTGGTCACCTTCGCCCTGCTGGTACTGGTGCTGGCCGGAAAGATTTGAATGCCTTCAGACCTGACCCGGCTTTCAGCACAGAACAAGATGCCAAAAGTCCCGCAGCACTTTATCTCAAAAGGCGTGAACCGCAAAAGGAACCCTCCATGGGGTTCCTTTTATTTTGAATAGACAGTATTTTCCCCTCCTGCCAAAACTTTTGAAAGGCCCTTGCGTGGTCAAAAATCACTTCACTACCGCCTGTTTACCGGCAGCAAACTCGGAAAACATTTCAGACGCTTTTCAATCGCAATATCCGCCGGAGCCTTTGGAAGCCAATCTGTCTGCCCGGCTTCATTGTTCAGCGGGCACACACGCCGCATATGTGCAGAACCACCACCTTCCGATTAGGCCTTGTTTGAAAAATGGCAAAACGCCGCCCTTCAGTCATAAAAACCATCCTTGCTTTTGCAAAAAAGGAAATAATTTCAAAAATCATTGCAAAATGTGACAAAAGCAACTTGCATTTTTTGGAAAACCTTGTTATCATGGTAAAATTAAACAGAGGGGAGGCGCAGCTCCATGGTTATACACGAATCGGCGGAAGACTATTTGGAATCCATTCTCATCATACAAGAACAGTCCGGTCAGGTCAGGTCCATCGACGTGGTAAACAAACTGGGTTTTTCCAAGCCCAGTGTCAGTATTGCCATGAAAAAACTGCGGGAGAGCGGTTATATCAACATGGCCGGAGACGGAAACATCACGCTCACCGACAGCGGCATGGAAATCGCCAGCCGTATTTATGGCCGTCACAAGACGATTACCCGGCTTTTTGAGCTGATGGGCGTCTCCCCGGAGCAAGCTGCGGCGGACGCCTGCAAGGTGGAACATGACCTCAGCGAGGAGACTTTCGACTGCATCTGCACCTTTGTAAAGGGATTAGCGGCAGGAACCTGACACCAGCCCTTGCAGAGAAGTTTTCGGTAATCTCCACAAAAAAGAGCCGAAAACTTCTCTTTTTGAGCGCTTGTATCTTTTATAATTTTCCGATACAATTGGATATACTAAGCAAGGATAGATGGCTGCAACGAAGTGCCGCGCGCACGGGCCCGCACCTGTCTCTCCGTGCGGGCCGATAGGTGTTTCAAGTCCGAGTGGATTTGAGGCGCCTTTCTTTTTTTTAAAAAATAATTTGAGGAGGAGTGCCACTATGATCCTACTGGCAAACGGCAAGCTCATCACACGGGACCCCCAGGGCACAGGCTACCTGCCTGACGGCGGCGTTGTCACTGACGGCGGAAAAATCCTGGAGGTTGGAACCACAGCGGACCTAAAAGCAAAATATCCCCAGGCCGAGTTTGTGGATGCCAAGGGCGGGGTTATTATGCCGGGTCTCATCAATGCCCACACCCACATTTATTCCGCCCTGGCCCGGGGCCTTTCCATCAACGGCTACAACCCCACCAACTTTTATGAGGTGCTGGACGGCCAATGGTGGTACATTGACCGCCACCTGGACCTCTCAGCCACTAAGGCCAGCGCTCAGGCCCTGGTGATCGACTCCATCAAGCAGGGCGTCACCACCATTTTCGACCATCACGCTTCCTTCTGTGAAATTCCCGGCTCCCTGATGGAAATCGCCAAGGTCACGGAGTCCATGGGCATGCGGGCCTGCCTTTGCTACGAGGTCAGCGACCGGGACGGCGAAGAGAAATCCCTCCAGTCCGTTCAGGAGAACAGGGACTTCATCGACTACTGTGAAAGCCACCCCAGCGATATGCTGAAGGCCATGTTCGGCGGCCACGCCCTTTTCACCATCTCCGATAAGACCTTCGACCGGATGGTTGCCGCCAACAACGGCCGGGTGGGCTATCATATTCACGTGTCCGAAGGCATGAACGACGTCTATGACAGTCTCCAGAACTACGGCCGCCGTCCGGTTCAGCGCCTCCAGGACCACGGCATCCTGGGGCCCAAGACCATCCTGGGCCACTGTATCCACGTAAATACGGCGGAAATGGACATCATCAAAGAAACGGATACCATGTGCGTCAACAACCCGGAAAGCAATATGGGCAACGCCGTAGGCTGCTCCCCGGTGCTCCAGCTCATGAAAAAAGGCATTCTGGTGGGCCTGGGCACTGACGCCTACACCAACGACATGCTGGAGAGCATCAAGGCTGCCCTGACCATTCAGCGGCATAACGCCTGCCTCCCCGGCGTGGGCTGGTGCGAGGTAACGGACATGCTCTTTAAGAACAATGCCGAAATGGCCCGCCGGGCCGGCTTCCCGGAAATAGGCGTGCTGAAGGCCGGGGCGGCGGCGGATGTGATTGTCATGGACTACAGGCCCTTCACCCCCTTCTCCGACGCGAACATCGACGGGCACATGCTCTTCGGCATGACAGGCCGCCAGTGCCAGACCACCATGATTAACGGTAAAATTCTGATGAAAGACCGCCGGCTCACCGAAATTGACGAGGAGGCCGTCAACGCGGAAATCCTCGCTGTTTCGAAAAAGCTGTGGGGGACCCTCAACCATTGTGAGTACTGAGAGATCCGTACGCCGAAATTTATTTTTGGATTTTTATATGGATTCATTTACAACCTTCTTGAATATCCCAAATAGGTTATTTGAAATGGAGGGATTTTCGTGGATGTACATGAATTGCGGCAAGAGTTTATCCATTATTTAAAAACAAACGATTCTTATGCCCGTCCGGAAATCATGGCCAGCAATGTCCTGTATGCGTACTACCATGACATCGGCATCCCATTTCAGCAGATTTTTCTTGACGAAGACTCTATGAAAAGCGCCAGAGAACTACTGATTACGCATTTTGAGACAAAGGAAAATCCAAGGAAGAATCCCAAAAGACACGCTTCCATTCATTATGGTTGTTGGTTGAAATTTAAAGAATTTTTGGATTTGTCCGGCAGAACTCTTTAACGCAGAACACGAAATTATTTATATTTTATATGGAGGATCGTGAAATGTCCGAACTGATGACTCCCATCCCCTTCCGGGAACTGATGACCTGGGTAACAGCCGAGTACCAGGCGGAGGGCACCGTCTTCGGCGTCCACAAGCCCTATAGGGCAGGCGTCAAGACCCTGCCCATCTTCGGCGAAAAGATTGAGACTCCCTTTGGCCCCGCCGCCGGACCCAACACCCAGCTGGCCCAGAACATCATCGCCTCTTACTTCGCCGGGGCCCGCTTCTTTGAGCTGAAAACCGTCCAGAAAATGGACGGCGCGGACTTGGCCGCCTGCATCAGCCGTCCCTGCATTCTGGCGGAAGATGAGTGCTACAACTGCGAGTGGTCCACAGAGCTCTATGTCCAGCAGGCATTTGAGGAGTATGTGAAGGCCTGGTGCGCCTGCAAGATGATGGCGAAGGTCTACGGGCTGGGCGACCCCGGCGCCTTTGTGTTCAACATGTCCGTGGGCTACGACCTGGCGGGCATCCAGGGCGAAAAGGTGGATGGCTTCCTCAACGGTATGGTGGACGCTTCCCAGACTCCCATTTTCCAGGAGTGTATCCGGGTGCTCAAGGAATTCTTCCCCGCAGAAAGCGCCTTCATCGACGCCATCACCCCCCATATCTCCGGCAGCGTCACCCTCTCCACCCTCCACGGCTGCCCGCCGGATGAGATCGAGCGGATCGCCAGCTACCTCATTGAGAAGAAAAAACTCCACACCTTCGTCAAGTGCAACCCCACCATCCTGGGCTATGAGACTGCCCGGTCCATTCTGGACGGCATGGGCTATGACTATATCGCCTTTGACGACCATCACTTCAAGGAGGATCTCCAGTACTCGGACGCAGTGCCCATGTTCCGCCGTCTCCAGGCCCTGGCGGACAAAACCGGCGTGGAATTCGGCCTGAAGCTCTCCAACACCTTCCCTGTGGACGTGAAGGCCGGGGAGCTCCCCAGCGAGGAAATGTATATGGCGGGCAAGTCCCTCTTCCCCCTGACCACCACCATGGCCGCCCGCATCTCCCGGGAGTTCGGCGGACGGATGCGCATCAGCTACGCCGGAGGCGCGGACGCGCTGAACATCGATAAACTGTTCTCCCTTGGCATTTGGCCCATCACTATGGCCACCACAGAGCTCAAGCCCGGCGGCTACCAGCGCTTCGTCCAGATCGGCGATAAGCTGGACGCTCTGGAGTTCCAGCCCTTCACCGGCGTGGACGTGGAGGGCATTGAGGCTCTGGCGCTGGCGGCCCGGTCCGACAAATACCACGTCAAGTCCGTGAAGCCTCTGCCCCGGCGGAAGCTCTACGAAAAAGTGCCCCTCATGGACTGCTTCACCGCCCCCTGCAAGGGCGGCTGCCCCATCGGCCAGGACATCCCGGAATATATCGAACTGTGCCGGAAGGGTGAGTACGCCTCCGCCCTGCGGCTGATCTGTGAAAAGAACCCCCTGCCCTTCATCACCGGCACCATCTGCGCCCACAACTGCCAGACCAAGTGCACCCGGAATTACTATGAGGATTCCGTCCAAATTCGAGCCACAAAGCTGGTGGCGGCGGAGCGCGGCTATAACGAGTACCTTTCTAAAGTGAAAGCCCCCGTCCCGGCCAAGAACGGGAAAAAAGCGGCTGTCATCGGCGGCGGTCCCGCAGGCATGGCGGCGGCCTACTTCGTGGGCCGGGCGGGCATCCCCGTCACTGTTTTCGAGAAGTCCGGCCAACTGGGCGGCGTCGTCCGGCAGGTCATCCCCGCCTTCCGCATCTCCGACGAAGCCATTGACAAGGACGCGGCCCTGATCGCCAAAATGGGCGCGGACATCAAGCTGAACACTCCCGCTCCCTCGGTGGCCGAGCTGAAGGCCCAGGGGTATACCCACATTTTCTTCGCTGTGGGCGCCTGGAAGGCCGGGCGGCTGGACGTCCCCGGCAACGTGGTCCCCGTCATTGGCTGGCTGAAGGACATGAAGGCCGGGAAGAACGTATCCCTGGGCCATGTCGCCGTGGTGGGCGGCGGCAACACCGCTATGGACGCCGCCCGGGCGGCTCTCTGGGCGGGGGCGAAATCCTCTACTCTGGTATATCGCCGGACAAAAAAGTATATGCCCGCCGACGCGGAGGAGCTGGAGCTGGCTATGGCCGACGGTGTGAACTTCCTGGAGCTGGTGGCCCCCGTGGAGCAGAAGGACGGGAAGCTCCGCTGTGAGAAGATGAAGCTGGGCGAGCCCGACGAGAAGGGCCGCCGGAAGCCGGAGCCCATCGGGGAATTCGTGGAAATTGACTGCGATACCGTAGTCTCCGCCGTGGGCGAGAAGGTGGAAAGCGAGCTCTTCACCGCCAACGGCATCGAAGTGGACGCCCGGGGCCTGCCGGATTTCCAGACCAATGTGGAAGGCGTCTACGCAGGCGGAGACGCCATGCGGGGCCCCGCCACCGTGGTGGAGGGCATCGCCGATGCCCAGGCCTTTGCCAACGCCGTTATTGGGGAAACGCACAAATTTGCCATTCCTGAAAAGGCCGTGGCCTCTCGGGCGGACGCTATCGCCAAGAAGGGCATTCTCTGCGAGTCCGCCAAGTGCGAGGGAGACCGGTGCCTCATCTGCAACGTGGTGTGCCAGGTCTGCGCCGACGTATGCCCCAACCGGGCCAACGTAGTTATCAAGATGCCCGACGGGCGGCATGAGATTCTGCATGTGGACCGGATGTGCAACGAGTGCGGCAACTGCGCCATCTTCTGCCCCTACGACTCCGCCCCCTACCGGGAGAAATTTACTCTCTTTAAGACCCGGGAGGGCTTTGACGAAAGTGTGCACAACCAGGGCTTCCTGCCCCTGGGCGGCGGGAAGGTGCTGGTCCGGCTGGACGGAAAAGTCTTCGAGGCAGACCTGAACGCCGAAAATGATCTGCCCGCCGGCATTGAGGTATTTATCCTCACGGTGATGAACAAATACGCTTATCTGCTGGGCTGAGCAAAAAAAGCACGGAGACCGGGAAATTCTGCTTTCCCTCAGGCTGAACATTTCCAAAAACCTGCGCAAGTCTTCCGGACATTGTTAAGTTCTGAAAGCCTTTCACTTCCAAGCGTGCTCATGCGCGGGAAATCTTTCCTGAACCTTCCGCGCATGCCTTCCTTCCCGCCGCGCCGGCTTTTCAACTCCATCAGCAAGCACACGGAGACCGGAAAATTCCGGTCTCCGTACTTGTTTGCGGATGCACGGCGTCTCCGCCGATACCCGCAAACCAGGCAGCCCTTCCTCTTTAAGCGGGCATCAAATATATTTTATCTTTTACCTCAAATTACCTCAAATCCGCAGGGCATCCGCGGAAAATATCCGCCGGTCAGGCGTCTTGGCATTTTTCATGCTGCCCCGGATGTTCCGCGCTTTTTAACCGGGGCCGCACATTTGCCCCGCATCAAAAAACATTTTAGCGGTTGTATTTACTTGCGCCATGTGCTAAACTATAACAGATTATAATAATATGGAAAGTATTACCACGGCTGTTATTGTCAATGCTGGAGGAGCAATTAATGAAAATTGTTGTCTTGGCCGGAGGGCTCTCCACGGAGCGGGCGGTATCCCTGGTGACGGGAACCGGGATCTGCCGGGCGCTGCGGGAACGGGGCCACCAGGCCATTTTGGTGGATTTGTTTTTGGGGCTGGAGGATATTCCGGAAAATCCGGACTCCCTGTTTGATGCGGCGGACGGCCTGTGCCCTGACGCGAAAATTGAGACTGTGGCCCCGGATCTGGAAGCCGTCCGGCGGAGCCGGAAGGACCAGAGCCCCCGGGTCTTCGGCCCTAACGTACTGGAGCTATGCCAGCGGGCCGACATTGTTTTCCTGGGCCTCCACGGCCAGGACGGCGAGGATGGGCGGGTTCAGGCGGCTCTGGAGCTGCTGGGCGTGCCCTATACCGGGTCTGGGTATCTGTCCTCCGGCATCGCCATGGACAAGGCGGTAAGCAAGCGGATCATGGACGCCTGCGGCGTTCCCACTCCCAAGTGGAAGACGCTGGACTATACCGCCGCCCAGGCTCCGGAGCTGGCGAGGGTCCTGCCCATGCCCTGCGTTATAAAAACCACCACAGGCGGGTCGTCTCTGGGCGTCTACCTGCCGGAGAACCGGGAGGAGCTGGAAGAGGCTCTGGTAAACGTTCTGGATTTTGGTGGGAAAATTATTTGTGAAGAGCGTATTTTTGGCCGGGAACTGACGGTAGCCGTGTTGGGAGACCGGGCGCTGCCGGCGGTGGAGACGGTCCCTGCCGGGAAGGACTTCGATTATGCCGCCAAATATCAAAAAGGCGGCGCCGCAGAGACCTGCCCCGCCCATCTGACAGCAGCGGAAGCCAAAGCCGCCGGGGAGCTGGCCCTGCAGGCACACCGGGCGCTGGGCCTGGCAGTCTATTCCCGGACAGATATGATTCTGGATAGCAGCGGAACGCTCTGGTGCCTGGAGGTAAATTCTCTGCCGGGGATGACCCCCACCAGCTTTGTACCCCAGGAGGCCGCCGCCATAGGCATGAGTTATGGCGAACTCTGCGAGGAGATCGTCCGTCTGTCCTATGGTCTGAAGCGGAGAAATTGAGCAGTTTCCTTTACATACCAAACGACGAAAACAAAGAAAGCACCCCCGGGGTGTGAGGAGGAAGATGGAATGAAGCCCATGACTGTTGGTCAGATCGCCGCCGCCGTGGACGGCGTGTGGCTGAATCCCAGCGAAACTGCCCCCGCCGTCACCGCAGTCTGTACCGACAGCCGCAAGCTGATCCCCGGCTGCCTGTTCCTGCCTTGGGTGGGAGAGCGGTTCGACGGGCATAATTTCATTGACGCCGCCCTGGAAGCCGGCGCGGCCGGGTGTCTCTGTGCCCGGGCGCCGGAAAAACTCCGGGCAGACAAATTCTATATTCAGACAGCGGATACCCGGCTGGCCCTTCGGGCCCTGGCCTCCACTTATCGGGAGCAGTTTCAGATTCCGGTGATTCAGGTTACAGGCAGCGTAGGGAAAACCACCACTAAGGAAATGATCGCCGCCGTACTGGGGGCAAAATTCAAGGTGTGGAAGACTCCGGAAAACTACAATAACGATGTAGGCACCCCTTTGACCCTGCTGGGGCTGACCCATGAGCACGAGGCGGCGGTCATTGAAACCGGCATGAACCATTTCGGAGAAATTGAATACCTCACCGCTATGGTGAAGCCGGACATCGCCGTCATCTCCAATATCGGCGACGCCCATATCGAATACCTTGGAAGCCGGGAGGGCATCTTAAAAGCCAAGTGCGAAATCTTTGAATACCTGAAAGAAGACGGCCTTGCAATCCTAAACGGGGATGACGCCCTGCTGGACACGGTGGCAGTTCCCTTCCAAACAATCCGCTGCGGCAAATCCGAACACTGCCAGGCCCGAATCACGGAAATCGCCGACCATGGCGTGGATGGCATCAGCTGCACCGTAGTCACGGAAACGGACTGCTATCCATTAAATATCCCAGCCCCCGGGGAACATATGGCCTACGCCGCCGCCATTGCCGCGGCGGTTGGAGAAGCCCTCGGCCTGAGCCGTGAGGAAATTATCCGCGGAGCGGCAGCCTATGTGCCGGCCGGCAGCCGGATGCGGGTGCTCCGCCTTTTAAACCGGCGCATAATTCTGGACGACTGCTACAATGCCAACCCCCAATCCGTGGCGGCGGCTCTGGAGATTCTGGCGCGGACGGAATGCGAACGGAAAGTCGCCGTTTTGGGCGACATGGGGGAACTGGGTGACATCGGAAACCGGGCACATTACAACATGGGCGCCCTGGCCTCTATGCTGGGCATCGATCTGGTCTTTGCGATTGGAAGCGGGGAACGGGCAGGGCGGATTGCCGACGGCGCCGCCCAAAGCGGCGGCTCCGTTCAATACTACCCCACGAAGGAAGAGGCCCTGCCCGAGCTCCGGCGTCAGATGGGAGCAGACGGAACCGTTATGCTGGTGAAGGCCTCCCATGCTATGAAATTTGGATGGCTGGTAGAACAGCTGCAGGAGATATAGAGGGAGAATCAAGAACAGGATACTATGATTGATATACAGATCAGCTCCCTGGTCAAATCCTTCGAGGTTGGCCGCAATGTTCTGGATGGACTGACCTTTCAGATTGACCAGGGGGAACGGGTGGGCCTTCTGGGCCGGAACGGCGCGGGGAAAACCACCCTGTTCCGCATTTTGACCCGCGAGACCGACGCCGATGAGGGGCATGTCACCATCGGGCAGGGAAGACGGCTGGGTCTGATTTCCCAAATTCCCGTTTACCCGGCGGGATACACGGTAGAAGATGTTCTCCGCTCCGCCTTCGCCAGGCTGGAAAGCCTGGTGAGGGAAATGGAAACTCTGGAGAGCCGCATGGAGGCCGGGGAAAGCGATCCTGCCCTTTTGCGGCGCTATGGGTCTCTCAGCGAGCGCTTCGAGATTTTCGGCGGTTATGACACCGACGTGGCCGTGAACAAGATTGCCAACGGGCTTTCCATTTCCCCGGAAATGCGGAATCAGCTCTTTGACAGCCTCTCCGGCGGCGAAAAAACCCGCGTAAACCTGGGCAGGCTGATTCTTGAGGACACGGACATTCTGCTGCTGGACGAGCCAACAAACCATTTGGACCTTCACGCTACAGAGTGGCTGGAAGAGTATATCCGGGGGTTTCGGGGCACCGTTGTCGCCATCTCCCATGACCGTTACTTTCTGGACCGGGTCGTCACGAGAGTCATTGAGATTGAAGACGGCAAGGCAGAGTTTTACAGCGGAAACTACAGCTTTTACGCCGTGGAAAAGGAACGCCGCTATCAGGAGCGCTTAAAGCAGTACCAGAAGGAACAGGCCAAAATTGAGCAGCTGGAAAAAGCGGCGGAGCAGCTCCGGGTCTGGGCCTTTATGGGCATGGACAAAACCTACCGCCGGGCCGTCAATATTGAGCGCCGGATCGAGCGGATGCGCACCACCGCAAAGCCCACCAAGGCGCGGAAGATGGACGCGCGCTTTTCCATTGCCGAATTTCACGGGGATGAAATGCTGGGCATCCGGAATCTGGCAAAGTCGTATGGAGACAAGCACCTCTTTGACAATATCACCCTGAAGGTTGAGGGAGGGGAACGGATTGCCCTCATCGGCGACAATGGAACAGGAAAATCCACCCTCATCAAGATGATCATGGGGGAGCTGTATCCCGACGACGGGCGGATTAAGCTGGGCCCCCAGGCAAAGCCCGCCTATCTGCCCCAGATTATTCACTTTGACCACCCGGACTGGAACCTTGTGGAAACCATGATGGCTTTCAAACGGGGGCTTTCCGCCCAAAGCGCCCGAAACCGCCTGGCCGCCTATGAATTCCGGGGCGAGGATGTATTCAAGCCTGTATCGGTTCTCTCCGGCGGCGAGCAGAGCCGCCTTCGGTTGTGCATGCTGATGGACGGGGATGTCAATTTCCTGATTTTGGACGAGCCTACCAACCACCTGGATATCGCGTCCCGGGAATGGATTGAGGAGGCGGTGGAGTCTTACGACGGAACGCTGCTCTTTGTCAGTCATGACCGCTATTTTATCAACCGCTTTGCCACCCGCATCTGGGAGCTGGCGAACGAAACGATTACGGATTATCCTATGGGCTTTGCCCAATACCGCCAGATGAAGGCCCAGGAGGAGGCGGCGAAAGCAGAGCCCCCCAAACCCTCAAAAGAAAAAACGGAGCGCCCCGTCCGGGGCAATCGGGCCCAGCAGAACGCCAGGCGGCAGCTGACCATCTGCGAGCGGGACATTGCCAAAGCGGAGGAGCGGGTTGCCGCTCTGGAGGCGGATATGGAGGCCGCTGCCTGCGACTATGAAAAGCTGACGGAGCTGACGTCGGAGCGGGAGGCCGCGCAGGAGCTGCTGGATGGTCTTTACGGGAAGTGGGAGCAGCTCAGCATGGAAGCCGGAGAGGCATGACAGCCTCCTGCCGCAAGGGACCGGAGTCCCGCAAAGGATGAACTATGAGAAAGAACATTTTTTATCTGATGATGGCCATTCTGACGCTGACGGGGCTGGGACTGGTGGTAATTCCCAACGGAATGCACTTCACTGGCTGGCTGCTTCTGGGAACGGCGGCAGTTTGGGCCGCCGGAATATTTGCCGTCCAATGGGGGAAACGCTCCCGGGCCGGGAAAATCTGCGGACGGATATTTTTTGCCGGCCTGACCCTGGTTCTTGTAATGCTGGCAGGCATTGAGACAGCCATTGTGTTCCGGGGAGAGGCGGACAACTCCGCCCTGCCTGTGGACGCAGTGATTGTTCTGGGAGCCGGGGTCAATGGGGAAACGCCCTCGGCAGCGCTCTGGTCTCGCATCCGGGCAGCCGAGGCATATCTGGAGAAGCATCCGGAAGTTCCAGTGGTTCTTTCAGGGGGACAGGGCCCCGGAGAAGCTATCTCCGAGGCGGAAGCCATGCGCAGGGCACTGTGGAAAAACGACAGCCGCAAGGATGCCCGTCTTCTTCTGGAAGAGCAGTCCTCCAACACGGCCCAAAACCTTGCTTTTTCCAAAGAACTTTTGGAGAAGCAAGGCTTGGACACTGACACTGCGGTCATTGCCGTTGTAACCAACGATTTTCACTGTTTTCGGGCCCACATGATTGCCCAAAAACAAGGCCTGCGCACCATTGACGTCCCGGCGGAGCTGCCCTGGTGGTGGCTCACCGCCAACTATTATCTGCGAGAGGCCTTCGCCGTGGTGAAGACAGCGTTGTTTGACTAGAGGCTGTAGGAAGCATGGCGGAATGCTCATCGGGACAATGTTTTTACCCAAAGAGCATGTGATTTCCGTAAGGCGCCGCCCTTGCCAGTCCCTCTCCAATCGCCGGGCAGGGCGATGCTCCCCAAGAGCCCTGACGGACTTCAAAGAAAATCCGCGAAGCACCGGCGGATAATCGTCCGCTGATTAAGCGCCTTGGTATTTTTCAAGCAGAGCCTCGGAAAAAAACCGCAAGGATTTTTATGTGCCCGGAAGCCCGGCAACAGGCCTTGCCTCCGCAGCAGTCGAAAATATAATGAAAAGCAAGGAGATGAACGCCACGTGGCATGGAATAACGTGCTGTGCGTATATTATTCCCGGACGGGAAACACAAAAAGAGCCATGGAGGAGATTGCCCAGGCCCTGGGAGCGGAACTCGCGGAGCTGCAGGACAGCGTGGACCGCAGCGGCTGGGGCGGCTGGCTCCGCTGCGGAGTGGATGCCATGCGCCGCACGCTGCCGCCGGTAAAATGCACGGCCCGATTCCCTTTGACGGATTACCGCCTGGTAATCGTGGGTTCCCCCGTGTGGGCAGGCCGGTGCAGTTCTGTGGTCCGCAGCTTTTTGAAGCAATACGGCAAGGACCTGCGAAATGCCTCCTATGTCCTCACACGAGGCTGCGAGGATAAAAACGAGGAGATTTTTGAGCAGATGGACCGCTATACTCCCTGCGGCCACAAGACGGCTGTGTCTTTACGGAGCGGTTCTGTGGGATATGCCTTCTGGCAGGAGGAATTTCTCCGCCAAACCCAGGAATTTTTGCAGACCGGCAGATAAAAACATGGGGGAAAGCTCTATGCTGGAAAGACTAAAGGAACTGGTTCTGCGGCAGGAGGACCTGGAAACTCAACTGTCGGACCCCTCCGTATACGGCGACAGCGGGCGGCTGAAACAGCTCCAGCGGGAACTGAAGGAGCTGGCTCCGGTGGTGGAAGCCTGGCGGGCGCTAAGCAGCTCTGAGCGCCGCCGGGAGGAAGCGGAGGCCCTCCTTCGGGATCCGGAGATGAAGGAACTGGCCCAAGAGGAGCTGTCTGCCGCCCGGGATGAAACGGAGCGCCTGAAAGAGGAGCTGAAACTGCTTCTGCTGCCCAGGGACCCCAATGACAGCCGAAACGTCATTCTGGAACTTCGGGGAGGCGTCGGCGGTGAAGAAGGAGCCCTATTCGCCCGTTCCCTTCTTCGGATGTACGGCATGTACGCCCAGCGCCGCGGATGGCGGATGGAGACGCTCAGCCTGAATGAAACGGAACTGGGCGGAGTAAAAGAATGCAGTGTGCTGATTGAGGGTGAAGGAGCTTTCTCCCGGCTGAAATTCGAGAGCGGCGTTCACCGGGTCCAGCGGGTTCCGGAAACGGAGTCCGGCGGCCGCATTCATACCAGCGCCGCCACTGCCGCTGTGCTTCCTGAGGCAGAGGAAGTGGATGTGGAGATCGATCCAAAGGATCTGCAGATCGACACCTACCGTTCCTCCGGCGCCGGGGGGCAGCATGTTAATAAGACGGAATCCGCCATCCGCATCACCCATCTGCCCACAGGCCTGGTAGTGGAATGTCAGGATGAACGGAGCCAATATAAAAACAAGGATAAAGCCATGAAGGTCCTTCGTTCCCGGCTCTATGAACGGGAGCAGGCAAAGCGGGCGGAGGCTGCCGCTTCCGAGCGGCGCAGTCAGGTGGGCAGCGGCGACCGCAGCGAACGGGTGCGGACCTATAACTTTCCTCAGGGCCGGGTGACAGATCACCGAATTGGTCTGACGCTGTATAAGCTGGACGCCATTCTGGACGGGGACCTGGATGAAATTATCGACGCGCTGATTACTGCGGATCAGGCAGAGAGGCTGAAAAACGGCAGGGAATGAAACAGATGATGCGGCGGCTGGGATATGCAGCGGAATTGATCCTGGCAGCGTTTCTGACCGGGCTGGAGGTTTTACTGGCCGGCGCCTGGCTGCGGGGAACGCTGTACGTGATGAAATTTGGCGCTCTGGAGAATCCCTATGCTGCGGAGGATGCGGAGATCGCAGGGCTCTGCGCCCTGGTTCTTCTGCCGCTGTGGCTGGCGATGCTGGCATGGACGGTATATAGAGCGGTTTTGTGGTGGAAAAAGCGGGCGGGAGCCCGCACGGAGAGATAGAGGCGAACGATATGCAGACAATTTATTACGATTTGCGGGACACGAAAGGGCAGCAGAAGGAGATTGAAGATAAAATTTCCGCCGCCGCCAAGATTCTCCGGGAAGGCGGGCTGGTTGGCATTCCCACAGAGACGGTGTATGGGCTGGGAGCTGATGGAACAAATCCGGACGCCGTCCGGCGTATTTTCGCGGTGAAAGGCCGCCCTCAGGACAACCCCCTGATCCTCCATGTCACCGGAGCACAGTGGCTGCCCCGGTACTGCGCGGACATCCCCCCGGTGGCCTATACGCTGGCCAGGAAGTTCTGGCCGGGGCCCCTGACCATGGTGCTGAAGCGTCAGCCCACTGTCCCGAACGAAACCACGGCAGGGCTGGATACCGTTGGGATACGCTGTCCCAACCATCCGGTCACTCTGGCTATCATCCGGGAGGCGGGCATGGCCATTGCCGCCCCCAGCGCCAATACCTCCGGCCGTCCCAGCTGTACCACGGCCCAGGACGTGATGGAGGATGTCGGAGGGCGGATAGATATGGTCATTGACGGCGGGGCCTGCGTTGTGGGTGTAGAATCCACTGTGCTGGACCTGACCTGCGAGCCTCCCCGCCTGCTCCGCCCCGGCGGGCTGCCGGTGGAGGATATTGAGCGGCTTATCGGGCATATTGACGTAGACCGGGCGGTAAACGCCTCCTTGAAGGAAAATGAGCGCCCGGGCGCACCCGGTATGAAATACCGCCATTATGCTCCCAAGGCCCCGGTAACGGTGGTCATAGGCGCGCCTTCTGTCTCTGCCAAGGAAATTGAACGCCGGGCCGGTCCCTCCTCCGGCATCATCTGTTTCGACGAGTACGCTCACCTTTTTCCGCGGCAGACGGTCCATTCCCTGGGGCCCAGCAGCGACAAGCAGATGCAGGCGCAAAGGGTATTTGAGGCCCTGCGAAGTTTTGACAACAGCAGCGTAACGGAAATCTTTGCCCAGTGTCCCGATAATCGGGGATTGGGCCTGGCCATTGGAAACCGGCTGAAAAAAGCGGCGGGCTTTCATATCATCAACGCGGATAAGCAGCGGATTATTTTGGGCGTTACCGGCGGTACCGGCGCGGGAAAAAGCAGCGCCCTGAATGCAATTCGGGACCTGGGCGGCACCGTGATCGACTGCGACGCGGTATATCATGAGGTTCTCTCCGGCAACGAGGATTTTAAGAACGCCATCAACGAGAAATTTCCCGGTGTCTTTACTGCCGGAGGAGAGCTGAACCGGAAAAAGCTGGGCCAGGAAGTCTTCGCCAAGCGGGACCGGCTGGACCAGCTGAACGCCATTGTATTCCGTTTTCTGGTGCCGGAGCTGGAGCGGCAGACAGCGGCCTCTGAGGGCATCTGCGCTCTGGACGCCATCAACCTGTTCGAGAGCGGCCTGGACCGCCTTTGTGACTATACCGTCGCTGTGACGGCGCCCACAGAGCTGCGGGTAAAGCGGATCATGGCCAGAGACCATATTTCTGAGCAATATGCCCGCCTGCGCATCGGCGCGCAGAAACAGGACGAGTACTACCGCGGCAAATGTGATTCCGAGCTGAACAACGCCAGCGATTCCCCTGAAGAATTCCAAAAAGACGCATATCTCTTTTTTGAGCGCCTGGTGGAAGCAATTCAGGAAGAAAAGCGCCATGGCTGCTGAGTCCAAATATTTCACGATATTTCAAAACCTTGAAGGAGACCGCATTTATGGAAAAGAACGATTACAAGGAGCTGAAAGAACAGCTCCTCTCCACCAAGAAAAACGGCTATGATATTCTCCCCAGCGCCGAACATGCGGCAATGGAGGATTATTGCGCCGGATATAAGGCCTTTCTGGATGCCAGCAAAACAGAACGCCTCTGCGCGGCGGAAACCATCCGCCTGGCAGAGGCCGGGGGATACCGCCCTTACAGCCCGGGAATGGACGTCAAGTCCGGGGACAAGGTATACGTCTGCAACCGGGGAAAAGCGGTGATGCTGGCCCATATTGGAAAAAACTCCCTTGACCAGGGCATTCAGCTGGCGGCAGCCCACATCGACTCACCCAGACTGGACCTGAAGCCCAATCCCCTTTATGAAGACAGTGAGCTGGCCTACTTTAAGACCCACTACTACGGCGGTATCCGCAAATACCAGTGGGTGACCATCCCCCTGGCCCTGCACGGCGTCGTAGTCTTGAAGGATGGAAGCAGGATAACGGTCCGCATTGGCGAGGACGAGGGAGAGCCCCGTTTGGTAATTACAGACCTCCTGCCCCACTTGGGAGCCGCTCAGAATAAAAAGCCGCTGTCGGAAGCCATCCCCGGTGAGACGCTGAACCTTCTCCTGGGCAGCCGGCCCATTGGCGGCGAGGAGGAATCCGGCCGCGTGAAGCTGGCCGTCATGAAGCTGCTGAACGAAAAGTACGGCATTGTTGAAGACGATCTGACGTCTGCCGAGCTGGAGGCCGTCCCGGCAGTGAAAGCCTGTGATATCGGCCTGGACCGCTCCCTGATCGGGGCCTACGGTCATGACGACCGGGTCTGCGCCTACGCGGCTTTGAAGGCTTTGCTGGACATGAAGGAAACACCGGCAAAAACCGCCGTATGCATTCTGGCGGATAAAGAAGAAATTGGTTCCGACGGCGTAACCGGAATGCAGTCCGCTGCCTTCGATGCCTTCATTGAGGATCTGTGCGCTTCTCAAGGCGTCCCCCTCCGGGCCTGCTTTGCCAGATCCTTCTGCCTCAGCGCCGATGTAACCGCCGCTTTTGACCCCAACTTTGCCGACGTATTTGAAAAGCGAAACGGGGCACAGCTGAATTATGGCGTCGGCCTTTGCAAATATACCGGCGCAAGAGGAAAATCCGGCGCCTCCGACGCCGACGCGGAGACCGTGGCTTATGTCCGGCGGCTCTTTGACGAAGCCGGAGTCGTCTGGCAGATATCGGAACTGGGCAAAGTGGACGCAGGCGGAGGAGGCACCGTGGCCATGTATATGGCCAACCGGAACATTAACACGCTGGACGCGGGCGTCCCGGTGCTGAGCATGCATGCGCCTTTTGAAACCGTTTCCAAACTGGACTGCTATGAGACATACAAGGGCATGAAGGCGGTCTATCAGGCGGAACGCTGATAAAAACAAATAAAAGGGCTGTGCCTTTCGGCACAGCTCTTTTTGGCGTCAAAACACAGCCGGACTGCAGGAAAAACGCCAGGTGTTGTATACGCAGATTAGAATAATCAAAACCAGCAGGATGGAAAACAGGCGGTCTGTCGTCTCTGCCGAAATCTTTTTGCAGATGTTTGAGCCGATCATGCCTCCTAAAAAGCCTGCCAGAATCATCAAAGCCAGATAATGGAGGGGAACCGCAGGAAAGCTCCCTTTTACGAAATAAGACAGCAGATTCGCGGATTGGGAAAATACGATCATATAGAGGGACGTCGACGCGGCGGTTTTGGTATCCATGGAAAAAGCAAAATACAAAACCGCCAGGTTGATCGGCCCCCCGCCGATCCCAAGGAAGGAGGAGGAAACGCCGATAAAGCAGCCGATTAAAATGCAGGCCGCCGGTGATGTCACTGTGTAAGATTTTATCCGCTTGCGCAGATAAGCGCTGTATATCAGAGTCGCCAACGTAATTATGCCCAAAGCAGACGCCTGCACCGCCCCTACAAAAGCGTCATCCCCGGCGGCGGTCTTTATTGCGTGAAACAGCTCGTTTCCCGCAATGCCGCCCAATATGGCCCCTATTCCCAGCAGGCCGCCGGTTTTTTGATCCACTAATTGAAGCTTGCGCTGGCGAAATACCGTGATGGAAGACATCGCCAGGGCGGTCAGTCCGGAGAGAAAACTGATAGCGCTGACGCTCATAATACCAAAGGCATCCAGTACAGGCTTTATAACCACACCGCCGCCGATGCCGCAGATTCCCCCGACGCAGGAAGCGCACAAAGAAACCAGAAACACACAGACTTCCAAAATCTCCTCCTTACCAATACTTCTGCATAAAAAGCATGGAAGTAATATCTGTCATATACGGCTGCCTCCTTTTGCGGCGATGAGCGAACCGGCCCAAACCCAATCGCGTCGTTTCGGAATTTTCATACAGGAATCACATCCCGGCAAAAGACGGCAAAAGGGGTCCCTTTCGGCAGGGCCTCCTCCCACCAGGGATTCAGACGCCTTTCGCAAACCTTACGGCAGCTTCCGCAATGGTCTTATTCGGATCAACCAGAGGAATGGGGAAAACCGCGTCTCCAAGAATCAGGGGAATTTCCGTGCAGCCCATAATCAAGGCCCCGGCGCCGTTGTCAATCAGGTACTGCGCCACAGCCTTGGCCTCTGATACGCACTGCTCCGTGCGGCCGTTATACTTGAAACCATAGTCATGGTCAAAAATTGCGGCCTGCATCCGGTTTTGCACGTCATCCGGCACAGCCATGACCTCGATTCCAAACTTTTCACAGGATTTTTCGTAGACGCCGGCCTGCATAGCGGCAGTGGTGGCCATGACGCCCAGCCGCCGGATGCCGGGAACCGCGCGCTGTGTCTCCAAAACAGCCTCGTCAATGATGTGAAGGAACGGAACCGGCACAGCCGCGGCTACATCGTCATAGAAGTAATGGGCGGTGTTGGCGCCAATAATAATCACATCCGCCCCCGCTTTCACCAAATTCTGCGCCACATTTATCATTGCGGGCACCGGGCTCTCGGTCCCGTGCAGAACTGCGTCCTGACGGCTGGGCATTTTGGGATTGCTGTCCATAATAATATGCAGATGGTCCATATCACTTTTTGCATGCGTGGCTTTCGTGATCTGTAAAAACAGGTCCGCTCCAGCCTCCGGGCCCATGCCGCCCATAATCCCAATAACTTTTTCGCTCATCTGCTCTTCCTCCTTATGCTTTCGGGGTGTCATTCTTCTGAGCGCGGCGCTCCTCGCTGGCGGAGACCACTGCGGCAACCACTACGGACCCGATGCAGTTCACTGTAGTAATGCCCATGTCCATAATGCTGAAAATTCCGGCCAGCAGGGCGACAAATTCAATAGGCATTCCCATGGTCTGCAGGAAGATGGTGGTCGCGACAATAATTCCTCCAGGGATTCCGGGACTGCCCAGCGTCATCAGAACACCGGTCAGAATGGCCACAATCATCGTCCCGATGTTCATGTCAATTCCCACAACCTGCGCCACAAAAATTGCTACAACGCCATACCAAAGACCGTTGCCGTCCATATTCATATTCGCGCCCAGGGGAATGGTCAGGTCTGACACTTCCTTCCGCAGGCCCAGATTTTCCTCGCATATCCGCATGGAAACCGGCATGGTAGCCGCGGTAGAACAGGTGGAAAAGCTGGTAGTCCACACAGGTGCGATGTCTTTCCAGAAGGTAAAGGGATTTTTGTGCGTTCCCACCGCATAAAGACCGCCGTAAATCACAAAGGCGTGGATTGCCAAACCAATATAAATCGTCAGGATAAACTTTCCGAGGGGGCCCAGGACATCTGTGCCGTAAGTTCCGGTGGTATTGGCCATCAGGCAGAATACGCCGATGGGAGTAAACTTCATGACCAGACGCAGGAAGCTCATGATGTAGCGGGAAATCAGACCAAAACCGCCGATCAGCTTCGCCTGGTCCTCCTCTTTCATAAACATGATGCCGATACCGGAGATAATGGCAAAGGAGATAATATGCAGCATGGTCCCTTCCGCCATAGACCCCACAATATTTGTACCGAAGAAGTTGAGAATAATGCCGGAGAATGTAGGAGCGGTCTGTTCCGCCACTTCTCCCACCTCAGTCATGACGAAGCCGTGTCCGGGATTGACAATCAAGGCCGTCAGCAGCCCCACCGTGGCGGCACAGAATGTCGTGGCCAGGAAAATAACGATCAGCTTAATGCCGATGCGGCCAAGCTTTTTGACATCTCCCATACCGGCCACAGCCAGGACAATGTTGCAGAAAATCAGAGGCACCACGCCGCACCGCAGCAGTCTGAGGAAAACCGTTCCGATAAAGCCGATAGCGGAAGCGCTGGGACCGGCAATGATCCCTACAATTGCTCCCAAGATCAGGCCAATCAAAACTTTGGTTGCAAACCCGAGCTTTTTGACATTTGACATGTTTCTTCCTCCCAAATTGAAATCAAATTAAAATATATTATACAGGCGAACCCATTCGCCTGGTATACACAACCACAGCAGCTTTTTTATACATATTTTGGATATTATTTCTGTTGCAAAGCGAAAAAAGCGCACAAAGACCAAGGGTGTGCAATTTTACACCCAAAAACGAATATTAAATGAATTTTTATGCAGCCCGCTAATCGGAGGGCAGCAGAATTTTCCCGCTCGCCATAGTAAACTGGCGGCTGCCTGCGTCATAGTCCGCGCAGAACAAAATGTGTTTGCCGTCAATCAGACGGCGATTGAACATTACGACGTCGCCCTGCCAAGAGGCCGTCAGGTCAAAACGCATCCCCACAATGTCCTTTTTCAAGATGATAAGCTGGACACGGGCATCTTCCAAACCTAAAAGCTGTTTATCCTCCGTCGTAAGCAGAGCCGGCCGGATGTCTATGTGGTACGAGTCAAAATGAATCCCGTTCACCTGTTCCAGATAGCCGTATACCGATATGGTATTCAGGTTCTGCTTCAGAACGTCACGGGCCCACTTTTTAGAAATGTAATTTTCCTCCAGAATCATGGGACAATTTTTGATGTAACGAACGCGCCTGATTTTGCAGAAATCCTCGCTGTTCTCCTCAAAATAACCGGAAATATCTTTCTCCAAGGGCCCTTCACCGGCGGAGATAACCCTGGAATGGATGGATATTCCCAGCTTCTCCATCTGTTTTACGAGGCTGGGCTCCGCAAAAATGTTAATCCCTTCGTTTTGATATGTGACGAAGGTTCCCTTTCCGCGTTTTCGTTCAATCAACCCCTCTCGGACCAGCTCGTCCATAGCCTGCTTAACCGTAGCCCGGCTCAGGCCCAGGGTTTCGCACAGCCGCAGTTCTGAGGGAAGTTCTTTTCCATACTCCCACTTCCCGGAGAGAATATTATCCCGGATTTGTTCGCGCAGTTGGTAGTAAAGAGGAACGGGGCTGTTGTGGTTAACTCTAATAATGACACCTCCTTTCAAAACATCCTAAAGTTCAAATGTCCGGACATTTGATGTTTTTATTGTACCGTGTTGCCTCACAAATTTCAATTGGCGTATTCTAAAAATATTTTCATGTCATTTTGTATGGACTGTACAGCAGAACTAACTCAGAAGCCGTTCATTACGCCGCATAAGGAAACAAACAATTTCTGCTTCACTGCTGACCATAAGCAGATCGAACAGCGGCACCCTGATCACATTCATCATCACATTCTAGGGCCGCGCGGAGGGCACGGTGGTCTGGAACGGGGGAATCATATTCCTGGGGGACAATATCCCGAACATTCTGAGCGGGAGCGTCAACCGGAAGGTGGCGGTATAACCGTGAAGTCTGACGGAAAGCCGCTGTATGGGTTGCGGCGCAAAAATTTCCCCTTGCTGAAAAAAGAAATTTTAAAAAAATTTGAAAACCCCTTGACAAGATGGAGTTTTTTAGTATAATGATAGCTGTTCTACAGCAGTATAGCGGGTTTGTGTAAAGGTAGCACAGCAGACTCTGACTCTGTATGTGAGGGTTCGAATCCTTCACCCGCTGCCACAAGAAAGCCTTGAAACCACAATGGTTTCAAGGCTTTTCTCATGCCCTGAAAAAAGTTTTCCCTTATTTTTCCCTTATTTGCTGGTTTCCCTTTTACGTGCCCTGAATCCCGTTGATGTACGCCTGCATTCTGGCGGCGCTCTCATCCTTCATCCGCCCGGAGACATGCCCGAAACATCCAGCGTAAAGTCGGCGGCAGCGTGGCCCAGGTTGGTCTGAACCGTCTTGACATCATCCCTGTTTTGGAGAAACAGGACCGCGAACGTATGCCGGAGGTCATGACCCCGGCAGGAGGGCACCCCGATTTCCGTTACCAGCTCTTTGAAGTGATAGCGGATAGAGGTGGGAGAAATGTCATTGCCTTCCGGCGCAGTGAACATTAGTGCCGTTTCCCGGTCCTTCTGATTCTGCCAGCGGTCCCCGGTCCGCATACGCTGGGCGGCCTGGTCCTTCCACTGGCAGGCAAGGATGTCCATCACAAAAGGAGCGGACTTTACCACACAGGTCTCGTCGTTCTTCAAAGGGGCAATAAAGTGCATTTCAAAAGAGCATCCCCGCGGTCTTTCACTTTTTTGCCGCGCGGCCCTTGCTTTTCCTCCGGTTTGGAGCTACAATGCCAGTATGGAGACGTATTGCGGCAGACCGCGAAGGGGTCGTTGCCACCCCCTGGCCCTGTACGAGTGAGCAAGACACTCAGCACAACAACGATGTCGCGCCACAGGCTTATTATGTCATTTCGAGTCTCATTTGCAAGAGCGGAGAACGGGCCCTGCGTTCGCTTTTCTGGCAGTGTTGGATTTCATAAGCTCGGCACAGCGTTCGCTGGGGCCGCTGGATTTTGTATTATATTAAAGGAGATTCAAAGAGGATGAAGAAACAATTTACGGCGTTTATGCTGACCCTGGTTCTTTGCCTGGGGCTGGCAGTTCCAGCCAGCGCGGCGGGGTTTTCGGATGTTCCGGCGGACCACTGGTCGTACGAGCAGATTAACCGCTGTGTCCAGGATGGCATCGTCTCCGGCTACTCCGATGGCACCTTTAAGCCTGGCAACCCGGTGTCCTATGGAGCTTTCTCCATCATGTTGGCCCGGGCCTTTTACTCCGATGAGCTGGCGGGATATTCCGACCAGGGCACGGCTACCGGCGAGACCATCATGAACAAGCATGGCATCCTGAGTGGCACCAGCCGCTCGTCTGCCTCCATTGGAGCTTCCCTCCCCCGTGAGGATATGGCGCAGGTTATGTATAACATCCTGGTGGATAAGGGGGCGAAGATTCCCTCCGACACCGAGTACCTCCAGTCTATGGGGTCCATGAGTGACTTCTATTCGATTTCCGCCGGCTGCCGCAGAGCGGTCATGGTCTGCTACACCACTGGCCTGCTGGGTGGGCAGAGCGACGGCAGTTTCGGGCCTAAGAATCCCATGAACCGAGCGCAGGGCTGCGTTGTCATCAACCGGCTGCGGGACTACATGGGGAACAGCGGGACGACCACTCCCGTGGAGCCGCCTGTGGACCCGGTTGACCCCTCCGAACCCACTACTCCCACCGTAACAGAGCTGCCGGCTTTCAAGCTGGAGGCCGGGGAGAATGTCCAGCAGATGATGAACCGTCTCAACGCGGCGACCCCTGCGTATACGGCGGGATATTTAAGCAACGGGAAGCCCATTATGGAGGCTAACATCCAAGAGATTCTCAACTCCGCAAGGGAAAGCATGCCGGAAGGTATTCGTTGGGACACAGATTCTTTTTATAACTATAACTCTCCCAAACTTTTTTCTGGCCCAGCCTGCTCAAGCTTCGCATGCGGGCTCTCTGATTACATCTTTGGCGAGGACGCACCTGTCACCAAACATCAAAACTTCGACCAGCTCAAGGTTGGCGATGTGGTGTGGATGAAGAATTCCACAACAGGATATAGCCATGCATTTGTTATCACTTCGCTTACAAATCCCTATTATGGGTCTGATTATTACTCTGCTTGTGATGGCAACAGTGGCGGTGAAGTCTCTTGGAGTAGTCAAGGGAAATATACCACGTTCGACAAGCCAGAGGTCGCTTCTGTCACCTATGTCTACTCCAGGTACTGACCTCTGCGTCCTTTCCCTGGCCCCGGTTACCAAACCGGGGCCAGACCATTTTGAAAAACTTATCAAAGCACAAACCTAAAGGAGGCTTCTCCACCATGCAGAGAGCCATGAAAATCCGGCTTGTGGCAGTCAGTCTGCTGCTGGCCATGGTCGTAACCGCGATTGGCCCTTCTCTCGTAAATACCACCGCTTTTACGGATGTACCCACCGACTTCTGGGCCTACAAGCAGATTAACCGCTGCGTGCAGGATGGCATCGTCTCCGGTTACTCTGACGGCACATTCAAGCCTGGCAACCCGGTATTCTATGGCGCCTTCTCAACCTCTTGTTGTCACAGAAGTTGTTAAGTTAATCAAAAGAAAACAAGGCAAAAGCCCTGACCATGAGGTCAGGGCTTTGCTTTCGTAGAAGATGGGTTAGTTTTGAGTAACTTAGTGAAATCATTCCACTTGGCGGTAGGGTGATAAACATGCCGTCATTTGCATATAATGGTGGGTCAAAACCGTTGAGTGACCACTACAACAACACAGTTTCTGGGCCAGCGGGCACCTATTGATTTTCGCGGTCTCTATTGACAACGAAAATAAAAGGGGCTATAATAAGGCCACAGGGAGCCGTTAGGCGGTCGCTGTTCAATGATTAGCTGTCAATTGATGCAAGCACCAAGAGTCAAGAAAGCCACCTACTAGCGATAGGTGGCTTTCGTCTTACTTCCTCTTCGTGCTCACGAGCTGGAGCATGATACCAGCAAGCGCCAGGACCAGCATGACCGTCTCGTAAGTAGTCACTGCACATCCCTCCTTTCGCATGTTGCTGAGGAGGGTCGGATGTAAAATAGCGTAAACAACAACCGAGCCTCATCAGCATCGGATGTCACGCGGCCACCTAATTTTATCGCGTCGTCGGGCTATGAAAGGATGAAAGTTCGCTCAGCTCGGCGCGGCTCCCTATGGGAGTTTCATTATAACAAATCCGTCGAAAAATGTCAATTCTCTTTCGTGCTTTCAAATACAGTCTGATTGCTACTTTCGGCCGGGTAGTCCACGCAGATTATCCAGAATACATAGAACTCACCTCTTCCAGGGTGGGTTTTTCTTTTTGCTCATAATGCCTAGATTATCTATGTATTTATATAAGCACTCTGGTCCCCCCTCTCTTTTCTCCAAGTCCCAAAGTCCATATCGAGCTGAAAGCCCCATCGTTCATCGCCTCGCGGTTCCTTTTTGCCTAAACACGCCTCCTTCTTGGGCCGTTATCGTTTTTTCCGCTTTGCATATAATAATCCATCAACCGCACAGGAGGTGGCTTTCAACAATCTGGGCTAAAAGCCCAAGTGATGAAAATAACTTTCTGATGACTCGCATATCATATGACATTCGCACCCGACCCCCTCCCCTACGTGGGCTGGGAGGCGCTCATACCAACAGAAGCGAGGTGATGACCAAAATGCAAACCGACCCAGGTTGATGAACCAACGACCCATGGCATCCCGCCCACGGCGGGTTGAAACCCAGCCGCCCCACGGGGATCTCCACCTTGACCAGTCCCGCTCCGAACAAGTCCGCCGCCGCCGTTTAACCACCCACTTTATCAGGCAGACAAAACCACCGCTTGGATTTTCGCTTCACCGCCCTTGACAGAGACTGGAAATAGGCATAATATAATGTCTATATGGAAAAACTGCATAAGGTCCGGTAGGTAAGGCTGCCACAAGGATATGGGTCGCTGCCGCGAAATGATGGAGACATCATAAGATGGTTTGAACAGGCGATATCGAATACCAAGGTATCATCTAACGCGATTTCACCGCCTTGTGAGGCTAAAGCTCGAACGGTAGGGGCGGGGTTCAGAGTGCCCGCCTGTCAGAGAGGGGTATTCTCCAGTCGTACCAATCCGGGACGATTGGAGATTTTCGCGTTTTTTGCTATTTACAGGGAGAGGAGGTCCCGGCATGTTTGAACTGCAAAGGGAGCGGACAGAGCTGCTGGAAAAGATAGAGGAATTGTTCGTCCGAAAACGCTACGCAGAGCTCCGGGACCTGCTGGGGCCTATGGAGGCGGCGGACATTGCCTCCCTCTGCCGGGATTTGGATGAAAAGGTCCCGGTGGTCTTCCGGCTTCTTCCCAAGGAGCTGGCAGCGGAGGTTTTCGTTGAACTGGACAGCGATGACCAGGAACTGCTGATCCACAGCTTCTCCAACGCAGAGCTGAAGGAGGTGCTGGACGAGCTGTATCTGGACGACGCCGCCGACATCGTGGAGGAGATGCCTGCCGGAGTGGTAAAACGCATCCTGCGCTACTGTGATCCGGAGATGCGCAAAAGCATCAACGAGGTGTTGAAGTATCCGGAAGACTCTGCCGGAAGCATTATGACCACGGAGTTCGTGGATCTGAAGGCCAATATGACCGTGGAAGACGCCCTGAAACGCATCCGCCGGACAGGGCCGGACAAGGAGACCATCAATATCTGCTATGTCATCGACGAACGGCGGCACTTAATCGGCCTTTTAACCATCCGCACGCTCCTCCTGGCGGAGGAGGACGATGTGATCGGAGACATTATGGAGCGGAACCTCATTGCCGTCCAGACGCTGGACGATCAGGAGGCCGTGGCCCGGGCCCTTGGAAAGTATGACTTCCTGGCTCTGCCGGTAGTGGACAAGGAGGACCGGCTGGTAGGCATTGTCACCATCGACGACGCCATTGACGTTTTGCAGGAGGAGGTTACGGAGGACATTGAGAAGATGGCCGCCATGCTCCCCGGCGACAAGCCTTATCTAAAAGCAGGAATTTTCGAAACTTGGAAAGCCCGTACCCCCTGGCTGATGCTGCTGATGCTCTCCGCCACCTTCACAGGTATCATCCTGACCCATTTCGAGCGGTCCCTCATGGCCTGCGCCATTCTGACATCTTTCATTCCCATGCTCTCCGGCACCGGCGGCAACAGCGGCACGCAGGCCTCCACCGCCGTCATCCGAGCCTTGTCTCTGGGGGAAGTCCGGTTCAAGGACATCTTTCAGGTGCTGTGGAAAGAGTTTTGGGTTTCCATTTGCTGCGGTCTCTGCTTGGCTGCCGCCAACTTTGTAAAAATGATGCTTGTAGACCGCTGGCTGCTGCAAAATCCCACGGTGACGCCCCAGGTGGCCCTGGTGGTCTGCGCCACGCTGGTTGGAACGGTGCTGTGCGCCAAGCTGGTGGGCTGCTCCCTGCCCCTGCTCGCCAAGCGCATCGGTTTCGACCCGGCGGTGATGGCCTCGCCCTTCATCACCACCATTGTGGACGCGCTGTCCCTGCTGATCTACTTCCGCTTCGCCTCAGTAATTCTGGGGCTGTAAGCGCCGGTTTACCCCTGGCACGACTGAACGCCGTCCGGGCGGAGAGCCCGGGCGGCGTTCGGTATGTTTCAAACACGATCTAGAACCAGACAGCGGGGCTCTCCCGGAATTTCAGCTCCGGGCCGTCCCGATGAATGTCATAGCGGAACCGGCCGCAGCCGGATTCCCGTATATCTGGCATATCCCAGCAGACCGGGGAACCGCCATGGAAGGCCGCCGTCCCTCCGTCACTCAACCGATTGCGAAAATGCCACAGAACGACGGGCCTCCCTTATGGAAAAATTCCTGAACGCTCCGCCGGAGAAGAGTTCTCCCAGAGAAGCTCTCTGCTTTTTATCCCGCCGCAATATCCCGAACCTCCAGCAGGTCCCGGATCACATAGTCTGCCGTCCCGGTCCCGGAGGGAGAGTAGAGGACGCTGTGCACTCCGGCGTTCCTCGCGCAGTCTACATCCAAAGTCCGGTCTCCCACATAATAGACCCGGGAGTTTTCCAAATGGTGCCGGTTCATCAGGTAGAGCAGCGCATCAGGGGCGGGCTTCCTCGGAAAGCCGCTGAGGCTGGTGACAACCTCCTGAAAAAAGCGGTCCAACCCCAAATTCTTCAGCACCGGAGCGGTGGTGCTTCCCCGGTGGGTATAGACGAAATGAACCGCGCCCAGAGCGGCAGTTCTTTCCAGGGCCTCCCGGGCGTGGGGCATGGCGGCGATTTCCAAATACCGCCCGCCGCTGATCTCGGAATAACGTCCCTTAATCTTCTGGAATGTCCGCCCCGTCTGCGCCGCGGCAATGTTTATCACATCGCTGACTGAGCCCTCCGCAGCCCGGCGCCGGATATCGGCTTCGTCCATGGAGACACCCAATTCCTCCAATGTCTGATGGAGACTGGAAACAATGACACCATAGGAGTCCAGCAGCGTCCCATCCAAGTCCCAGATCCATGCTTCAGCAGGCATACGCATTTCCTCCAGATTTCCAAGAAATTTCCGGAGTATTATTATACCAGCATCCGGCCCCTCTGTCCAGACGCTTTCGGGCGGGAAATGCCGCCCGTCGTAAGCAGGGCAGCATGTTGACTCAGGCTTCCCCGCCGCTCTTTTTTGGCCACACCAGCCCGACTCCCGAGAAAAGCAGGTAGATTCCGAAGGGCTTGCGCAGAGCCTCCACATCCACCGCGTTGGATATCCAAGCTCCCATCAGGGCGGCGGCCACAGCAAAGGGTACGGCGGCCTTTAGGGTGGGTTTATCCAAATAGCCGCCTCTGGCGTGACAAATCAGCGCGCTGGCGGCAGTGGGAAGAAAGAACAGCAGGTTAATCCCCTGGGCTGTCCGCTGGTCCACACCTAAAAAAAGAGTCATCACCAGCAGCAGCAGCGTTCCTCCGCCCACACCCCAGGCAGAAATGATGCTGGCCCCCAAGCCGCAGAGAAATGGAATCAGCCAATCCGTCACAGCAGATACTTCACCCCCGCATAAAAAAGAAAGGCGGCAAACAGCCATTTCAAAAATTTTGTTGATATTCTGCCATAGAGTTTTCCTCCAAGCCAGCCGCCGGCAAGTCCGCCGGCCAGATATGGCAAAGCTTCCGTCAGGGACACGCCTCCCCGCCACACATACACCGCCGCCGATACCAGGCACACCGGAAAAATGACGCCGACACAGGTAGCGTAAAGCCTTCTCTGGCTCAGCTTTCCCCAGCGGGACTGAATGGGCAGAAACACCATGCCCCCTCCGCCGCCAAACAAGCCGTTGGCCAGCCCCGCCGCACTCCCTGCCAGCCGGGACACCCAGGCCCCCTTCATAGCGCCGCCTCCTTCCTATGTACCTCCCCGGAGGGGGAGGCAAGCCGTTTTATTTCAGCTTGAAGCTCTGGCAGTCGGTGCACTCCACCATGGTAGGATTGGTCTCGTGGGTACCTACCTGAATGGTACTCAGACCACAGTAGCCGGTATCCTGACAATGGTTGGCACAGTTGTTCACGGTACACTTGATGCTTTGGTTGGGCGTACAGGCGCAGCCGCCGTTGGTGCAGTCCTTCATTATTTGGTCCTCCCGCGTGAAGATTTTTCAAACGCCGAGGGGCTGTTTCACCGTTCCCCTCAGCGTGATCTCACATTGAAAGGAAAGATTCCAGCCTCATCAGCGCCTTCCTAGTGTGCGCCGGCGGAAAGAGAGTATGCGCCAATTTGAGCTCTGAAAAATTTGGCAGAAAAAGCATAAAAAAGGACCGCCGTACGGCGGTCCTGTGAACGCACAGTTTAAAGGGGATGATAAACTCCCTCGCAGAAGCCGGAAGAATGATGATCGCCGCAGCAAGGGAGACCATTGTGGCTGTGTCTTCCATCAATAGTACACCCCTCTACAGGGCAGAGAATCCGGCAGGCCCCGTCGCAGAAGCCATCCAGATGAGCATAACCGCAGCAGCGGGCGCCGTTGTGGTCATGCCGCCCTTCAATGGTGCAGCCGCTCAAGGTGCATAAAGGCCGGCAGGCTCCGTCACAAAAACCGTCCAGATGGGCATAACCACAATAGGCCACGCCTCCATGGACGTGCTGTCCGGTGGTCTCACATCCTTCCACCGGGCACAGCGCCCGGCACGCTCCGTCGCAGAAGCCGCTCTGGTGCGCATATCCACAATATGTCACGCCGCTATGGAGGTGCCGCCCAGTCTCGGGGCAGCCTTCCAGCGGGCACAGCGCCCGGCAGTTATTGTCGCAGACACCGCTCTCATGGTGGTAGCCGCAGTAAGTGACACCGTTATGAACATGCCTTCCGGCAGTGGTGCATCCCGCCACCGTGCAGACAGTGACGGCGGCGGGGCGGGAAGGACGGACTGCCCCGCCGTGATGCCCCCCGCCGTGATGTCCGTGGGCGGCGACAGGCAGTGTCAGCAGCGCCAGAGTCATTACGCAAAGCAAAATCTTTTTGACCTTCATATCAGATAACCTCCTAAAGATAATAGATATTGCCTATACAAATTTTTTCCGCATTGCGGCTGTTGTCTTGTCTCACTGAACGGCCGGTCTGCGCTGTCCTCAATAAATCCCATCGGCAAACCGGTCTGCACACTCCTCCATGATGCTTACAACGTCAGGGGTATAGCCATCACGTCTGCCGGTACTGCTCAAACGCTCTTTCACTAAGACTGCAAACCTCACCGTGTCAAAGGGCCGGTCCGATATACGATATATCATTGATCCGCCGTCATAAAAAACATTTCTTGCAGCCGGCAGTATAAACGCCGCCCAGATTAAAGGCTTCATCCTATATAATATATGATAGCACAGCAGTCCCATGCTGGCAAGAGGTTCCATGTTCAAAAATCCTTTAAATTTCTTTCAGCAATTTTTAAGTTCTCCCGTCTATACTAAGGCCATAAAGTCAAGGAGGCCCTGAGCATGCCGGAGCCGGAATTTCTCAGAATTCAAAAACCGGACAATCTCCGTTCACACGTTCGACACGAATTCCTGTTATCTTAGCTTCTAAGAAAAGGAAAAACACGATACATAGTAAGGAGGAACGTATCCATGTATAATGATGAGAATAATCTGTACAACTATACTTACCGCAAGGATGGCAGCGAGCTCTCCCACCAGCGGGAATCTGTCCGCTCCGGCGGGCAGCAGTCCGGTCCCCAGGGGCCCGTATTGGAGATGAAGCCTGTGAAGAAGAAACGTCTCGGTCTGAAAATCGCCGCACTGGCCCTGTCCTGCGCACTGCTTGGCGGCGCAGCAGGAGGCGGGGCCGTTTGGGCCGCCTCCCATTATACCGGCGGAAACCGGAGCGAAATCAACGTCTCCAGCCGCCCTGTCACCCAAGTGGCCCTCCGCAGTGTGGACGGCAAAACGGCTATGAGCGATGCGGAGGTCTATGCCGCCAACGTCAACAGCGTGGTGTCTATCCGTACCTCCGCCACCGCCGGCTATAACTTCTTTAACCAGCCGGTGCAGACCTCCTCCGCAGGGTCCGGCTTTGTACTGAGCAAGGACGGCTACATCCTCACTAACTACCACGTAGTTAAGGGTGCGGAGACGGTGACGGTTACTATGTACAACGGCGACGAGTTCGATGCCAAGTATATCGGCGGCGAGGAGGATTATGACATCGCCGTCATCAAGGTGGAGGCGGAAAATCTCCAGCCCGTCACCTTGGGGGACAGCGGAACACTGAACGTGGGCGACCATGTGCTGGCCATTGGCAATCCTCTGGGAGAGCTGACATTCTCCATGAGCGGCGGCATGGTCTCCTGCGTGGACCGGGCCATCAATGTGGACGGAACGCCGTTCAACATGATCCAGACCGACGCATCCATCAACCCCGGCAACTCCGGCGGACCCCTTTTCAACCAGTTCGGCGAGGTAGTGGGCATCGTCTCCGCTAAGTACTCCCAGTCCTCCAACGGCACTACGGTAGAAGGTCTGGGCTTCGCTATCCCCATGAATGACGTGTTCTCCATGGTAAAAGACATTATGACCAATGGATATGTCAGCAACCGGGCCTATCTCGGCATCACCCCCCAAACCCTGACGGAGGGCACGGCGGCTCAGTTCCACTATGACGTCACTGCCGGGGTCTTCATCAATTATGTGGAACCGGACAGCGCCGCCGCCAAGGCCGGGCTCAAAATGGGTGACGTTATCATCAAGGTAGATGATACCGATATTAAATCCGTTGAGGACTTGAACCTGGCCAAAAAGAAGTACTCCGCCGGAGATACCGCCTCTCTGGAGATTTACCGGCCCGACGGGACCATCACCGTGGAGATCACCTGGGGCGCGGCTCCCAAGGAGGAGCAGGCACAGCAGCCGGCACAGACATACCCCAGCAACGGGAATAACAATTCCGGCAATGGAAACGGCGGATATTACAATCCCTTTGAGGACCTGTTCCGTTACTTCTACGGTTAACCTCTCCAGGCGGCCGCTTTCCTTAAAAAGCGGGCTGTATTTTCACAGCAGCAGTCCATCATGAAACGCACCGGAAAACATCCTTTCAAGCGTTACGTCCTCCCAAGCCCGGAGACGGCTTCGCGGCAATCGCTGCGGCAAGGCAAAAAAGCCGCCATGCGGCGGGCAGGGATGGTGTATATAGATGCGGCAGGGCGGGACCACCCGCCGGAATGGTGAAATGCCATATAGGAACCGGTCTTCACAGCCGTTGAACACGGCTTGGACGGAAAAAGATTTCTCACTCGTCCCAATCAAAGACAGGTTTCAAAACCAAAGTGCGGGAGGGCCGGATATCCGGACCCTCCCGCGTCGTCTGTTCAGTCCTCTACCTCAATCCCCAAAATGCGGGCCACCACCGCCGCTTGGGAGCTGTGAATTTTTGCGCCGCGAAGCTCCTGACAGGAGGCGGAGAGGCTCACGCCGTCTAACGTGCATTTGGAGAGATCCGCTCCCTTAAATGCTGCCCGAAACAAATCTGCCCCTGTGAAATCGACATTTTCCAAAGATGTTTTTATGATCTCCAGCTCCTGGCAGGCGCTCTCGGTCAGATCGCAGTCCGTCAGGCCGCAGCGCTCCCAGCGAGCGCCGGAGAGATTGGCATAGCGGAGGCGAAGGCGGGTCAGCGTGCAATTTTTGAAGCGGGTCCTGCGGAAATCTCCACCCTCGGCCTTACAGCCGGAAAAACTGGAGTCCTTCCAAAAGCTCCCGGCAAAACGGCAGCCAACGAAGACGCATTCTTCAAACACGCAGCCGCAAAAAGCCGCGCCGCTGAAATCGCAGCTTGTGAAGCGGCAGTGCGCAAACTGGACCTGCCGGAACGTGATATCCGCCGCATCCAGCATCTCCGCCCTCTCCCTGCCAAAATTCCGGAGAGTCAGCCGGTCTCCCTCCTCCCGGGCGGAGAGCAGGGCAGCTGCCAAAGCGCTCATAATCCATCACCCGTCTCCCCCGCCGCGCTTCGGCCTGGCCCATGTCCAGCCGAAGCGCACAAACAGTTTCTTTGGGAATTTTCAAACACCGGCGGCGCTAAAACGTCAGGGCTTCTGCTTTGTGCCTGACGAAGCCTTAGCGTCTTTCACAAGAAGCAGCTCCTCAAAGCTCTTGATATATACGTCGCAGTAGCCCCGCATCTCAGCCTCGTCCTGGGCAAAAAAACTGTCGTAGACCCCTACTACCCGCATTCTGGCGGCCCTGGCGCCCTGGCAGGCCGCCAAGCTGTCGTCAAAAATCGTGCAGTCCTCCGGCCGGACCCCGGCCGCCTTGGCGGCGGCCAGCCAGAGATCCGGCCTGCGTTTCTCCAACCCCAGCTCCTGGGCAAACGTCACCCGCTCGAAATACTTTTCCAATCCCAGCGTCTCCAGCGCAGTATGGCAGTGCTCCGGCACACTGGATGTCACCACGGCCATTTTCCGCCCCTCGCTTTTGCACTGCTTGAGGTAAGCCCGTACACCGGGTTTTATAGGCACATGGCTGTATGCCCCTTCTGCCAGCTCCATCCACTCGGCTATTATATCCTCGCAGGATTCCGAAAGGCGGCAGAACTCCTTGGTAAACACCGCCGCCAAAGGCAGGGGGACATGGGCCACCCCTTCGTAATAAGCGTGGGTGTACTTCAGCCCCCGGCGGGTCAGAAATTCCCGATCCACCCTCTTCCAAACACCATTGGAGTCTGTGAGCACCCCATCCATATCAAAGAAAAACATTGTCACCCCTCCAGGCGGAAACGCCAGGGGAAGTCCCTGGCCTCTTCCGCATAATCCACGCCGACCCTGGGTCCGGCAGAAATATGCTCCTCTGCCGGAACAGGGAAACCGGAAAGTCCCGCATCCTCCGGACAGTCACAGATGAAAAGCGTGTCCCCTGTCAAATTCACACCGTTCTCCGCCCTGGTCAGGGCCAAGGCCTGACATACCTTACCCGGACCATTGAGGAAATTTTTCTTCCGAAAGGCCGTCAGGGGCTTGTCCCCATAGCGAAGGCGGGTCATAGTCTCTGTTCCCGCGACAGGCTGAAGAGCCCGAAGCAGCACGGCGGCAGGCTCCCCCTCCGGTTCCGTGACAAAATTCAAGCAATGATACATACCGTAAATAAGGTAAATATAAGCCGTTCCCGGCGGGGCGAAAAGCGTTTCCGTCCGGGCAGTCCGGCGATACTGATAGGCATGGCAGGCCTTGTCGCAGCGGCCTATATATGCTTCGGTTTCTATTATTCGTCCCGCCAAAATCTCACCGTTCAGGCGGCGGATCAGATACTTGCCCAACAGCAGCTGAGCGGCCTTCAATGTGTCCTGCGCGTAGAAATTCTGGGAAAGCCTTGCCATTTTTTCACCTCGGTGCTAAAATGTAAATTTATGCGGCCCTGCGGCGGCTGAAAGGCTGCTGCGCCGCAATTGAAGCGGCTTCCACAAAGAGCGAAAAGGGGTGCGGGCCGGAAAGCACGGCATAGCCGCAGGCTGACGCCCGCCAAAGATGCCGGCCCCGTCGTCTTTGAAGCGCTGAATTCTTCCGGCGCCTTTTGGAACTGCTTCAGTATACCACAGATAACAAAATGGAGCAAGAGAAATGAAAACCAACAAAATTCGGCAAAATGTCCTTCCGCTGATTACAGCCATGATTTGGGGCACCGCCTTTGTAGCCCAGAGTATGGGTGCGGATTACATGGGCGCCTTTACCTTCAACACTGCCAGAGCAGTTATCGCGTTTGCGTTTCTGCTGGGCCTCTGCGGCCTCCGGGCCATATACCGCCGGCGGAAGGGAGACCTTCGCGCCAAAGCCGGGTCCCCGCGGGACCTGCTTCTGGGAGGACTGGCCTGCGGAACAGCGCTGACCGCAGCCAGCTACTTTCAGCAAAAAGGCCTGGAAACCACCAGCTCCGGCAAGGCGGGCTTTATCACGGCGCTGTATATCGTTCTAGTGCCCCTGGCCGGGCTGCTGCTGGGGAAAAAGGCCCCCCGCGGTGTGTGGCTGGGCATTGTTCTGGCGGTAGCAGGCCTATACTGCCTCTGTGTCAATGGGAAATTCTCCATTACCGGAGGAGATCTTTATGTGCTGATTTGCGCTTTCTGCTTCGCCGCGCAGATTTTGATAGTGGATCATTTTACCAACAAGGTAGACGGTGTATCCCTGTCCTGCGCTCAGTTTCTGGTTATGAGCTTTCTCTCCGCCGCCGGAGCGCTGACGGAGACCCTGCCGCCGCTAGAACTGCTGCCTCAATGTCTGGGGCCGGTGCTGTATGTGGGTGTATTCTCCAGCGGCGTGGCATACACTCTTCAAATTTTGGCCCAAAAGGATTCCGATCCGGCGGTAGTGTCCCTGCTGATGAGTATGGAGTCCGTTTTTGCCACCATTGCGGGGGCTCTGATTCTAGGCGACCGGATGAATGGGCGGGAATACCTTGGCTGTGCACTAATGCTGGCAGCCGTGGTCCTTGCGCAGCTGCCGGATATGCCGCGGCCAAAAGCCGGAGCAGCGCAGCTGTAGAGCTGAGATTTCGCAATGGACAAAGAATGCCATCTGTGTTATCATACCTGTAAAATGGTAATGATATGCTTGTAAGGCAGTTTACGTAAAATGAGGTGACCGCATGAGAATCCATGTGCTCGGCGTGGGTTTTGATAACCTGACTATGGATGAGGCCGTGGAACAGGGCATATCTCTGCTTCAGAGCCCCGGTGCGCATTACGCAGTAACTCCCAATCCAGAGATTGTGGAAATCTGCCGGGAAAACCTCGCCGCCCGGCAGGCTGTGAACCGGGCGGACCTGGTTCTGCCAGACGGCATCGGCATTATCAAAGGCGCCCGGATGTTAGGGACGCCGCTCAAAAGCAGGGTCCCCGGCATCGAATTTGCCGCTCAATTAATGGAGCAGATGGCCCGGCAGGGCTTGTCCCTTTATCTTCTGGGGGCAAAGCCCGGCGTGGCGGAAGCCGCCGGGAAAAAGCTGGCCGAGAAATACCCCGGCCTGAAAATTTCCGGAACTCATGACGGTTACTTTCAGGAAGACGCTCCTGTCATTCAAGCTATTCGAAAAAGCGGCGCGGACTGCGTGTTTGTCTGCCTTGGCGCACCAAAGCAGGAACTTTGGATGGCAAAACACGGCGAGGCTACCGGCGCCCATCTTCTCTGCGGCCTGGGCGGAAGCCTGGATATTTTTGCCGGAGTGACGGAGCGCGCTCCAAAGTTTTGGTCCGACCATGGTCTGGAGTGGCTTTACCGGCTCTGCAAGGACCCCCGCCGCATAGGGCGGATGATGAAACTGCCGTTGTTTTTAGTGCACGTTCGGAAGGAGAAACAGCAAAAATGAGAGGCAAGCTGATCGTTTTAGAGGGAACCGACGGATCCGGAAAGGCCACCCAGGCAAAGCTGCTGCTCCAAAGCCTGGAGGCCCAGGGCTTTCCCTGCCGGGAAATCGATTTTCCCCGCTACGGCAATCCTTTTGCCGAACCTGCAAATCTTTATCTTCACGGAGCCCTTGGCGGCAAAGCCGGCGACGTCAACGCCTATGCCGCCTCCACCATGTTTGCCGTGGACCGCTTTGCCTCTTACCAAGAGGATTGGGGCCGTTTTTACGAATCCGGCGGTGTGATAATAGCCAACCGGTATACCACCTCCAACGCTGTTCATCAGGCCCCCAAGCTGCCTGACGGGGAACGGCAGATTTATCTGGAGTGGCTTTTCGATCTGGAATACCATCGGCTGTGTCTGCCGGAGCCAGACCTGGTGCTGTATCTGGACATGCCCACCGAGGCAGCAAGCCGGCTGATGCGCCGCCGGGAAAGAGAGACCAACACCCAGGCTGATATTCATGAACAGGACATAGACTATCTCCGCCGCTGCCGGGCAGGGGCCCGGGAAATTGCGGAGGCTCAGGGGTGGGTGATTGTCAACTGTGCTTTCGGAAATACTCCCAGGACGCCGGAAGACATTCACCGGGAGGCGCTTGCCATCGTCCTGGCCCGCTTGTCCCACTGAACGGACAACCAAAGCGGGACTCTGTGCGTCCCGCCCGGTCTTGTTTTCCCCGTCTCTGTCCCGCCGCCGCCCGTTGAAGCAGGCGCGGCGGGAGAGAAGCGTCAAGGGAGCGGCGCCTGGAATCTCCCGGAGATGGCTCCGAGTGAAACGGACTTTACTCCGATGATCAGCAGCAGGTGTCGTTGCAGCCACAGTTGCAGCCGCTGTTGCAGCCACAATTGCAGCCACAGTTGCAGCCACAGTTGCAGCCACCGTTACAGCCGCAATTGCAGCCGCCGTTGCAGCCGCCCCAGCAGCCATTGCCGCAGCCCCAGTTGTTTCCGCCCCAATTGTTTCCGCCCCAGCTGCCGCAGCCGCAGCAGCAGAACAGGATGATGATGAGTACGATCCACAGGCATCCGTTGTCGTTTCCGTTGTTAAAGCACATATGCATTCACCTTTCTTTGAATCCCGTTCCCAGTGGGATTGGAATTCTTGGATTTGAAATATTCTATGCTTCCGGCCCACGCCGAGAGCCTGACCCCTTAAAATTTGCCCTGTCCTTTTTTCGCAAATCTTTCGGGGGAATTTCAGGCCCGTCCAAAAACTTCTCCGGCAGGCTGAGGCACCACTCATGAGGAGGTTTTCAAATGGCTGATTTCAATAACAGCGACACCGCAAGCTGGGATGCCGGACAGGTGCGCCGGGAGTCTCCACGTCCTCCCGCCCGTCCTCCCCAGAAGAAAAGGCGGCGGAAAAGGCGGCGGATGAATCCCCTGCTATTTATCCTTCTGCACCTGATCTTCGTAGCCTTGGCCTCGGCTCTGCTGGGCTGCGCGGGCTGGCTGCTCTTCAGCGATTTCTGCTCCTTCAACCGTTCCGGAGTTCTCACCATGGAGGCAGTGGTGGAGGTGTCGGCGGATGATACGGTAGATACCGTTGCCGATAAGCTGAAGAATGCAGGACTGATTGAGTACACCTGGTTTTTTAAGCTCTACGCTAATATTACCGGCGCAGAGGAAAAAATAGGTATGGGTTCCTATACCCTGAATACGGATATGGATTATCACGCTTTGGTGCTTGGGATGCGGAGCGCCGCCGGGAACATGACTGCGGAAACCGTCGCAGTTACCATTCCTGAGGGCTACACCGTAGCCCAGACCATCGCTGTGCTGGCTAAAAACGGCGTCAACACAGAAGCTGCGCTGACCGCCGCCGCTCAAACTGCCGATTTCGACTACCCCTTTATTGACAATGCTTCTGAAGACATCAGCCGTCTGGAGGGTTATCTCTTCCCTGACACCTATGAGTTCTATGTAAATGAGAAGCCGGAAAACGCTCTGAACCGCCTGATTCGAAACTTTAACAGCAAGCTGGATGACGATCTGCTGGCCGCAGCGGAAGCTAAGGGCTATGACCTGAAAAAGATTGTCACGATTGCCTCTCTCATTGAAAAAGAGACAGACGGCAGCGACCAGGCCCGCATTGCTTCCGTCATTTACAACCGTCTCAACGGTCCCGGCGACAAAGGCGGCACTTACGGCATGCTTCAGGTGGATGCCTCCCTGCTCTATGGACTGCCGGGACACGAGGGCGGCATTACCCAATCGGATATCCAAACGGACACCCCCTATAACCTATACAAATATGCGGGGCTGCCTCCCACGCCCATCGCCAATCCAGGTCTGACCGCCATTGAGGCGGCGCTGGAACCGGAGGAAACAAATTATTATTACTACGCTCTCGGCAAGGACCTCAAACACCACTATTTTACCTCCTATAACGAGCACCTGAATTTCGTGAACAGCGGCGAATACTATGGAAACTGATCGCATTTCTACGCCCCAAGCCCTGCCGGCAGGTTCTGTTTCTTCCCGCATAAAACAGCCGGAGCTCTTAGCTCCGGCTGGGGATATGGAACGGCTGCGCATGGCGGTGCTCTATGGGGCAGATGCCGTGTACCTGGCGGGAACAGATTTCGGCATGCGGGCTTTCGCGGGAAACTTCTCCCCCGAAGGCCTGCGGGAAGCCGTATCTTTTGCCCACAGTCATGGCGTCCGGGTTTACTGCACCGTCAATACCATGCCCCGCAACAGTGAAATGGATCGCCTTCCCGCTCACTTAGAGATTCTGGAAAACGCCGGAGTGGACGCGGTAATTCTGGCGGACCTTGGCGCCTTTCAGCTGGCGGGACGGTATGCTCCCCATATTGCCCGCCACGTCTCCACACAAGCGGGAGTTACAAATTACGAGGCCGCCCGGGCCTGGCATGATGCGGGAGCCAGCCGGGTCATTTTGGCCAGGGAGCTAAGCTTGGAAGAGCTATGCGTCATCCGGGACAAGACGCCGTCAAGCCTTGAGCTGGAGGCCTTTGTCCATGGGGCGATGTGTGTCAGCTACTCCGGGCGCTGCCTGCTCAGCAATTATATGACGGGCCGGGACTCCAGCCGGGGAGCCTGCGCTCAGCCCTGCCGGTATAAATATGCCCTTATGGAGGAAAAGCGCCCCGGTGAATTCTTCCCTATTGAGGAAGATGAGCAGGGCAGCTACATTATGAACTCCCATGATATGTGCATGATCGATCATCTGCGGGACCTGCTGTTTTTGGACAGCCTGAAGATCGAAGGGCGGGCCAAATCGTCCTATTATGCCGCCATAATTACCGGGGCCTACCGCCACTGCCTGGATGCGGCGGCAGCGGGAAATGCCATTGATCCCATTTGGCGGGATGAAGTGGAACACGTCAGCCACCGCCCTTATTCCACCGGCTTTTATTACGGCCCGCCAGGCCAATACTATGAGAATTCCCGCTACATCCGTCAGTGGCAGGTAGCCGCCATTGTCGAGAACTGCGACTCCGCCGGAAACGCCGTTTTGTCTCTGCGGAATAAATTCCGCGCCGGAGATCTCGCAGAGCTGGTGGGACCGGGTATCCGTCCTTTCGCCATGGTCATACCAGAGATGACCGATGGAGATGGGCTGCCGCTCATCGAACCCCGGACACCGCAAAGCCTGTTTCATATGAAGCTGCCCCGGCAGGTGCCTTCCTGGTCCATCCTCCGGCATGCAGTAAACCTCTCGGCGAAGAAAGAAGCTTTCTAAAACAATCTATAAATAAAGGGGAGGCACCGCCATGCGTGCAGACGTTGTAATTGTGGGCGCCGGGCCCGCCGGTATCTTCACCGCTTTGGAAATGCTGAAAAAAGGCTCGAAGCAGAAAATCATTATGGTGGAAAAGGGACAGAGCGTTGAAAACCGCCGCTGCCCTAAGCACCAAACAAACAAATGCATGAACTGCAAACCATACTGTCACATTACCACCGGATTTTCCGGCGCGGGAGCCTTCTCCGACGGGAAGTTGTCGCTGAGTTACGAGGTGGGAGGCGATCTGCCGACTCTGATCGGTCCGGATCTGGCTCAGGAAACCATTCGCTATGCCGACGAAATCTACCTGGATTTCGGTGCGGACACTCATATTGAGGGCTTGGAGCACGAACAGGAGCGGAAGGAAATCCGAAAGAGGGCTATTCAGGCGGGCCTCAAGCTGGTGGACTGCCCCATCCGTCATATGGGCACCGAAAAGGCTCACGATATTTATCTTGGCATTGAACGCTATTTGCAGGAACATGGAGTCGAAATCTTTTTTGGCTGTGAGTGTCAAAACCTGATTTTGGAGGACGACATCTGCAAGGGTATCATTGTTTCCGGCAGGCACGCAGACAGGGAAATCTATGCGAAACACACCGTTGTCGCCACCGGCCGCCGGGGAGCGGACTGGCTGGAAAAGCTCTGCGCGGAACACAACATCGCTCACGCTCCGGGCACCGTGGACATCGGCGTCCGGGTAGAGGTTCGGAACGAGGTCATGGAAATGGTGAATCGCGTCCTCTACGAGTCCAAGCTGGTCGGCTGGCCCAGGCCCTTCAAAAACAAGGTACGCACCTTCTGCCAAAACCCCGGCGGCTTCGTCAGCCAGGAGAATTATGACAACGACCTGGCCGTGGTCAACGGCCATTCCTACAAGGAATTCAAGAGCAACAATACAAACCTGTCCATTCTATGTTCCCATAATTTCAGTGTTCCCTTCAACCAGCCCATTGCCTATGCCCAGAAGGTCGGCGAGCTGACCAATATGCTGGCCAACGGCCAGATTCTGGTCCAGCGCTTCGGCGACATTCTGGATGGAAAGCGGACCTGGCAGAAGGAGCTGATTCAGTCCAATATCCGGCCCACCCTGCCGGATGCGGTGGCAGGGGATATCACAGCGGCCATGCCTTACCGGGCTATGGTAAACATCATCAACTTCATGCAGGCTATGGACCATGTAGTCCCCGGCTTCGCCTCCTACGAGACGCTGCTCTATTCTCCGGAGCTGAAATTCTACTCCAACCGGGTGAAGATGGACACGGACTTTAATACCAGCCTTCAGGGCCTGCACTGCCTGGGAGACTCCTCCGGCTGGACAAGAGGCCTGATGATGTCCTCCGCCATGGGCGTCCTCATGGGCCGGAAGCTGGCGGAAGAAGCCTGATTCCGGCTTTCAGGCAGTCAAAATGCCGGCACAAAAGAGACTCCTGATTCTTTTGGAAATTTGGGGAGACGGTTATTCCCTCCCCGCAATAACCAAGGGCCAGCCTGGTGGAGAGGCTGGCCCTTGTCTTCACTGTCCCCCCGGCACGCGTTGGAAGATCCGGGCGGACATTCGTGCCGGGTATGGGAACGGAGAAGCAGATTATTTGAGGACGGAGGCGGCAATGGCATCCGCCAATGCGTCAATCTCCGACTCGTTTTGGGGCTGAAGAGAGGAGGTGATGGTCATCTCGTCATCTAAAATCTCCATGTGCTTGAGCTGCTCGATCTCCTCCCGCATCAGCGCGCCGGAGCGGGGCGCCCAAGAGCCGCTGCCCATAATGGCGACCGTGCGCTTTTGGAGATTCAACGCCTTCATATCCATCAGGAAATTGTGCATCGGCGGGAAGATACCGAGATTATACGTGACAGAGGCCAGAACCAAATGGCTGTATTTGAACAAATCAGAAATCAAATAACTCACATGAGTGCTGGATACATCGTACAGGCGGGTATTTGTCACGCCCCGGGCGGTGAGTTTGGCGGCCAGAACCTCAGCGGCAGACTCGGTATTGCCGTACATAGAGGCGTAAACAATCATGACGCCCTTCTCCTCCGGCTCGTAAGTGGCCCAATGGGTATACTTGTCAATGATATAACCCAGATCCTTCCGCCAGATGGGGCCATGGAGGGGGCAGAGCATTTTGATGTTGTCCAGGCCAACAATGGTGGCGGCCTTGTTCAGAAGGGCTACCACCTGGGGACCATACTTGCCCACAATATTGGTGTAATAGCGCCGGGCATCATCAATCCACTCCCGGTCAAAGTCTACCTCATCGGCGAAGAGCTTCCCGTCCAGAGAGCGGAAGGAGCCAAAGGCGTCGGCGGAGAAAAGGACGCCGTTTGTGGTGTCAAAGGAGACCATGGCCTCAGGCCAATGAACCATGGGGGCGTATACGAAAGCGACGGTATGCTTGCCGAAGCAGCGGGAGTCCCCCTCCTTTACCTCGTCAATTTGATTGGGGTCCAGGGCAAAGCCGAACTGGTTCAAAAGCGTCACTGCCTTGGGAGTAGTGATGATCTTCACCTTGGGCCAGCGGAGAAGAATCTCCTCGATAGAGGCGGCATGATCCGGCTCCACGTGATTGATGACCAGGTAGTCCAGGGGACGGCCCGCCAGAACCGCCTTCACATTGGCGATGAACTGCCGCCCCACCGCCCAGTCGGCGGTGTCAAAGAGGACGGATTTTTCATCCAGGAGAACATAAGCGTTATAGGAAACGCCGTGGTACAGGGGATGGATATTCTCAAAGAGGGCTAAACGGTGTTCATCCGCGCCCACCCAGTAAAGATCGTCGGTAACTTGGCGATAATTGTACATAGAACTGCCTCCTTATTTTGAATTCGGAATGAAGGGCGAGAAAGCCTTTTCCCCTCCCGTTTATACAATCGTTACATGGTAGCCCGGCTTCGTTTTGCCGATGGCGATATGCTCCTGACAACCCCGGATATAAAAGGGAATGTTGTCCTCCTTCCCTCTTTCCAAACAGCCCCTGACTTTCTGCCGGACTTTCATGCCCACGGAGCACTCCGGCAGGCCCGCAACCAGCACAGGCGGCTGTTCCTCCTGAATCCAGGCCTACTCGCTGCCGCAAGCGCGGCGCGCCGGCGCTTCTTACACCTCTATCTCAATAAACGCGTCCACACTTTCGCCGCAGTGGGGGCAGGTCCAGCCTTCCGGCAGATCCTTAAAGGCCGTGCCCGGCTTGACCTCATTCTCCGGGTCCCCGGCAAGCACGTCGTACTCGTGGCCGCAGCCGTTGCAAATATAGAGCTTCCGGGGCGGAGTGACCTTCTTGGGCACCTGCCGCTTCATCTTCACCATGGGCGGCGCAGGCTGCTTCTCCCCAGTATCCAAGGCGGCAGTGAGGAGGGGCAGAATCTCCATCACATCGCCAACAATGCCGTAATCGCAGTTCTTAAATATTTTCGCGTTTGGATTCTTGTTGATCGCCACAATGCAGGAGGCATCTTTAATGCCTTTGAGGTGCTGAATGGCCCCGGAGATGCCGCAGGCAATATAGAGATTCCCCTTAAATTTCTGTCCGGACATGCCCACATAGCGGTTCAGGGGCACGTATTTCAGCGTCTCCGCCACCGGGCGGCTGGAGCCCACGGCGGCCCCGGCGGCCTTCGCCAGGTCCTCAATCAGCTTCATATTTTTCTTCTCGCCAATGCCCTGGCCCGCGCTGACTACCCGCTCCGCCTGAGTGATAGGCGTATCAATGGGGATGCCTACGGTAAAATCATGCCCGTCCTTTTTAAGACTGGCAACCAGAGCCTCCACCTTCTCCTGAGCGGTGCCGTCCTTCCAAATCTGGCGCTTCCGGGCGCCGGTCTCGGGGCCTCTCTGCTGGGCGGGAGCGGCGCTGTCGGCCTTGCCTGCCTTACCCAAGATGTGGGAGGCAATGACCACCCTCTGGATTTCGTTGGTGCCTTCATAAATGGTGGTAATCTTGGCATCCCGGTAGAAACGCTCCACTTCCATACCCTTCAAATAGCCGCAGCCGCCGAAAATCTGCAGCGCGTCGTTGGTGACCTCCAGGGCAATGTCAGAGGCGTACTGCTTCGCCATGGCGGACTCCATGCCATAGGGCGCGTGAGCCTGCTTCAGCTCGGCGGCGCTGTAGACCAGGAAGCGGGCGCAGCGGAGCTTGGTGGCCATGTCGGCGATTTTGAAGGCAATATTCTGCTGCTGGCAGATGGGGCGGCCAAACTGGACGCGCTCCTTGGAGTACTCCACCGCCGCCTCATAGGCCCCCTGGGCGATGCCCAAGGCCTGCGCCGCAATGCCGATTCGGCCGCCGTCCAGGGTGGCCATGGCAATTTTAAAGCCCTGCCCCTCCTTACCCAGGAGATTCTCCTTGGGAACTTTGACATTATTGAAGTTCAGCTGGCAGGTGGCGGAGGAGCGGATGCCCATCTTGTCGTAATGCTCCTCAAAGGTGAAGCCCTCCCAGCCCTTCTCCACGATGAAGGCGCTGATGCCCCGGGTGCCGATACCAGGAGTTGTGACAGCAAAAATTACATAGGTGCTGGCCTCACCGCCGTTGGTAATGAAAATCTTTTCACCGTTCAGAAGATAGTGGTCTCCCATATCCTCCGCGGTGGTTTCGGTGCCGCCGGCGTCGGACCCGGCGTTCGGTTCCGTCAGGCCAAAAGCGCCGATTTTTCGGCCGCTGCACAGATCAGGAAGATATTTTTTCTTCTGCTCCTCGCTGCCGAAAGCATAGATAGGATAGGTGCCCAAGGAGGTATGGGCAGACAAAATGACTCCTGCGCCGCCGTCCACCCGGGCCAGCTCCTCCACGGCGATCGCATAACTCAGGGCGTCGGCTCCCGCGCCCTCATATTCGGTGTCATAGGGCAGGCCCATCAGGCCCAGCTCACCCATTTTTTCCACTGCGGCAGTGGGAAAACGGTTTTCCTTATCCAGCATGAACGCAATGGGCTTGATCTCGGCCTCCGCGAATTCCCGGACCTTTGCCCGAAGTTCCTCGTGGGCCTGCGTGGTTTGGTACAGCATGTGTGTGCCTCCTTTTCCCTTATTGGTTGCAGCCTGAAAAGCGCGGGACGCGGTGCTACTGAAAAATATTGCTCAGCGGAGTCCGCTGGAGCTCCTGATCCAGAACCGTCTGAATCCGGCACAGCTCCCGGCAGACGCCGCATCCGCCCTTTTGGAAGTTCTCGCACTGATAGCCCTCCCGCTGACAGCGGTTGATCAGGGGAGGTTCGCCAATCGCCAGAAAGATGTCATAAATTTTTAGTTCCTCACAACTGCGCTTGAGAAAATAGCCCCCGCTGACACCGCGGCGGCTCTCCACAATCCCCGCCGTCAAAAGCCGGTTCAGCAGCTTCAGGGTAATGGCCTTCTGCATATGCTCCTGCCGGGCCACGGCGGCCGCGGAAAGCTGCCCCTCCCTGTGCAGAGCCCGCAGAATGCGCAGGGCATAATCCATCTCTCTTGTAATCAGCAAAAAACCACCTCAACCACATCCGTATATATTAACAATATATAAACGCAGAAAACCAAGCTTACTGGTACATACAGCCTCAGCTATTTTATCATATTGTACGTTTTTCGTTAATTATACCAGAGCCGTCGAAAATGTCAAGATTGTCCGAAGGACAAGGTCTGAAATTGGAGAGCCCGACAAAAATTATTGGGCGGTTTCAGCAAAACCGCCCGATAATTTTACGACTTCTGAACACCTGCACCACTGCTCACGCCGGGCCGCTCAAAGGGCATTCCGCATCACCGCCCATGCCATGAAGCCGGCAGCGCCGGAAAGCGGGGCAATGAAATCCGCTCTCGGCCCAAAATCCCATCCATGGCTTCCTCCTGATCTGGTTCATCAGCAAGAACCAAACCATCCGCCCGGAAATGGTGGATCACGGTATGAATACCCCGCCTGGCAGTCCCGCTCTTTACCCCGAACGCAAATCCGGAAAGACGGGTTATCCCCTGCCGCAGTCACCGCCCAGAAGAGGGGCACGGCAGCTTTCCGCGCACGGACACAAATCTGTGCCGCCAGGATCATACCGTCAATTCGAATCGCTGTCCAAATCCTCTTTCAATGGGGAATCGGAATCCTCGGTTTTTCCAGAGCCGGGAGCTTCATCGGCCTTTCCGGCAGGAAGCTCCGTTTCCAAATTCTCCGTTTCCGATGCCCCGGCGGCAGCCTGGGCCGCAAGACGGTTTACCTGCATGTTTTCGGGAGAACATTTTTTGATGCAAAGCTGATAGAAAAGTACGATGGCGGCCAGGGCGGCCATGGCCGCGCTCAAAGCCTGGGAAACCCGAATAGGCTGGCCAAACAAGGTCCAGTCAAAGAGATACAGGCTGTCCGTCCGCAGTCCCTCAATCCAAGCCCGGCCCAAACCGTACCAGAGAAAATAGAACCACGTGTTTTCCCCGTCAAACCTGCGGCCTTTGGACACAACAGAGAGAATCAACAGCAGGCCCAGCAAATTCCAAAGACTCTCATAGAGGAAAGTAGGATGAACGTCGGCATACTGAGAGGCACTGACCCACACCCGCATCCTCCAGGGCAGATCGGTGAGACTGCCGAAAGCCTCGCGATTAATAAAGTTAGCCCAGCGGCCAATGATCTGCCCCAGGAGCAGCCCCATGACAGCCAAATCCGACATGGCCCCAAATTTAATTTTTTTATAGCGCGTATAGAAAAAGACTACCAGCGCTCCGGCAATAACGGTGCCGTAAATAGCAATGCCGCCATCCCAGATGGCAATCATCCGGCTCCAGTCCAGAGCGCCGGAAGCGTCCCGGTAAAGGTCCAGATAAAAAATGACATAGTAGATGCGGGATCCCAGGATGCAGCAGGGCACCGCCCAGAGCACCAGGTCCAGCACATGGTCCTCGGTCAGGCCGTAATGCTTCGCCTGTTTCATACACAGCAGCAGCCCGGCCAAAAAAGCGATTGCCAGAATAATACCATACCAATAAATGCCGTGGCCTATGTGTATGGCAATGGGATCAGGATTGAATTCCCAGTCCCCAAACAAGCCGGGAAAGCTGATGGGCATATCCTTCAGAGCGGTCAAAACAGGAGCGGACATTCTCTCAAGCCTCCTTGGGAACAATTTCTGACAGCACCGCCCGATCCTCCGTCACACTCTCCCGGAGGAAGGCCAGCACATCCTCCTGCGTGACGGAGGCAAAGACCTGCGGGAAGCAGAGCGGATCATAACCGCCGAAGCAGCCTTCCGTAAGGGAAACAGCAATGTTTTCAAAAGAGTTCAGCCCCCGAAGATTAGAGCCAAAGTTGGCCCGAAGGGTCCGCTGGAAAAAGTCATCGTCCACGCCCTCCCGGACCAGCCGGTCCGCTTCTCCCTGAAGCTCCGTAGCCACGGTTTGCGGCTCCTTGCTCTCGCCTCCGGCATAGATACAGGCGGCCCCGGGCATCAGTTCAAAGGCGCCGCCAAAGCTGGAATTGATGAGCCCCCGGCTGTACAGCCTTTGATAGAACGGGCTGGACTCACCGAACAGCAGGTCGCAGGCAATGTCTCCCAAAACCATAGCCCGAAGACGCGCCTCGCCCTCCGGAACCGGGCGGCACTTAAACCCCGCCAAAAACTGGGGGCCGGAAACCTCCATTGCCAATCGGGTTTCCCGTTCCGCGACGCCATCCGGCTCTTCGCCGTAGTCTCTCTGGATGACGGCCCCCCTCTCCTTTGGAAGAATCCGGCAGGCCATGTCTTCTATACGGACAGGGTCCACATTCCCCACCACTGTCAGGATCATGTTGGAGGGCGTATAAAAGGCTTTGTGGCAGTCATACAGCGTTTCCGCCGTGATGTGGGAAATACTCTCCACAGTGCCCGCAATGGATGTGCGGACCGTGTTAACACTGTAGAGCGCGCGAAGCGTGCGAATATAGAGCTGCCAGTCCGGATTATCCTCAATCATGCGGATTTCCTGGCCGATGATGCCCTGTTCCTTGGCGACGCTCTCCTCCGTGAAATAGGGAACAGAGACAAAGGATAAAAGAATCTCCAGATTTTCGTCAAAGTGGTCTGTGGAGTCGAAATAATAGCCGGTCATAGCGTTGGACGTAAAAGCATTGGGTTCCGCGCCGTTCTGAGCCAGCTTTTGAAGAGCGTTGCCCTCCTTCGTGTCAAACATCTTGTGTTCCAAATAGTGGGCAATGCCGGCAGGCGTATCCAGCCACTTGCCGTTCAGGCAGAAACGGGTATCCATCCCGCCGTAACGAGTGGCAAAGAAGGCATATTTTTTCGCATGGTCCGGCTTCGGAACCACCCGGAGTTCCAGACCGTTGGGCAATGTCCGGCGATAGACGGTTTCACCCAGGGATTCATAAAAAACAGGCGTCATACCTCAGCTTCCTTTCCCCGCAGGAAATACACGGTGTCCAGCTTCACCGTACCCATGGCCTCAAAAATACGCTCCGGCACAATCTCCCGGACTTTTTCCGCCAGCTCTTCCGGGGACTCGTCCCAGCCGGTTGCAGCCTGTCCCAGATAAAAGTTTTCCAGCTTGCCCTGAGAGTCGCCCATGGAGGCGTAAGCATTCAAGAGCGTACTCTTGGCGGCCTCCAATTCCCAATCCTCCAGATTGCCTTTTTGGACAGCCGCGAGCTGGGCCATGATTTCGTCGCAGGATTTCTGATAGTTCTCAAACTCAATGCCGGAGGAAACGGTAATCAGCCCCTTCTGCCGGTGATAGGTGGAAGAGGCGTAATAACACAGCGACAGCTTTTCCCGAACGTTCAGAAAGAGCTTGGAATTGCTGCTGCCGCCAAACAGAGTATTGCCCACCAGCAAAGCGGCGGCGTCCCTGCTGCCGCAGGAAAAGCCCATGCCCAGCTTCCCCTGAGTAACATCCAAACGCTCCGTAATCACCCGGGGTTCCTCCGGAGCGGTGTGAGGCGTCAGGGCAGGCAGTGCCTCCACAGCAGTCCTGGGCAGGCCTGCCAGAGCAGAGCGCAGAGCTTCTTCCACCCGTTCCTGCCCGGCGCTTCCGCTGTAGAATATCTCCAGCCGGGCCGAAGAAATCAACTCCCGATAAGCCTTGTACAGCAGCTGAGGATGAAGGGCCGCCGTAATCTGCTCATTGCCCAGGCGGGGAATCCCGTAAGGTTCGCCGGTGCACATCTCCTGGAGAAGCCGGCTGTCGGCATAGGCCCGCTTATCATTCAGAATGCTGCGGATGGCGTCCATAAGGTTCGTCTTCTCGCTCTCAAAATAGTCCGTCAAAAAATGTCCATCCTGCGTAACAGGGTCACAGATCAACTCCCCCAAAAGGGCGGCGGCAGGCTCCAGCAGCCGTTCCCCGCCGGGGACAAAGCTGTCGTCGATCAGGCTGGCAACAAAGCCTACGCACTGCGCCTCTCCCTTTTTGCGGATCGTAACGTCGATTCTGGCGCCGTAAAGCTTATCCAGACGTGCAGAAAGCGCCCCCATGTCCGGGCAGGCAGTGGTGCCCCGGCGCAGGACAGAGGCAAGGAGGGCATTGGCCGAGGCCGTCTCCCACCGCTGTGGAACGACAAACTGGGCGGAAAGCAGGCTGGTCTTAAATTTCTTCGCCGGCAGATATGTGAGAAACACGCCGCTGGCGAGTTCAGTTCTTGTCACAGAGTTCACTCCTTTTGTGAAATCAGAATCTGCTGTTAGCTTTATGCCAATTTTACTATTTGTATCCAAGTATATACTGAATACGGCGGGATTGCAAGAGCCAGACCCATTTGACCCTTTTCTCTTTCGAATTGACGCCCCAAAACTCCGGAGGTATATTTTTTCCCTCCAGAACATAGGTTGTCCCAGAGGTGAATGTTCATGAAACAAAAGAGCTTCTTCCCGAGACTGCTCCGGCGGCTGGAGTCGGCAGCGCTGGCTGCCGGAACGCTGTGGGTTGTCTTTGTCACAGCCGGCAGCGATACCGTGTCTTCTGCCGCCGCGGCCCTGGCGGAGGCCTTGCCGGAGCAGATGCTCCGCTGGGAGCTGGGGGATCTGTGGCGGCAGGACGGTCTCTCCCCGGCGGCGGCCCTGACCATCGGAGAATCCCCGCTTTTGTCGGCGGCCAGAGGAGAACTGGAGGAACTAAGAGCCCTAGAGCGTCAGGAGCCGGCGGAAGAGGATGGAGAAACAGAAACTCCCGCGGCAGTACCGGTGGAGGAAACTCCGGTAGACGCCGCCACCCCCGCAGAGGACAACGGCGTTCCCGCCAAGACACTGATTCCCACAGACCCCAACGGTTATACCGTTTGCGGGCGGGTCTATATCAGCAATTCCACCAGCTACGAGCTGTCTGTCCCGGAGCTGCAGGAGCCCTTTGCGGCGGCGCTTGAGGAAGAGGGGCCGCAGCTCTTAATCTTACATACACATGGCAGCGAGTCCTACACCCCCGCACCGGGGGCTGAAATCGTCTGGTCTGGAAATTACCGAACCACCGACTACCGGTACAATGTGGTAAAAGTGGGAGATGAAATGGCTGAAGTGTTCAGCCAGGCAGGCATCTCCGTCCTCCATGACCGGACATTGTATGACTATCCCTCTTATACCGGGGCCTATGACCGCGCCCTGGCGTCTATCCAGCGCTATCTGGAGCAGTATCCCTCCATCCGTTTTATCCTGGACGTTCACCGGGACGCTATTGAGGACGGGCAGGGAAACCAATACAAAGTCGTGTCCGAAATTGAAGGGGTTGGAACGCCGGCACAGATGTCTCTGGTCATCGGCAGCGACGGCAGCGGCTTAACCCACCCGGACTGGCCGGAAAACCTGAAGCTCGCGGCGGCGGTGCAGCAGGACATTCTGGAACATTACCCAACCCTGATGCGTCCGGTGCTGCTGCGGAACTCCCGGTATAACCAGCACGCTGTCACAGGCTCCCTGCTGGTAGAGGTAGGCGCCGCCGGGAATTCCCCCGAGGAGGCCGTCCTGGCCGGAAAACTTTTTGCCGGGCGAATGGCGGATGTCTTAATAAAAAAACAAACTGAGGCGGCAGAGCTTCAGAGCAGGTCCGCAGACGCGGTTCCACAATGATTCCTCCGTCTCATTTTCTCCCTTTCACAAGCCCCCCGCAGCGCCGGCAGATAACTGCACGGCGCTTTTTTTGTTTTTTTCTGATTCGCTCTTGCAACCTCTCCACTGGAAAACGTACAATTTATAGTGAAAGGCGCTTTTCAAAATCTCCGCAGGAGAGGAGACTTCTATGGACGACCATACGATTATTGAGCTCTACTGGGCCCGCGCAGAGGATGCCATTCAGGAAACCGCGGCCAAATACGGCAGATTATGCCGTGTGATTGTGGGAAATATTCTCATAAATCCTGACGACAGCGAAGAATGTGTAAACGACACTTATTGGGGACTTTGGAACGCCATGCCGCCCCACCGTCCCCACCGTCTCGCTGTGTTCATAGGGCGGGTAGCCCGAAACCTGGCCCTGAAAAAATTTGACTACCTCACCGCCGCGAAAAGGAATCCAACAGCCCTTTGCTCTCTGGAGGAACTGGGAGACTGTGTTTCAGGCAGAACAGCGCCGGAATCCGAGCTGGAAAACCGCAGAATAGAAGAGGCCATCACCGGATTTCTCCAACAGCAGCGAGAGGAACAGCGGAATGTTTTTTTGCTGAGATATTGGTATTTTGAATCCATTGACAGTATCTGCCGCCGCACAGGCTTCGGAAAAAGCAAAATAAAATCCATGCTCCGCCGTACCCGGCAGAAATTGCGGGAGCATCTGGAACAGGAGGAAATTGAACTATGAATCAACGGCAATTATCCGACCGCATCGGAAACGTGGAGGAAGAACTGATTCATCAGGCTGCAAAAACGCCTGATTACGCCGCGCGGAGAAGGAAAAGCAGCCTGCGCCGTCTGGTGTCTTTGGCGGCAGTCATTGCACTGATGGCCATCAGCTTTACCACGGGGGCCCTCGCCTTCAGCCGGGAAACCATCGTGGAGACCCCGGCAGAGCAGGAAACACTGGAGCTGACGAAGCTGGGCTTGACGCTGATCCTGCCGCAGAGCTGGAAGGGCCGCTATGAGCTGATAGAGTGGGAGGGGCAATATGTGGTGGTCTGTCCCGAGGTCCGGGAGGCGGCCCTGGCTCAGGCCAGGGCGGAATGGGCCGGGGGCGAAATGGAGTGGCCGGAGGAGCTGGACCGGAATCCCTTCTCCGGAGGAATGCTGTTCTACATCTTCGGCATCCCCGAGGCCCTGACGCCGGAGCAGCTCCCCGACAGCGACTGGGGCTCCTTCGCCGAGTTTACCGAGACCCGCTACCTGCTGGCCACGGCGGAGCGGACCTATCTTCTCTGCCACGCCAGCGACGTGCAGTTCACCGAGGAAACCAGAGCGCTTTATGAGCGGTTGGAGCAAAGCGTTAAAGACATTCGCATCGTGGTGGATCATGTTTTATAGTCAAATAACTTAAAAAAACAGCAAAGCTGTTTTTCAGGCGGACGGAGCTTGCCAGCGTGTGAAACACGCTATATTTGACTATGAAATCCAAACCAGGGCCGCTTTCAGCGGCCTGCTGCGGTGTGCACGCCGCAGCGCTCAAAAAGAATTTTTGATTCTTTTCAAGTTGCTTGATTATAACCGGGTAACCGCAAAGAGGGAGACCGCCCTAAAGGGTGGTCTCCCGGCGGCCTTTAGCCTTCACGAAATGGGAAACTCCGGTATCCCTGCCGCTCCGGCAGCAATGCTGTATTTAGGGAAGCACACCACCACAGTTCCATCCTCCCGGACGTAGAAGCCGGTGGTCTCATCCACAGTGGTAAAACCGCCCTGGTCTGCCGGGAAGAAGAAAGTAAAGCCTTCCTCATCCACGCTTTCGGCAATCTGCTTTTCAATCGCGGAGTTGCAGATGTTCACCCAGTCCTCCCCCAGATAATCCCGGAGAGTCAGATCCCGGTTTTCGGCAATGTCCAGATTGTAATAATACCGCTCTTCCATTGAGGACACCCAGCCCTCCCCGAAAGTCACCACAAAGGAGACCCGGGAATCCGTCCGGCTTTTGATCTCATAGTCCGCGATGACGTCCATTTCCCGGCCGGCCCACTCCTCTTCCGTGCCGCCGGTGGCAAAGAACGCCTCCCGGTAGTCGTCCCAGTCCTGCCGGGCCTTGGCCAGATGGGCATCCACTCTTTCCTGGACGGCTGCGTTGACTTTCTCCGCCAGGCCGCTGTCCGCCTCCACCCGGGGGACAGACACATCATAGTGGATGCCGTCTTCGGTTTTATCGTAGTCTACGAACGTTAATATCTGAAACAGTCCGCCCAAAACGGGCACACCGGCGGCGGCCTTAGCCACAGTTGGAGACAGGTTCAGACCCGCCAGAACCGCGCAGAAGCAGGCGGCGGCAGACGCCCAGCGGCGGAATGTCCGTCCCCGGCGGGCCCGGTAGCGGGCCTTGCCCTCCCGGATTCCTGCCTGAACCCGGGCATCCAGCTCCTGGGGAATAGGGGTGTTCTCGTAAGATTCTTTCGCGCTCTTGAATTCGTTCATCATATCTCCGCTCCTTCCATAGCGACGCGCAGCTTCTTCAGCCCCGCATACAGACGGCTTTTCACCGTATTGATGTTCTGCCCGGTGACTTCGCCGATTTCCTTCAGGGTCAGTTCCTCATAAAACCGCAGCTTGATGACGATTCCCACCTCGGCCGGCAGGGCATCTACCCGCCGGGTCAGGGACTCGTCGGCGGGTTCCGGGTCCTCCCCGCCCAGCTCCATTCCCTCTTCCGGAAAAGGGACCGTCCGGCCCCGCTGGCGGAGAACGTCGCTGCAGGTGTTCATCAAAATCCGGGTAAACCAGGTCTTTACGGCCCCGATATCCCGGAGACTGTCCTGGCGCTCCAGCGCCCGGCAAACGGCGGTCTGCACCGCGTCCAGGGCCTCCTCCCGGTTTTGGAGGACACTGTAAGCCAGCCGGTAAGACCGAGTCTGGGTCTCAATAAGAAATTGCGACAGGGTTTCTTCCTTCGTCACATCGATGCTCCTTTCTGAAAGGGTTCCCGCCGTCCGGTCCGGCGCCTGACTCTGGGCGGCTTCTGTAGTATAGACGGAGAAAGGGGGCGGAAAGTTTGAGAACAGGATGAAAATTTTCGGACTGCAAGCCCTGTCCGGCCCTTGACGAAACAGCGGCTTACGGCAGGTCTTCCCGCTGAGAAGAGCGGCTTTCCGCAGAAATGCCGGCTCCGCCAGTGCTTTCACAGTGTATTCCAGGGCTGCATTCTCCCTGACAAACGGGTGCGTAAAGGCTGGCACTGCGGCAGGATCAAGGAAAAACGAATATTTCCCCCAAAATTTTTGGTTGTCTTCCCGGCGGAAGTCCGGTATTATGTAGAATACCCAACCTATTTAATAAGGAGGTCCCGCTATGGGGCGCTTTTCTGTTCTCGTAGGCGATATCACAAAATCCGATGCCCAAGCCATTGTCAATGCCGCCAACACCTCCCTGCTGGGCGGCAGCGGGGTGGACGGGGCAATTCACCGGGCCGCCGGACCGAACCTTCTGGCGGAGTGCCGGACCTTAGGCGGCTGTGAAACCGGACAGGCCAAGCTGACAAAAGGATACCTCCTCCCCGCACAATATGTGATTCACACTCCCGGTCCCATCTGGCAGGGCGGGGATACCGGTGAGGCAGCCCTGCTGGCCTCCTGCTACCGTTCCTGTCTGATATTAGCGGAAGGCCACGGCATTGAAAGCGTGGATTTCCCCTCTATTTCCACTGGAGTGTATGGCTACCCCATGGCCCAGGCGGCCAGCGTAGCTCTGAAGGCTATTATGGATTTCCTCCAGAGCCACGATCTTCCCCGCCGGGTGCGGATGATCTGCCATACGAAACAGGCCGCTGAAATCTATCGCCAGACCTACAACATGTGGTACGCCGGAGACAAATCCGAGAGGCTGTAGCGCAAACGCCGGAAGGTGCAGTCCTTCCGGCGTTTGTCTTATCTCTTTATTCTTCTCTCGGTCCCGGCAGGTATTCCTCTCCCGCCGGGACCATGGACAGCTGTCCGGCAGACAGCTCTGTCAGCCGGGCGCCAAAGGCCGCCGCCCCCTCCGGGGAAAACGCTGTGTGCAGCAGCACCTCCGTCCCATAATCCGCATCCCGGAGAACCCCGCCCCGGGCGGATATCTCCAGCTTCAGCCGCTCCAGAAGCGGATACGGGCAGGGCACGTCCCATAAAGTCCAAAGGCTGACCCAGGCGGTGCCCGCCGCGTCCAGCCCGTCCCTGGCTCCCCGGCCATAGGCGCGGCTCAGCCCCCCCGCTCCCAGCAGCACGCCGCCAAAGTACCGGGTCACAACACAGCAGACGTTGGTGACCTCCTGGCGCTGAAATACGTTCAGCATGGGCTGCCCGGCGGTGCCCTGAGGCTCGCCGTCGTCGGAGTAGCGGACTGCGCCGCCCTCCCGAATCAGATAGCACCAGCAATGGTGCCGGGCGTCGTAGTGCTTTTTTCGGACCTCTTCAATTTTGGCCCGGGCCTCCGCCTCGGTCTCCACCCGCCAGAGGTTCGTGATAAAGCGGGAGCGCTTTTCGGTGAATTCGGTTTCAACATCCGAGAAGGGAACGCGGTAGCCGTCAGCCATGGCCGCTCTCCTTTTTGGCGGGCGGCAGCATGTCCCGGACATCGGTCCGGCCCAGCAGGTAATCCGCGTTGACCTGGAAGTAATCCGCCAGGGCGACGATATTCTGGAAGCTAGGCAGGTTTGTCCCCCCTTCAAACCGCTGGTAATGACGGTCCGCCAACCCCAGGGCCGCCGCCGTCCGCGCCTGTGTCTCCTTCCGCTCTTTCCGCAAGGCGCGGAGTCTTTCTTGAAATATCATGGCTCCCTCCTCTTGACACGCTATATTTGTTGTGCTACACTGTCTATAGCACGCTAAGTTTTGTGTTTTTAGAAAGGTGATTTCTATGTCCGACTTCCTGCCCTGGCTCCACGCCCACTACATCCGTCCGCAGCTCGACGCCGCGCCAAAACGGGACTACGCCTTCCACTTCGACCTCATCCGCAGCGACCTGCCTCCCGCCGGCCGGGAAAGCCTGGACAAGGTCCTGGAATTCACGGCCATCCAGGCGTTCCTCCTGGGCCTCCGCACCGGGGAGGGCCTCAGCCGTCTGTGAACTCCGCCACCCGTCCCAGGGTCCGGGGGGAGCATACCGCCGTCACGTCGATGGTCTCGCCGTATTCCACCCTCTCCACCTTGGCCTCCTTGTAGAGCATGTCCAGCAGGCCGCCCCGGTCATAGGGCAGGTGAATTGTCACCCGGCGGACGCCCTTGTCCAGCCGCCGGGCAACCATTTCCAGCAGCTTATCCACGCCCTCGCCGGTCTTGGCAGAAACAACGCAGATATCCTCGCCATGGGGCATGATCTCCCCCAAGGGGAGCCGGTCCGCTTTGTTGAACACGTCAATTCGGGGCAGGTCTCCCGCCCCCAGCTCTAAAATTAGCTCTTCCACCACCCGGGCCTGTCCCTGCCAGTCCTCACTGGACACGTCAATCACGTGGAGCAGTATGTCTGCGTACTCCAGCTCCTCCAGCGTGGCCTTGAACGCTTCGACAAGCTGATGCGGCAGCTTGCGGATAAAGCCCACGGTGTCGCTGAGCACCACATCTGTGGTATCGCTGACATGGAGCAGGCGGCTGGTGGTATCCAGCGTGTCGAACAGGCGGTTGTTCGCCGGGATGCCCGCCCCGGTAAGGCGGTTTAAAAGGGTAGACTTCCCGGCATTCGTGTAACCCACCAGAGCCGCAACCGGAATTTCATTCTTCCGCCGCTGGCGGCGCTGGGTATTCCGCACCCTGCGGACATCCTCCAGGTCCTCCCGAAGCTTGTCGATCTTCCGGTGAATGTGCCTGCGGTCCGTCTCCAGCTGGGTCTCGCCGGGGCCCTTGGAGCCGATGGGCCCGCTGCCGCTGGTACCAGCCTGGCGCTCCAAATGGGTCCACATGCCCGTCAGGCGGGGCAGCAGGTATTGATACTGGGCCAGCTCCACCTGTAAGCGCCCCTCTCTTGTCCGGGCTCTTTGGGCGAAGATATCCAGGATCAGCCCGCAGCGGTCCAGAACCTGCACCCCCAGCAACTCCGTCAGGCAGCGGAGCTGAGAGGGAGACAGATCGTTGTCGAAGATGACCATGGTGGCCCCAGTATTTTCGCAGTAGAGCTTGACCTCAGCACACTTGCCCTCGCCGATGAAGGTTCTTGGATCTGGTGTGTTCCGATTTTGCAGAACCATGCCCACCGTTTCGCCTCCGGCAGTCTCCACCAGGGCGGAGAGCTCCTCCAGCGTATCCTCCCCGGCGTTTTCCTCCCGCTTGAGGACCGGGGAATTCAACCCCACCAAAACCACCTTGTCTCGAATTTCCTTTGTCTCTTGCATAGTACTTCCTTAATATTCCATATAATTTTAAGTTTTTATCCTGCGGAGTACGCCTCCGTAATCTCCCCAATGTAAATCCGGTGCCATCCGCCCTTTGCCCCATAGCTGGGCAGAATCTTTTCCTCTCCGGCGGGGAGAACACAGGCGGGGTCCATGTCCTGGGCATAAAGCTTCCTGCAGACCAGAACCAGTTCCGCCTCTTCAAAGAAGGGAGCCCCGTTTTCACCGGCGCGGACCGCCAGCCCGCATTCCTTGATTTTATCCATATCCCGTCCACTCTTTGTGCCGCAGACAGCCATAGCCTCTTTCCTTTCAGCAGGCATTACGGACACGGTGAACCAATCGCTGTCCTCCATGAATTGATACGTGTAGCGCTCGGGCCGCACATAAACCGTGCAGGCCGGCAGTCCCCACAGCCGTCCCGTCTGGAACCAGCCGATGGTCATCGTATTGCAGCGCTCCGCCGTTCCGGCGGCAAGCAGCGCGTTCCGGCTGCCGAAGGCCGGGAGCAGCTCCGGGGCTAAACGTTTGGGGTCTGCGGGGTGCAGTCTCATGGCAGAGGACTCCTTTCAAAATACAAATTCAAATAAGGCCTATTTCCAGTATATGCGTTTCAGGAAAAAACGCAACAAGGAATTTACCGCCGGCCGCAGCCTGTTTTGAAACCGGAAGAATGCCGGACCGGTTTCAATTTTTTTGCCGCGCAAGACGATTTGACGCAGGAACACCGAAGAATTCCAAATCAACTCTGTCCCGGCGAAAAAAGATGCTTCGGGGCGGCGTTTTAACCGCTTTAAGACAGGTGGCTTTACAAGTTCCGCATCTCCTCCTGAAGGTTCTCCAAAAACCGCGCGGCGTGGCCGCCGTCCATCTGGGAGTGATGGAACTGGAAGGAAACAGGCAGAAGGGCCCGCAGGAACTTCTTTCGGTATTTCCCCCAGATTAGGAAGGGGTTGTTATAAAACCCGGCGTAGACATTTACCGCACCGTCGATCTCCGTCCAGGGAAGGGCGGAGGTGCCAATGACCATATGCGTGCCGCTCAGGTCATAGGGTTCCCCGGTCTCCCGGACCCGGGCGGTCAGCGCCAGGTAGTCCCGCCGGAACTGTTCCATATCTTCGGAAAAGGGAACATCGCAGGTGCTGATCCCTCCGCCCTGGAGAGCCGTCACCATATCCACCGCTAACCGGTCATATCGGATCAGTTTATCCCCCGCCGGGAGAGTGTAAAACTCCTCTACCCGGGAGGCCGCCCTTCCCACGCACCAGCACAGCAGAAGATTCAGCTTGATTCCCCGCCTCCGGCTGAGGCGGACCGCCTGGGTGACGTCCAGGGTCTTGAACAGCGTCACCATAGGCATGGGGGCTTGCATCCACAGCTCAAAGGCCTCTGCCCGGCTTGTCTGCTTCGGGTCCAGTTCTTCCATGCGAACCTCCCTCCCAAAAATATCTCTCCAAACATCTCAGCGGAAAACCGCCCAGCCTCACGGTTCCCTATGGACATACAGCCTTAACAGGCCCGGGCCTCCCTCTTCCTGCGTCATGCAGAAAAATGCCCATCCATAACGCTGGCAGAAGGACCTGTGATCGGTTGCCAGGTACAGCGTATCCACTCCCCTGGCCTTCATATCGGCGCATGCGAACCGCAGCAGGACCCCGGCGATTCCCTCACACCGCCGGTCCTCCTCTGTATACACCGCGCAGACATTGGGCGTCAGGTCCTTTCGGGGGTGGAAATCGTTGTCGATGACGCCCAGCCCACCGATGATTCTGCCGGCCTCCGCCGCAATATACCACTGCGGAACGGGGCTCTCCCCACGCAGGCATGCCTCCATGCTGTCCAGATAAGCGGCCAGAGGAACACCCCATTTTTCATGAAACCACTGCGCGGCCGCCGCTTTCATATCCGGTCGGTCCGCAAGACGTATGATCCCGCAGTCTATGGCGTCTTCCCCCTCCCAATGTACAATGTACGAAAAAAGAGCGCGCCGGACTACGGCGCGCTCTCTTACATGTGACAGTGTCGGACTCACTTGTCCAGGCCGAACCTCTTGTTGAACTTCGCGACCCGGCCGCCGGTGTCCACCAGCTTCTGCTTGCCGGTGAAGAAGGGGTGACACTTAGAGCAGACTTCCACCTTGATATCCTTCTTGGTAGAACCTGTCTCAATCACATTACCGCAGGCGCATGTAATCGTAGTCTGCTGATAATTGGGATGGATTCCTTCCTTCATTGCTCTGTTCACCCCTTTCTAAAACGAATTGCAGCGCAGCTTCTGCCGCAACAGCAACTGTCAGTATAGCACGGCAGTTCTTAAATTGCAAGCTTTTTCTTACTTTTAAAAACTTTTATTTTTAAATGTTACCTCTGCCGCCGGACTTGAATCAGCGAGACAGCCCAGGCGGAAAGGAACAGCGCCAGATGCGCCGCCACCACTGTGGCTCCCACCGGCGTAGACCAGGCGAAGGATACCGCCAGCCCCACACAGAAGCACCCAACCGACACGGCAGCGGCGCACAGAGTCACGCCCCGAAAGCTCCGAAAAAGCCGCATGGCCGTCAGCGCCGGGAAAATCACCAGGGAGGAGATCAGCATGGCCCCCATCATCCGCATTCCCAAAACGATGGTCAGGGCCGTCAGAATGGCCAGCAGCGCGTTATACCGCTCCGCCTTCAGGCCCGTAGCCCGTGAAAAGCTCTCGTCAAATGTAACGGCAAAAATGCGGTGGTAAAACAGCGCAAACAGCGCCAATACGGCGGCGCACAAAGCCACAGAAAGCACCACATCCTCACGGCTCATCGCCAGGACGCTGCCGAACATATAGTTATCTACATCCGTAGTCATGCCCGACGTTTTGGAGATGACCAGCACCCCCAGGGCCAGAGAGGAGGCGCTGACCACAGCGATGGCCGCATCACTGTTCCAGCGGGGACTGTCCGCCACCCGGAGGAGGAGAAAGGCCGCGGCTATCACCACCGGAATAGAGAAATACAGCGGCGTAAAGCCCAGAGCCGCGGCCACCGCCAAAGCCCCGAAGGAAACATGAGACAAGCCGTCCCCGATCATGGAATAGCGCTTCAGAACCAGCGGAACCCCCAGCAGGGCGGCGCACACGCTTACCAGCACCCCGGCAACGAGGGCCCTCTGGATAAAAGGAAAGGAAAACATATAGAGCAGGCTCATTCTGACGCCTCCTTAAATTTCCTCCCAAAAGGAGAGGACAGATATTCCGCCGGGGTTCCCAGGAAGGTTCCGGCCTGGCCGATATGAAGAATGGTTCCGGCATTCCGGAGAGCGGAGCGAAGGTCATGCGTTACCATAACCACCGCCATATTCTCCCGGCGGTTCAAATAATCGAGCGTTTTGTAAAGGTCCTGTGCGGCGGAAGGGTCCAGGCCGGTGACAGGCTCGTCCAGAATCAAAAGCCGGCTGGCAGCACAGAGGGCCCTGGCCAGCAGAACGCGCTGCTGCTGGCCGCCGGAGAGGCTGCGGTAGCTCCGGTCCTTCAGCTCCAGAATTCCCAGCTTCCCCATATTCATCAGCGCCCCGGACTTCTCAGCGGGAGAATAAAAAAACCGAAACCCCTTCCGGTTCAGGCAGCCAGAGAGCACCACCTCCTCCACCGTGGCCGGAAAGTCCCGCTGGGCCTGGGTCTGCTGAGGCAGGTAGCCTACCGCTCCGCGCTCCAGCTCCGGGGCCCGTCCAATTGTTCCGGCCAGCGGCGGCAGCAGTCCCAGAAGCCCCCGGAGCAGCGTGGACTTCCCGGATCCGTTATCTCCCACGATACAGAGATAATCTCCGCTTTGAATACGGAGGTTCAGGCCGCTCAAAACCCGATGCCCCTCATATCCCAGGGACACATCCCGGCAAACAATCAGATCGGCATGTTCCATAATCTGCCTCCAAATTGGGAAATGTAAATCTTTTCTTATCATATTACAGCGGGCCCGCAGAAAAAGTCAAGAGACGGAGAATTTCATAATATTCTGTTTCCCGCACAAAGCAAACCCTGCCGTCCCGCAGACACGCTCCGCCGCCGCGGTTCAGGATGCAGCCGGGCACTCGTGTTCCCTTGTGTCCAAAAGTCAAAGGTTGGATATCTTTGGAAATAACTGTTTTTGTGCCTTAGGTACTATCCACAAAAATATTCTGCGATTTCTTCGAAGTGTACAAATATGGTATAGTCTTCTTGACTGCCGCCGGAGCCTTGTGCTAAAATACCACCGTATTTGCCGGAGAGCATGGCGGTTATCTTTTCAAGAGCCTTTGAAAAGGGAGTACTCCCTTTTCCCGCGCTTTGTAAGCGCGGGAAGCAAGGTTTTTAGGGAAGGCTTCATGTTGTCCGGGGAAAACATTTGAAAAGGAGAAAAGAAGTCATGAAGAAGTTTCTCGCACTGATCCTCTCCCTCGCTATGGTCTTTTCCCTGGCCGCCTGCGGCGGCAACAGCGGCTCCGACGGAGCGCAGTCCTCCGGCGGCCAGCAGCAGTCCCAGCCCGCCGATTCCGGCTCTTCCGGCGGCGACGAGACCTACAACATCTCCGTCATCCTGAAGACCACCGCCTCCGAGTACTGGAAGTACGTGGTGGCCGGCGCCGAGGCCTATGGCAAGGAGCATCCCAACGTCACCGTCACCGTCAAGGGCGCCACTTCCGAGACCGCCTATGACGAGCAGCTGAACATGATCGAAACCGACATGAACAACGCCGACATCGACGGCTATGTCATCGCTCCCCTCCAGGCTGACATGGTAACCACCATCATTGCCAATCAGACCAAGCCCATCGTGGCCGTGGATACCGACATCGACGCCCCCGAGGTCCTCTCCTTCGTCGGCACCGGCAACGAGGCCGCCGGCAAGCTGGGCGGCGAGGCCGCCGCGAAGCTGGCCAAGGAGCGCGGCTGGGAGGAGATCAAGTGCATCGAGATCGCCGGCGTTCAGGGCGACTCCACCAACGAAGCCCGCATGGCCGGCTACAAAGCCGGCATTGAGGCCGCCGGCGGCGTCTTCCTCTCCGACGAGATCCAGTACGCCAACGCCGTGGCCGACCAGGCCGTCACCTGCATGGAAGCCATCATCCAGAACCATCCCGAGGGCATTGCCGTCATCTGCGCCAACAACGACGACATGGCCATGGCCGCCGCCCGCACCGCCGCCGCCTCCGGCAACGAGAACTACAAGAACACCGTCTTCCTGGGCTTCGACGGCATCCAGTCCGCCTGCCAGTCCATCCTGAACGGCGAGGAGACCATGTCCGTCTGCCAGGAGGGCTACAGCATGGGCTATAACTCCGTGGACGCCGTGGTCCGCGCCCTCCAGGGCGAGAAGCTGGACGAGTTCATCGACGCAGGCGCCAGCATCGTCGATCCCTCCACCGCCCAGGCCCGTCTGGAGCAGCTCCAGGGCTACCTGGCCTAAATAAGCAAAAGCCGTACATCCCTTTTGAAGTGAGTGAAGGGGCCCCGTTCCGGCTCCGCCGGAGCGGGGCCCCTTTTCTCTTTTCCCAGTCACATATTTCCGGGACCCCGTGTGTCGCAAAACCCCTGATTTCCAAGAGAATGAGGTGATTATTAGGTGGGCGAATACGTAGTTGAGCTGAGAAACGTAACCAAACGGTTTCCCGGCGTCGTGGCCCTGCACAACATGCAGCTGGCCGTGAAACCGGGCGAGATCCACGGATTGATCGGTGAGAACGGCGCGGGCAAATCCACGCTGATCAAGGTCCTCACCGGCGTTCACATGGCGGACGAGGGCGAGATCTATGTCCACGGCGAGAGGAAGGTTTTCAAGAATCCCAACGAGTCCGCCGCCGCAGGCGTCGCCTGCGTCTATCAGGAGCTGAACATCGAAAAGCTCCTCAGCGTGACCGATAACATCTTTATCAACAAGTGGACCAAGAAGGGCTTCCTTCTGGACTATGACTCCATGCACAAAAAGGCCGGGGATGTCATGAAATCCCTGGGCCAGGACATCGACCCCAGGAAGGCGGCGGGCTCCTTCGGCATGGGTGTTCAGCAGATGATCGAAATCGCGAAGGCGGTTTTGATTGACGCGAAGATGATCATTATGGACGAGCCGACCTCCTCCCTGGGCGAAAAAGAGGTCAAGCAGCTCATGACCACCTGCCGGGAGCTGAAGGCCCGGGGCGTGGGCATTCTCTTTGTCTCCCACAAGCTGGAGGAACTGTTCGAGCTCTGCGACCGGGTGACCGTCATCCGGGACGGCGAGTTCATTGAGACCCGGGACATCAAGGACTGGGACAACGACTCCCTCATCACCGCCATGGTGGGCCGGACCCTGGAAAATCAGTTCCCCAAGGAGTTCGGGAAAAAGGGCGAGTGCATGCTGAAGATTGAGAACCTCTCCATCGGCGGCGTGCTGAAAAACGTCAGCCTGGAGGCTTACGGCGGTCAAATCCTGGGCATGAGCGGCCTGGTGGGCGCGGGACGGACGGAGACCGTCCGGGCCGTCTTCGGTGCAGACCCCATCGACGGCGGCAAAATCTACATCAAGGGCAAAGAGGTCAAGATCAAAAGTCCCAAGCAGGCCATCGCGGCGGGCGTCGCCCTGCTGACCGAGGACCGGAAGGGCCAAGGGCTGGTGCTTCAGGAGTCCATCCGCACGAACCTGGTGCTGGCCAGCCTGAAACGGCATGCCTCCGGGCTGTTCCTGGACGAAAAGCGCATCCAGGAAACCGGCGAGGGGCACATCAAGACCCTGCGGATCAAGACCCCCTCCATTGACGAAATCGTGGGCCAGCTCTCTGGCGGCAACCAGCAGAAGGTGGTCATCGGCAAGTGGCTCAACAGCGAAGCGGACATTTATATCTTCGACGAGCCCACTCGCGGCATCGACGTGGGCGCGAAGGTCGAGGTTTACAACGTTATGAACAGCCTGGTGAAGGCGGGAAAATGCGTCATCATGATTTCCTCCGAAATGCCGGAAATCCTGGGCATGAGCGACCGGGTGGTCGTCATGCGGGGCGGCCGGGTCATGGCTACCGTAGACCGGGACAGCAAGCACTTCAACCAGGAGGACATTATGAAAGCGGCTTGGGGAGGTAGTTTAGATGACTAAGAAAAAGAGCGGGTCCGGGTTCCAAATGGGAACCCTGCTGGCCCTGGTAATCATGTGCGTGGTTTTGTCCATTGCGAACTCCAACTTCTACAGCTACAGCAACCTCATGGGCATTTTGAAGCAGACGGCCTTCAACGCCTTCCTGGCGGTGGGCATGCTGCTCTGCCTGATCACCGCGGGTATCGACCTGTCCGTGGGCGCCAACGCCGTGTTCTGCGCCTGCGTCATGGGCGCTATGAACAAGGCCGAAGTCACCAGCGGCGTGCTGATGATGGTGGTGGCCATCGTGGCCGGCGGCGCTGTGGGCTTCATCAACGGCGTCCTGTTGACCCGGCTGCACCTGCCCCATCCCTTTGTGTCCACCCTGGGCATGAAGAACGTCCTGTGGGGCATGGCCCTGCTGGTCACCGGCAGCCAGATCGTCAACAACTTCCCTGAGTCCGTCCAAATCCTGGGCAAGGCCACCATTAACGGCTTCCCTGTCAGCTTCATCGTGGTTATTATCCTGTACGTCATCATGCACTTCTTCCTCAGCCGCACGGCTCTGGGCCGCTCCATCTACTGCGCCGGCGGCAATATGGAGGCCACCCGCCTCTCCGGCATCAACACCGCCAACGTCCTGACCTTCTGCTACACCATGAGCGGCGTCATGGCGGCCCTGGGCGGCATCGTCTCCGTGGGCCGCTCCGGCATCTGCAACGGCGCCAACGCAAATCTGCCCTATGATACCGACGCCATCGCGGCCTGCATCATCGGCGGCGCCTCCTTCACTGGCGGCAAGGGCACCATGATCGGCACCATGCTGGGCGCGTTGATCATCGCGGTACTCCGGAACGGATTTGCCTTGATGTCCATCGACTCCGCGGGCCAGAATATCGTCCTGGGCTTGGTCATCATCCTGGCGGTCTTCATGGACGTGGTCCGGGCCGGCGTGGAGGCGAAGAACCGCCGTATGGCCGCCGCCGCCAAGCAGGAGGCCGAGGAGAAAGAAAAGGTCGCGAAGTAATGGAAAAACTGAAAATCGGCGTAGTGGGTCTTGGACGCCTTGGCAAGGTTCATGCCCAGAATATCCGCTACAAAATTCCCGGCGCGGAGCTGACGGCAGCCTGTTCCATTGTTCCTGCCGAGCTGGAATACGCGAAAACCGAGCTGGGCGTCACTGACGTCTACACAGACTACAAGGAAATGCTGGCGAAAGCCGACATTGACGCAGTGGTGATTGTCACTACCTCCTCCGAGCACTGCTGGCAGATCGAAGCCGCCCTGGACGCGGGGAAGCATGTCTTCTCCGAGAAACCCCTGGGCGTGGACGTGGCCCAGTGCAAGCAGGCGGAGGCCGCCGTGGAGCGGCACCCGGAGCTGACTTTCATGCTGGGCTTCATGCGGCGCTATGACAAATCCTATTCCTACGCCAAGGAGAAAATCGATGCCGGAGCCATCGGCACCCCCTATCTGGTGAAGGCCACCGGCATCGACCCGGAGGCTTTTGTGGACGGGGCTATCCGGTTCGCCAAAAACTCCGGCGGCATTTTCCTGGACATGGCCATTCACGACATCGACCTGATGCGCTGGTTCCTGGGCTGCGAGGCCACGGAGGTGTATGCCATGGGTTCCACCTTCAAGCATCCGGAGTTCAAGGAAGCCGGGGACGACGAAACCGGCGTGGCCGTCTACAAGTTTGAAAACGGCGCCATGGGCATGATTCATGTGGGACGGACGGCCCCCTACGGCTACCATGTGGAAACCGAAATCGTGGGCACCGAGGGCACCATCCGCATCTCCGCCGTCCCGGAAAAGAACCAGGCCCGCCTGTACAACCAAAATGGTGTCTGCGCCGAATGCGTAGGCTCCTTCCCGGAGCGGTTTGAGGAAGCTTACCTTATTGAGGTGGAAGAGTTCGTAGACTGCGTGCTGAAGGGCAAGGCCCCCGGCGTCAGCGTCTACGACGGAACCAAATCCACTGCCATTGGATACGCCACCACGGAGGCATGGAAAACCGGCAAGGCCGTGAAAATCTGATGCCCTCTTGAAAGAACGTATTTTAAAAAGCTTTCCTGCACGCTGATGGTCTGAGAAAAATTTAAAGCAAAGCGGCGGCAACGAAGATGATTCGTTGCCGCCGTTTCATCTTGATAAATTGCCGGACTGCCGGAGCATGTGAAAGCTTTTTGATCCCTTTTTCTCGAAAAAAGAACTAGGCGGAGCGGATTACGTCTTTGTTCTTCGCGAAGTACTCCACGCCGGAATATAGGGTCGTCAGGGTGATGATCCACACGCAGGCCGTGTCAATCCACGAAATATAGCGGTCCCAAGGCACGGCGGTCAGATATCCCCCTGCCCGGTAAGCGGCCTGGGAGGGCCCCAGCAGCAGCATCACCGCAATGCAGACCATAGTGGAGGCGGTCTTCACCTTTCCGGACCACCCGGCGGCAATCACCCGCCCGTTGTCCGAGGCAATCATCCGCAGGCCGCTGACGGCGAACTCCCGGGTAACGACAATCATCAGCATCCAAGCAGACATGCGGCCGCACTCCACAAACCACAGCAGCGCCGCTACTACCAGGATTTTATCCGCCAGAGGATCGGCGAACTTTCCAAAATCCGTGACAAGGTTGTATTTCCGTGCAATTTTCCCATCCAACATATCCGTCACGCTGGCGATGACAAAAATCGCCAGCGCCACGTAATCTGCGCCGGGAAATCCCCAGTACAGCACCGCAAGAAATACCGGCGCCAGAACGATGCGGAGCATGGTCAATTTGTTGGGCAGATTCATAAATCTTCCTCCTCAGGATAGGCCTTGTCTTTCCAATACCACCACTTCAGCTTCTCGGGTTCCCGTCTTTGATGGTCCGCGTAGTACACCGCCGCCCGCCAGACATAGAGGGCACAGCGGTCTTCTTGATAGCCCTTCATCAGACATTCCCGAAGATACAGCTCCTCCGGAACCTGCCCCCGGAGGTCGGAAATCTGGCGAATGTCCAAAGCCTCCATAACGGCGGCAGTTCGGTCCCCCACCCCGGGAATCTCAGTCAGGGGACTCCGTTTCCCAGCAGCCTTCATTCCGCCTGTTCTCCGGTAAGCTCACCATCCATCACGCCGGTCAGGCGGACCGTGACAAAGGTTCCCGGATCGCACTCCCCGTTCGCTGTGAACCAAATTCGCCCATCAATCTCCGGGGATTCGGCATAACTCCGGCCATAGAACATCTGGGCCTGGCCGTCGAAGCCCTCACAGAGCAGTTCCCGCTCCTCCCCCAGGACGGATTCATTGTATTCATCAATAATATCCGATTGCACATCCACGGCCACCTCCGCCCGGCGGGCGGCCTCGGCAGCGTCCACATGCTCCATCCGGGCCGCCCGAGTTCCGTCTTCAGGGGAGAAGGGGAAGACCCCGGCCCGCTCAATTTTCTGCTCCCGAAGGAATTCGCATAGCTCCTCAAACTCCGCTTCCCCCTCTCCGGGAAGCCCGGCAATGAGGCTGGTCCGCAAAACCAGGCCAGGAATCCGGGCTCGAAGGGTCTGAAATAAAGAACGGATTGATTCCTTGGTATCCCTGCGATTCATGGCCTTCAGGATGCTGTCGCTGCAATGCTGAATAGGAATATCCAAATAGGGCAGAACTTTGCCTTCCGACGCGATGGTATCAATAAGCTCCTCTGTAATTTCGTCTGGGTAGAGATAATGAAGGCGTATCCAATGGAAATCCAGCTTGCACAGCTCCCGCAGGAGGGCGGCCAGCTGGTGTTCCCCATTCAAATCCGTGCCATAGCGGGTAATGTCCTGGGCAATGACCAGCAGCTCCTTCACCCCGGCGGAGGCCAGCTCCGCCGCCTCATCCAGAAGCTCCCCCATAGGGCGGCTCCGGTATTTTCCCCGGAGGGAGGGAATTACGCAGTAGGCACAGTGATTATCGCAGCCCTCGGCAATGCGCAGATACGCATACCAGGGAGGAGTGGAGAGGATGCGGGGCCCGTTCTGGGGGGCCGTGTGAATGTTTCCCAAATGGCAGGGCCGGAGGCCCTGCTCCATTGCCTCCGTAATGGCCCCGGCAATGTCTCCATAGCTGCCGGTCCCCAGAATGCCATCGATTTCCGGCAGTTCCGCCAGAACGTCGGTCTGATAGCGTTGGGCCATACAGCCCGTAACAAGAATTTTTTTCAGCTTCCCCGCCTTTTTCAGCTCCGCCAGCTCCAGAATGCTGTCAATAGCCTCCTCACAGGCGGAGGCCAAAAAACCGCAGGTGTTTACCACCGCCACATCCGCCCCGGCAGGCTCGGAAACAATCTCATGGCCCGCCGCCTGAACCAGGGACATCATTTGCTCACAGTTCACCTGGTTTTTGGCGCAGCCAAGGGAGATAAAGGATATTTTATGCGTCATGATTTCCCCTCCTCCAGCGGAGCGCCCCGCCACGCTGGGTCAGCGGTAACACCCAGCAGGTAATCCGTAGAAACATGAAAAAATTCCGCCAGAAGGACCAGCCTTTCAAAGGTGGTTTCCCGCGTTCCGTTTTCCATTGTGCAAATTGCCTTGTTAGAAACCCCTATGACTTCTCCCAACTGCTTTTGACTAAGACCCGCTTGTTTACGAAGAAGAGAAAGACGCTGATCAAATAATATTGCTTTTCTCATAAAAACCTCTTGACATTTTACGATTAGTAGATTATTGCAAAGTCTACTAATCGTAAATCATAAAAGGAGCAAATAGACTATGTTCGACATTTTAACGGCTGTTTTTCACGATGACCCCCTGCAATACGGAACCTCCTGCTACTTGAAGGAGCCGCAGACCACAGCCGAACGCCAGGTAAAAAGCCGCCTGGACGCCCTGGACGCAGAAACGGCGAAAAAGCTGGAAACCTGCATCGAAGCGCTGGCGCAGGAGCAGGGAGAACAGGCCTTTCGTTCCGGCGCGCGCTTTGGCGCGCAGATGATGGCGCAGCTTCTGGAGCCGCTCTCATAAATCGTCCAAAATGTCTTCCCCGGCCTCGTTTCCCAGCCGTCCCCATGCCGCTCTCACCTCATCCCAGCCGAATCCCCGGCGCAACAGGGCATTGGTAAGGCGGCGCTTCTCCTTCTCATCCGGCGCCCGGCCCCGGAGCTTGGAGGCAAGAAAAGCGTCTATCTGACCGCTGTTTTCAGGCAGCTCCTCCAAAGCTTCCTCCCACAGTTCCCTGGGCACACCTTTTTCATAGAGCTTTTCCTTTATGCGGGCAGGGCCGTAACCCATTCCGCCATAATGGCGGACCAGGGCCGCCCCATACTCCGCGTCATTAATTGCCCCTATGGCTTCCAGCCAATCGGCGGCATAGCGGGCGTCGGCCTCACTGGCCCCTTTTTCCTGCAATTTCCGCTCCAAATCCCGCCGGCTCATGGCCCGTTTTCCGATCAGATCGGCAGCGGCGGCCCGGGTGTTGGATATCCCCGCCGCTTCACGCAGGCGCTCTAATGTCTTCGTGTCCAGTTCATCCCCGGATCGGAAGCCAAAATCCAGCAGCTCCTGTTCCGTGACTTTCAGGCAGGCCCCATCCTCCAGAAAAACCAGTATGCGGCCCTTTTTGTGCCTGGAGGCTTCCATCCGCTCAATCCGCATCGCCGGAGTCGTCGAAATCGTCGGCGCTGACGTCCACCGCCCGTCCGGCAGCCTTGGCGGCCGCGCGGGACTGATTGCTCATGAGCTTGTCAAAGTTTTTGCGGATATCCGCCTCCAGCTTCTCCCGAATCTCCGGATTCTCCTGAAGATAGCGCTTCGCCGCATCCCGGCCCTGACCAATCCGGGTCTCTCCCATGGAAAACCAGGAGCCAGCCTTCTGCACCAGGTTCAGCTTCACGCCCAAATCGATGAGTTCGCCCTCCCGGGCAATTCCTTCGCCGTACATGATGTCAAATTCAGCCTCCCGGAACGGGGGGGCCATTTTATTTTTCACAACCTTCGCCCGGGTACGGCTGCCGATAATCTCGCTGCCGTTTTTCAGCGCCTCAACCCGGCGGACGTCAATCCGGACCGAGGCATAGAATTTCAGCGCTCTGCCTCCGGTGGTAACCTCCGGGTTGCCGTACATGACGCCGACCTTTTCCCGGAGCTGGTTGATAAAAATAACAATCGTGTTGGTCTTTCCGATGGCGCCGGTGAGCTTCCGCAGAGCCTGGCTCATCAGCCGGGCGTGAAGACCCACATAGCTGTCGCCCATCTCGCCTTCAATTTCCGCCCGGGGAACCAGCGCTGCCACGCTGTCCACAACAATCACGTCAATGGCTCCGGAACGGACCAGCGCCTCGGTAATCTCCAAAGCCTGTTCACCGGTGTCCGGCTGGGAAATCAACATATCTTCCACACGCACGCCCAAAGCGTGGGCATAAGTGGGGTCTAAGGCATGTTCCGCGTCTACAAAGGCCACCTCGCCTCCCCGCTTCTGAGCCTCAGCCACCACATGGAGAGCCAGAGTCGTCTTGCCGGAGGACTCCGGCCCATAAATTTCAATAATCCGCCCCTTGGGCAGGCCTCCGATGCCAAGGGCCACGTCCAGTGCCAGAGAACCTGTGGGAATATACTCCACGTTCATCGCGGTCCGGTCTCCCAGGCGCATGATAGAGCCTTTTCCATACATTTTCTCGATCTGGCTCATGGCGCTGTCGATCGCTTTCTTCTTATCCGCCGCCGGCGCGGCGGCGGGCAGCGGCGCTTTGTCCTTTGCCATGCAATTATCCTCCCAATATTTTTATGTAAGCCGGGAACCTGCCAATCATTTTACCTGCTTATCTGCTCAAAATCCGCTTTCAAACCGGCTCCTGATTACCATTCCGAGGATTCTCTCGGAAATACCGCCGCAGACGCCGTCCACAATTTTCCCTCGGTTTATTTTATACAGTCTTTTCTCCATGGCAGTTTCTCCTTTTTAAATTTCCGCACAGAGCATGCCCAGCACAACTCTTGGAATCTTATGATGATCTTTTACAATCTGAATATCGCCGAAGCCCTGGCTGCGCATCAGCCGCAGAACCGCGTCCGCCTGTCCGGCGCCCACCTCAAAATACAGCCTCCCGCCGGGAACCAGCGCCTCCCGCCAGTTCTGAATGATGGAACGGTAGAAATCCAATCCGTCAGTCCCGCCGTCCAGCGCCAGGCGGGGCTCATAGGCTCGAACAGACTTCCCTAGTCCGGCGATGTCCGCAGTCGGAATATACGGCGGGTTGCTCACAATGCATTGAAACTCCCCCAGAGACCGGGCAGGCTTTTCCAGCGCATCCATCTGAACAGGCATTACCCGGCTTGACAGGCCGTTCCGGCGGATATTCTGGCGGCAGATTTTCAGAGCGCTGTCGTCAATCTCTCCCAGCACTACCCTTGCCGAAGGGGCCTGGGAGGCGATGGCCAGACCGATGCAGCCGCTCCCGGCACACAGGTCCAGCACCCGGCACTCCCCCAATGCCTGTATGTACGCGATGGCCTGTCCGGCCAGCACCTCTGTGTCGGACCGGGGAATCAAGACATCCCGGGAGATATCCAATGGGAGGCCGTAAAACTCCCACTCACCAATGAGATAGGCGACCGGCTCTCCTGCCATGCGGCGCTCAACCAGCTGGCGGACCTGGCCTTCCCGTTCCGGGGAAGCATAGAGGCGGCTGTCCCGGATCAGCTCCTCCCGGCTCTTTCCGGTGCCGAAGCACACCAGCTCCCGCGCCTCCATCGTGGCCGCCTCTACACCACTCTCCCGGAGCTGCCGGCGGATGTCCAGATACAGGTCATTATATGTGATGGCCACAGTATCACCTCGCTTATTGTTGTGAGCTGGCGGCCCGCCATGGAGGCCATTTGACAAAAACCAAGGGGCGGGAAAAATTTTCCCTTACCACTCATCCTTCCCTTTCTCACTGGGCAGCACCAGCTCCAGGGAGCGAATCGCACATTCAATCATGCCGCCGTCAGGCTCATTGGTAGTAAAATTCTGCATCCAGAGGCCTGGAGCCGTCAAAATCTTCGCAAGGCGGTTCTCTTGAACATGCCGCCCCACCCAGCGGTTGAATTCATAGGTGACCCCCACAACCAGGGGCAGCAGCAGCAAGTGAACCGCCGTCCGCAGCCACACATTGGTAATGGGCCAAATCCCAAACACCACGCTGGAGAAAAGAATTGACACACAGATCACCACAAACAGAAAGCTTGTCCCGCAGCGCGGGTGATGTCTCGGCTGAATCCGGACGTTTTCCACCGTCAGAGGGAGTCCGGCCTCGTAGCAGAAGATGGTTTTATGCTCTGCGCCGTGGTATTGAAAGACCCGATAGATGTCCTTTTGCCTGGAACAGGCAATCAGATAGACCATGAAGATGACCACCTTCAAAAGTCCCTCCACCAGATTCCGCCCCCACAGAGGAAACCCGGGGAAAAAGTAAAGAATGCCCCCCGTCAGCAGCGTAGGCAGCACCATGAAGAGAAAGACAGACATCCCAACTCCCAGCGCCACCGCCAGTGCCACCACTGCGCTCTCCAATTTTTTGCTGGAAAGATGCTTCTCCAGCCAGAGTTCCAGCTTCGAGGGCTGCACCGTCTCTTCCTCCGGATAGAAGTCGGCGGAGTACATCAGAGCCTTGACGCCGTTCACCATAGAATCCAAAAAATTCACCGTCCCCCGGATCAGGGGAACCCCTAGAATGGGATAACGGTCTTTGATAAAGCGGAGGTTCTCCACTTTTTCCACCAGGTTCCCCTCCTGGTCCCGAACCACAATGGCCTGTTTTTCCGGGCCCCGCATTAAAATACCCTCAATAAGCGCCTGCCCGCCGATGCTGGTGCGGAAAGCGCAGGATTTGTTTCCTTCTGTCATGAAATTTCCTTTCCTTGCTGTTTAGTATACCACAGGCCTTCGCAGAAAGCAAACATTTGTTCTTGTTTTCATGGCCGTACCGGAAGCTTGATCGTAACCACCGCCCCGCCTCCATCAGCGTTGCCAATGGTAAAAACGCCCCCGTGGAGGCCCACAATTTCGTCGCACACCGCCAGGCCGATGCCGCTTCCCCTGGCCCGTGAAGTACCCTTGTAAAATTTTTGTTTGACAAAGGGCAGCTCCTCCTCCGGGATTCCGGGACCATAATCCCGAATTTTGACCACCTGAGCGCTCCCCTCCTGGTCAATGGAGGCAGAAATACGGCGGCCCGCGCCGCCGTGCTTGGCAGCGTTGTCCAGCACATTACAGAAAACCTGCTTCAGCCGCTCCGAGTCCCCCCGGATCAGAGGAAGGTCCCCGTCCCCCGGGTGGTATTCCAGCGCGATTCCATCCTGGCGGAACAACTCCTGATAGGTAAAAATCGCATCCTCCAGCTCCGCCTGAAGATCCACATCCTCAATCTGAAGGGTAAACCGCCCGTCCTCCATCTTGGAGAAGTCCAGCAATTCTTCCACCATGGTGGAAAGACGCCTGGACTCGTTGACAATGACCCGGATACCCCGGCGAAGCTGCTCGGGATCGTCCGTGAGCAGATCATCCTCCAGAATAGTCTCTCCCCAGCCGTTGATTGCGGTGAGGGGCGTGCGCAGCTCATGGGAGACGGAGGAGATGAATTCACTTTTCATCTTCTCGTTCTGGCTGATTTTCAGGGACATATCGTTAATATTGTCCACCAGCTCTCCCAGCTCATCGGAGTATTTATTCTCAATTCGGGTTCCGTAGCTCCCGGCGGAAATACGCTTCGCCGCCTCCGTCACAACCGCTACCGGCTCCACCACATTGTTGATGAACAGCAGGTTGGAAAACACCACCATCAGCATGCAGAGCAGCGCAACCAGGAAAATCGCCAGCACCGCCAGCATCACCTGCCGGTCAACCAACCGGAGAGACGTTACCAGACGCATGACGCCCACCACCCGTCCATTCACCGTCAGGGGGCAGGATACCGCCAAAATCTCTTCTCCCGTCTCCATATCACGGCCCTGGTATGGGGTGGGAGTCATTCGGTTTCCCTCCAAAGCTTGCAGGATGTCGTCGGTTCCTGGGGAGGTGCCCGCCGTCAGGCCGGAGGTGGAGACCTGAATGCGGCCGCTGGAACCAATGAACTGAAGTTCAATACGGTTTTTGTCCTCAAAGCTCTCGGCGGACTGAACCGCTTTTTGGTAATAGCTGCTGAAGCCATTGTCCATAAAATACTCATTAAAGGAGCTGGCAAGGGCTTGGGCCCGTGTCTCCAGGCCCTTTTGCATGGTGCCATAGTAATAGTTGGACACGCCGGCGGAAAACAGCGTTACAACCAGCACCAGCAGCGCAAGTATCGGCAGGATGGAATTGAATATCCACCGCTGCCGCAGGCCCCGCAGACGGAGGGAATTCCACCGCTGTTCCTTTTCCATAGCCTGAGCCTCCATCCCGTCACAGCCCCCATTTATATCCGTAGCCCCACACAGTGGTAATATAAGCAGGATTCTGCACGTTATCCTCAATCTTCAGCCGCAGGCGGCGGATATTCACATCCACAATCTTCAGCTCTCCAAAGTAGTCCCGACCCCAGACCATATCCAGAATTTCCTCCCGGGACAAGGCCTTTCCGGGGTTTTCCATGAACACCCGCATAATCGAATATTCCACCTGCGTCAGTTTAATCCTCTGTCCATTCTTCTCCAAAGTGCGGTTGCGGGTGTTCAGCAGGAAGGGAGGCTGGAGCAGCTCTCCGGTCTGCACCGGCTCCTCACCACCGGAGCGGCGGACCAAGGCATCCACTCTGGCCGTGAGTTCCGCCGGGGAAAAGGGCTTGGTCACATAATCATCCGCTCCGGTCATCAGCCCTGTCACCTTATCCATCTCCTGGGACCGGGCAGTCAGCATAATAATGCCGATTCGGCTGTTGGTGGCCCGGATGCGGCGGCAGACTTCAAAACCGTCGATGCCGGGAAGCATAATGTCCAGCAAAGCCACCCGAATATCGGGATTCTCCCGAAGAAGTTCCAGCGCCCCTTCTCCACTCTCTGCCTCAATGACATCATAACCGGCACGGCGCAGATTGATGACAATGAAGCCGCGGATACTGGCCTCGTCTTCTAAAACCAACACTTTTTTCATTGCGTTCATTCCTTTCGCTCTTACGCCGGGATACTCTTCCGCTCCCCGCAAAAAGGCACATCATCAGTTGTCTCCGGAAATCCACTCTCTGGCAATCAGGCTGAAGGCTGTCCGAACCTCTTCCGCCGTCATTGCGTGCTCCCACGGGGGATTCTCCGGCAGCTCAGCTGTATATATAACAGCGCTCTGCCGGCTGAGGGAGAAGCGATTGCCCCGCGTGGCCCGAATCTCCCTTCCGGAGCCGGTAAGAGTGGTAATCCGAAGAATGGCGGCGCCCCGTATTCCATCCTCGCCGACAACATAAAAGGTGACGCTGGAATCGCCGCCGGAACCGCTCCGCTCCGCTTCCACCCGGCCCGCCCAAGTCTCCGGTGTTTGAAGATACCAGCCGTCCTCTACACAGTGATAGGTACTGACCGCCGTCTCCCCCATACCGTCCAGGCCGAAGACCCGCCAGTCCACCCGTTGGAAAGGCGCCGTCCCGTCAGGCGAAAACGGAACCGGAACTTCCGTCAAACCATCGCCGTTAATGTCCATAGGATAGAGGCTGTAAAACGGGGCTATCTCCCCCGAAACACCGGTGGCCTCAGAAAGCACAATGTTGGTCAGCTCCCCGTTGCGCACAGCCAGAATATCAGTGACCGCCCCAGACTGCTCCGTCACGCCGGTGACAAAAAGGGCAAACTCACCCGCTTTCAATTTCCCGGCGTTCAGCCTGCCGTGCTGGCTCAGCTCCGCCATGGTAATGGAAATCCTGGCCGGAGACTGCGCTGTCAGGCCACCCTCCTGCCAGTCATAGTAATCGGCCACGCCCTCTCCCTCCTCGTCGGCATGGAGAACCACCAGCTCCTGAAGGCCGTCGCCATCCAGATCGGCGCTGGCATATCGGACATAGCTGACGCTGCGCAAAAGCTCTTTCGTGCCGGCAGGGGTCAGTGCATAGACCGACAGGGCCTGGAGCTCCGCGTTCACCCGCCAGCCCACAATCAGCTCCGTCTGCCCGTCGCCATCCATATCGCTGTATACAATGCTGTATACCGACGCTCCGCTGCCCTCAATCACGGCGGACTGCTCATAACGGTTTTCCCTCACCGAGAAAATATAAATTTTCAAAGGCCGTTCATCCTCCGCCTTGCGGAAAAAGGCCACCGCTTCCTGCTGGCCGTCCCCGTCCAGATCGGTCAGCTGAACAGGCTGAATATTGGTGCCGGAAGTAGGCGCGGCATACTCCGCGCCGTCCTCCAAAATGGCATTCAGCTGGCCGTTCAACTCCGTATATTTGGCAGGCAGTTCCGGGAGGGCGTAGAGCTCTTCCGGACTAAATTCAATGGCAAAGCCGCTGCAGCCGCCAAGAGCCATTGACAGCAATACTGCCACCGCCAAGATTTGTATCTTCCTTCCCATCACGCCGCCTCCCTTGCCGGTGAAGTTTCAATAAGCGTTTCTTCAACTGGATTTTGAAAGCCGCAGCTGATACAGCCAACATAGTTGAAAAGAAATATTGCCTTCTTCTCAACCGGCGGACCAAAGGTTCGCCGGGGCGCAGAGCGCCCATGCGTTTCCTATAAAGTCAAGCATAGAAAGCCACTGATGCGGCCTGCGGCGTTCTAAAACAGCGCCGCATGGAAAAGAATCTTTTGGATTCTTTTCACCCGTGCTGACTATATTACATCGCTAAGCCGCCTTGTCCAGCAAAAGCCTCCCTGACCCGCCAGTCCATTAATCTTAATATTGTATCATATCACAACTTCCGTCATTTGGGTAGTATTTCTTCACTTGATTTTTGCCTTGGTGCAATGTTGCCTTCACCGGTACGGACCTGAGCCGGGAGATCAAAGTACTCCTGTGCCTCCCAAACCGCACAGGTGGTAAAGCCGAGATTCAGCAGTCCCAAGACGGGCGGGGAGCCTCCGGCATTTTCTGTGCGGCTCCTGCCCAGGGAAACGGACCGCTGTGGCTCAGTCCGGCCGGAACGGAGACCCTGCTGACGCTGCCGGCACTGCTGCGGCTCAGAAAGCGGAAAACGTCACAAGCAGCCCAACTCACTGCTTTCGTCAAAGCGCAAATAATACAGAGAGGACTGTCGAATATTGACAATCCTCTCTGTATTTTGACAGAATCCCCTTTGCTGCCGCACAGGTTCAATATTTCGCCTGACACCGAGAGACGCCAAAAGGTTTCGGCGTTGATTCCTTCGATTGCCAAGGAACAATAAACCTGTCAAAAGGCGGCTGATCTGAAACCACAGCGGTATTCCCAAAAGCTTTTGGCTCCTCAAGAAAAATGCCGGGCCTTCTTTTGCGGCAGCGCTGTCGGAAGAGGAGGAAGGACCCGCTCTTTCAGATAAATCTCCTTCAGGCACTTTCCCACCTGTTCCAAGCTCCGGGACTCTGCCACCGCCCGTCCCGCAGAAGTAATATCCCGCAGCGTTCCGTCCAACAGGTCCGATACAATTCGTTGAAATCCGTCGTTATCCGACGTTTTGTATACATTTTCTCCGTCTTGCAGCCAGCCTCCGTAAACAGGAATGTCGCGCAGCACGGTAGGGATGCCGCAGGCTAAGGCCTCCAGTACCACAATCCCCTCTGTTTCCTCATGGCTGAGGAAGGCAAAAACATCCGCTCCCTGATATGCCTCCCGCAATTTCTCCCGGTCTACATAACCGGGGAAAAGCACGTTGGCAGGGGCATGCTGAATCGCCTGCGCAATCTCCTGGGGAATCAGCTTTGGATTTGTCCAGCCGAACCAGATGAAACGGACATCGGGCAGCCGCTCTGCCAAATCCAGGAACTCAGTCACTCCTTTTCTGGCAATGGTGTGCCCCACAGAAACCACCACTTTTTCCTCCCTTCCCAGTCCATACCGGGCACGGAAGGCCGCCCGGGCCGCAGAGTCGGGCTTAAAGAAGCCGGTGTCCACGCCGTTGGAGATGCTGTACACCGGTTTTTTCAGGCCATAGCCCTCCAGAAGCTGCTTAGAATACTCCGTGGGGGTCAGCACCACATCTCCCAGGCTGTAGCAGAAGGTAATCCACCGCTTGAACAGCGGGGCCAAAGCATTGGAGCCCTTAAAGGAGGAGCGGAAATCCTCCATGGTGGAATGCCCGTACCAAATCACCTTCCGTCCCCGGAGCTTTGCCCCCAAGGCGGCAAACACAGAATCCGGGAGAATGGTGTTCACATGGACGGCAGCGGCATCCTGGGTCCAGCGGTCCGTGGTTGGCACGCCGGAGCGCCGGAGACACTCCCGCTGGTGGCGGATAGCCTGTCCCACGCCGCTCCGGCCAACAAGCTTTTCCCCGCCGCTGTAAATGTAGATTTTCATGGCGTCAGCTCCTCTTGCTTTTGATATGGTTTGGTAAAATGACCCGCAAGAAGCCGCGGGAGCCCTCCGCCGCAGTTAAGCAGCAGCGGTGGGGAGAGGAAGAAGGAGCGGGCGGAGCTTCTTCTAACGGCTAACGGCGCCCCCTGTTCTCCGGCCGGCGGCCTGCCTGTTTTGGCAATCGTTTTCCGATTTTGGGTGCACAAATCCAAGCAGACGGTTTGTCCGCTTTTTCATGTTCCCATAAAATCAATTGTTCCGCAAAACCGTCGTTTTATAACGGCATTATTTTCTTAGAGGGTGTCTTCAAACTCCCGGAATGCTGGATTTGGGCATATTTTTTCGTCAGGCAAGGCGCTTTGGCGCAGAAATCCTGACGGATTTCAAGCCGAAGCAGCGCAGCACGGTGGAAAAAGATATTCTAAAACAGCGTTTTGGGTGTTTGGAGACACCCTCTAGCGCGTCAGCCGGGAAACAGCACCTTCCAAAGGGCCACCAGGCCCATGCTGTAAAGAGCGATGTTAAAGGGCTTTCCCAGAAGAATAATGGCAGTATAGCGCCGCCATGTCATACTGGTAGTGCCTGCCAGATAGCACAGAAAGTCGTCCGGGGCAATAGGCAGGAAGATGGACCAGAAAAACAGCTTGGCAAAGCGGTCCCGCTTCTCCGTCCAGGCATCGTATTTCTGAATGGTCTTCTCCGAAAACAGCAGATACAGCAAGGGCCGCCCACAGTTCTTCGCCACGGCAAAGGCCAGCAGGGAACCGATGCAGATGCCCACATAGTTATACGTAAAACCCCAGATAGGCCCAAAGAGGATCACTCCCACCAGGCAGCCCAGGCCACCCGGCAAAATGGGAACCACTACCTGCACCGCCTGAAAGACGGTGAAAAGCAGAGCGCCGGCAGGCCCCCATTTAGTCACCAGATCCTGAAGCTTCTCCTGGGATGTCAATACCCCTGTCTGCCATCCCCAGACCGCCACTGCCACGCAGACCACAAAGCCTGCCAGCGACACTGCCTGTAAGGCCCGTTTTTCAATAGGAACCGCCTGCTGATTCATGCCGGTATCCTCCGTAGAGCGTTTCGCTCAGCCTGCTCGAAATAAATAGCCTCCACCCGCTCCGCAAACCGCTGAGCAGAGTACTCCTCCCCCGTCTCCCGGGCACAGCGCCGCAACGCCTCCCACTGATGGGGCTTCGAAAGAAAGCCGTTCAGCTTTTGGCGGAAATCCTCTTCGTCGTGGTACTGCCAGCCGTTTTCTCCATCCCGGACCACCCCCAGCAAACAGGGGTCCGCACGGCACAGCACCGGCACACCGGCAGCCAAAGCCTCGGCGTAGGTCAAGCCCTGGGTCTCACTGGTGGAAGCGCTGACAAAAACGTCTCCCAGCTGATACCACTCGGCCACCTGCTCCGCCGGAACCATACCTGCAAAGACCACATCCGGAGCGGTCAGCCCCAAGCCTGCGGCCACGCTTTCCAGCCGTTTGCGGTCCGGACCGTCCCCCACCAAAAGAAGGGTGACTGCTTCCTGCCCCATTTCTGCCCGGAAGCGCAGCAGCTCATCCACACCTTTCTCCTCGGCCAAGCGGCCCACAAAAACCAGAACGGTCCGATCCTGGGGAATCTCCAGGCTGGCCCGGAGCACCGCGCTCCGAAGGGGGTCCGGCTCACCCCGGAAGCGCCGCAGATCAATTCCCGAGGGAATCACAAAAACGGGCTTCCGCACGCCATAGCCCTGGAGCAGCATCCGCACTTTTCCGGTGGGAGCGATCAGGCAGTCTGTGTGAGAGGCGGCCCACCGCGTAAAAACCGCAGCGGCTTTCTTGCCGAAATGGACGCTGGGGGAAAAATAGTGCGTGTAATCTTCATATACCGTATGGTAAGTATGGACCAGAGGAATGTCCAGCGCCTCGGCAATGCGCCGGGCCAGAAAAAAGGTGGAAAACTCACACTGAGAATGGACCACCTCGGGTCCCCATTCCACAATCTCCTGCACCCAGCGGCCGGCCAGCGCCGTCCGCAGCCGCGCCCCCGGATAAACCAGGCCCGCCGCCACAGAGCCAAGATACGTTACGCCGTCCCGCTCATAAGAACGGGTGCTTTGAGACAGGGTGAGAACCCGGACCTCATGGCCCCGGAGTTCCAGCTCCCTCCGAAGATTTTTGACTGAGGTGACCACACCGTTCACCGCAGGGATGTACCAGTCGGATGTAATTAAAATTTTCATGGCAAGCCTCGATTCTCTTGTTTCAAATATATTACGAAATAGAGGGGAAAGATTCTTCACCGGATTCTAAAAAATATTTCCTCCTGTACCATTGTACTATCGTATTAAATATAATAATACAGTTGATACAGCTTGTCAAGCCTTCAGGCAAAGAAACTTCTTTCAAATGCCGCCCTTTTTCTTAAGAGCCTGTTTGAAATCTCCAGATACGCCGGACAGACGGAAATTCGGGGCCACTCAAGGGAAATTTTTGCGGGCTGACGCCTGCAAAACAATTTAAGCGCGGGGCGGCAGGAAACGGCACGCTCAGACAGTGTGCTTGGGAATTTCAAACAGGCCCAAAGAAACGGACCCGGCCTGTTCGTAAGCATACACCAATTATTGAAAAAGAAAGTTACAAAAAAAGTACAATTTTGTAATTTTCCGTTATTCTTCTGCATAGCTCCATTACTTGCAGCAATCATAACAAAGAAATCTTTCCAGCTTCTTTCTAAAATCTGACAGTACTGAAAGATTTAAGCCTCTTGGTCTTGTCTCTTATTTAAAAAGTGTGAATACGCCCAAGCGGCGGCCAAGCATTCGCTGAATCACCGGCAGGAAAATTTTTCATTTATCAACGCAGCTATGTTCCGAAATTCCGCCGGATTGCAAGAACTCCGCCGCTTCTTAGGGCCTGTTCACATAAGGCCAAACACACATCTTTCCGGCAAATTTTGCCGTCTGCGGCGTTAAAAATTTTTGACGCACGCCAGTGCGCCTGCAAGTTTTTGCCTTGCAGCCGGCGAAAATTTGCTCGAAAATCTGCGCATTTATCTTATGTGAACAGGCCCTAACGGAAAATATCCTGAGGGGGCACTTTGATAATTCCAGAGGCCGCTTTAATGAAACGGCTCCGCCGGTGAACCTGCGTTTACCGGCGGAGCCTAAAGAGAGGGGTATTCCATTCTGATAAGCCCTTGCCTGGCAAGCAATCCGCACCCATCCGATATTCCGCCGGTTTTATAACAGACTCTAAGGCTTCGCCAGGCTCAGCGCTTGCCGAAGCCTTTTCTCCGCTTCCCAATCATTAAGGAGCGAACACCGCAGAGCTCCTCCCGTCGTCGGAACCGCCAAACGCCTTATGTCCTCTAGGAAACGCTTCCGCCGACAATTCGGCTGTAGGCCCGAGCTGTCAAGACAAACACCAGGGCGTAAATCAGGCAGAACACCGCCAGCGTTCCCACTGCGCAGAGGGCAAAAAGCTTCACATCAAACAGATTGAACAGCTCCAGCATTTTGGAGAGCATAGGAAAGGCCATAACCACATGGAGCGCCGCTGCCCCCAGGGGCAGGAAGAACACCAGCAGAATCTGGCTGTGAATAGACACATTGACCTCCTTCCGGCTCATGCCCACCTGCCGGAGAATCAAATAGCGCCGCTGGTCTTCATACCCCTCGGATATCTGCTTGTAATAAATAATCAGGACGGTCGCCAGCAAAAACAGGAGCCCCAGGAAGATGCCAAGGAACAGGAAACCGCCGTACATGGTATAAAATTCCTGAGCATTGTCCTGTTTACTGGTGAAGCCCACGCCATCATCCCGTTGGCTGAGGATGTATACCAGGCTTTCCGTCTGGGCCAGCTTCTCCTGGTAGCCCTTCGCGGTCAGGTTCAGCTGAACCCGGAACTGCCGGGCGCTGCGGCTGGTGTCCAGGTCCATAATGCGCTCTGCCGTCTCCCGGTCGGAAACCACCAAAAACAGCCTTGAGTCCTCCGCGCCCAGCAAGGTGGTCGTGGCGTGGTGAATGACCTCCGTGATCTCCTCCCGGACGTGAAAGGGCAGCGCGGTCCGGTCGTCGTCCGCCGCCAGGGCGCCCTCAGGCGTGTCGGAGAAATAGGCGGAGATGGTAAAGTCCGCCGGGAAGCCCGGGAGGTTCCGGGGGCAGGCCAGGACCTCGTCGGGGGCCAGGATGACGTCTCTTCCGGTGAGACGGGCATAGTCCTCCGCCGTCACCACTTCCACTTCCGTCCGGGTGCAGTCCTGACCCAGGTTCAGGGCAATCTCGTCTCCCCGGATGCCGCAGTAGACCCAATAGCGGGTATAGTACCGGGATTCGGTGAAGCCCCCGGAGGCGCCGGCGGCGGCCTCCACTTCCCGCATGTGCTCCATGGGGTCCCCCGGCTGGTTCTCCAGGTCCTGGAGAAATTCAATGTCATAGGGGAACATCTCGTTCAGGGAATCCTCCAGGCCGATGTTCATGGCAATGGTGGTGGAGACCGTCACCAGCACCATGGTAGAGAGGATGCAGATACTGGCCAGACCCACGGCGTTCTGCTTCATCCGGTAGAGAAGGCCGGAGACAGCGGTGAAATGCCGGGTCTGATAGTAAAACTTCGGATTGGCCCGGAGGCGCTTCAAGACGGCAATGGACCCGGCGGTAAAAAGGCAGTAGGTTCCGATGATCACCAGGAACACGGCCCCGAAAAAGAGCACCATGGCCTCAATGGGATTCTTGGTAGTGATGGCAATGAAATAGCCTCCCCCCAGGGTCAGCACACCCAGAACCACCAGAATCCACTTTGTCCGAGGCTCCCGCTCCCCGGCGGAGGCGCTGCGGAGCAGCTCCACGGGCTTGGAGCGGCTGAGCGCCCAGAGATTTTTCAGCAGGGTGCAGAAAAACAGCACACCGAAGAGCACAACCGTTTCCCAGATGCCACGGAAGGAAATTTCCATTCCGAACTGGGCGGGAACCCGGGCCAGCTTCAGCAAGAGCAGAATAACGGCCTTGGAAAACAGGATTCCCAGCAGAATGCCTCCAACCAGGGTAACAGCGGTGCAGAACAGGGTCTCCCACAGGCACATCCGGGCAATGTGCCTCTTTTCCAGTCCCAAGATGTTGTATAATCCCAACTCCCGCTGCCGCCGCTTCATGACGAAGCTGTTGGCATAGAGCAGAATGACCGCCGAGAGCAGCGCCGCCACAAAACAGCCCACCCCGGCAAAGGACTTGAGATACATGGCTCCCCGGACGTTGTCCAGGCCCTGGTTATATGCCAGGAACAGCAGGATGTAGTACATGGCCGCCGTCACCAAGCAGGAAAGCAGATAAGGCCCGTAAAAGCGTCCGTTTCGCACCAAATTCACCAGAGCCAGGCGGGGAAAAAAACCGGACTTACGCACGGGGCTCACCGCCTTGCGTCAACACCGTGAGGGTGTCGGAGATTTTGGCAAATTGGGATTCGGCACTCTGGCCGCCCCGATAGAGCTGGTGGTAAACCTGCCCGTCCCGGAGGAAGAGGACCCGCCCGGCATGACTGGCGGCCTTCACGGAGTGAGTCACCATAACGATGGTCTGCCCGCCCCGGTTGATCTCCCCGAAGAGTTCCAGCAGGTTATCTGAGGCCCGGGAGTCCAGGGCCCCGGTGGGCTCGTCCGCCAGGACCAGCTGGGGGGCCGTAATCAGGGCCCGGGCCACGGCAGTACGCTGCTTCTGCCCGCCCGACACCTCATAGGGGTACTTCGTCAGAATGTCTGTAATACCCAGCTGTTCCGCAATAGGCTGGAGCTTTTTCCGCATCTCCCGGTAGTCCCGTCCTGCCAGAACCAGGGGCAGAAAGATGTTGTCCTGAAGGGAAAAGGTGTCCAGCAGGTTGAAGTCCTGAAATACAAAACCCAGGTGGGACCGGCGGAAAGCCGCCAGATCCCGCTCCCGAATATCGGAGAGCGCTTTTCCGTCCAGATAAACTTCCCCGGCGGTAGGACGGTCCAAAGCAGCCAGAATATTTAATAGAGTGGTCTTCCCAGAGCCGGATTCACCCATAATGGCGACATACTCTCCGGGCTCTACGGAAAAATTCACATCCGCCAGAGCCGTAACCTGACTGCCGCCGAAGCGGGTGGTGTAAATTTTTTGCAGGTGCTGCACTTCCAGTAATGGCATATTATTTCCTCCTCGTGGATGATAATGTGATTATAGCAAACCGCAAATCTGCGCACCATGGATTTGCCTTACAATTTAGGGGTGATATCTTACACTTTTGTAAGATACCGTTTCAGAAGGTGAAATCCAAAAGCCGCCCGCCAATTGGACTTAAACTCCGAAAATCCTGGCCGTACAGGCAAACTTTTTCTTGACATTTCCTCAAATTCCGATATAATGAGTAAGCTTGCAGCCGCAGGCATATCCTTGCTCTCATCTGGAAATGAGGGCCATTTGTCCAAAAGGAGGTGCAAACATGGCAAAGGTTACTGCCAATTATGAGGTCGTGTATATCATCGACCCTGCACAGGGGGAGGAGAACATCGCCGCTTTGGTCGCGAAGTTCAAGACCCTGGCTGAGCAGAACGGCTCCGCCGTCGAGGTGGAGGAGTGGGGCGCCCGGCGTCTCGCCTATCCCATCGACTACAAAAACGACGGCTACTATGTGCTGATGAGCTTCACCAGCGAACCGTCCTTCCCCAAGGAGCTGGACCGTGTCCTCGGTATTACCGACGGTATCATGCGTTCCCTGATCGTCTGCAAAGGCGAGTGAGGAGGAACCCAAAATGCTGAACAGGATCGTCATCATGGGGCGTCTGACCCGTGATCCCGAGCTGCGCCGCACGCAAAGCGGCACCGCCGTCACATCCTTCTCTCTGGCTGTAGATCGGGATTTTAAGTCCCAAAGCGGCGAAAAAGAGACGGATTTTATTGACGTAGTGGCTTGGCGCGGCACTGCGGAATTTGTCAGCAAGTACTTCTCCAAGGGCCGCATGGCTGTGGTGGAAGGCCGGCTGCAAATTCGCGATTGGACTGACCGGGACGGCGGAAAGCGCAGAAGCGCCGAAGTCGTGGCTGATAACGTCTATTTTGGGGATTCCAAACGGGACAGCGGCGGTGAATATGGAGCCTCCTATGGAGCGTCCCCCGCCGGCGGGGTTCCCGCCTCCTACGGCGCTCCCGGCAGCAGAGCTTCCGCCGCCGGTTTTGGAGGAGAATCTGACTTCGCCGAAATCGGCGAGGAGGACGGCGAACTGCCGTTTTGATCTTTTTTAATGGGTTCGGAGCACTCCGAATACCAAACGCGTGTCCCCTGGCGCAGATTGCGCCGGCGGGAGGACAGGATTGTCCGCAGGCCGCTCTTCCAAGCTGCTTGCCGCCATCTTAATAAAGGAGGAACCATTTCATGGCTTTTGATCGTGAATCCAGACCCGCCCGTCCGATGCGGGGCAAGCGCCGCAAGGTCTGCCAGTTCTGCGCCGAAAAGTGCGAGCATATTGACTATAAGGACGCCGCAAAGCTGCGCCGTTTTATTTCTGAGCGGGCCAAAATTCTGCCCCGCAGAACTACCGGCACCTGCGCCATGCATCAGCGCCAGCTGACCGAGGCCATCAAGCGTGCCCGTCAGATTGCCCTGCTGCCCTATGTTACCGACTGATAGAAACCAGCGGAAATAAATGAGAAAACCGGCCTGTTCTCTTTGAGGGACGGGCCGGTTTTTGGTTTAAAATATGCCGAAGAAGGAATTTCTCTTTCAAGGCAGAAAAGACTTGATTTTTTCAAAGCTTTCGTTTATAATAACAGCATTGTGACAGCACAGCGGTTCAACAACAGGCAGGGTTAGTACATCGGTAGTACAACGGCTTCCCAAGCCGTGGAGGCGGGTTCGATTCCCGTACCCTGCTCCATACAGGGCAAAAATTGCCCTCTTCAAAATGTCCCCGTCCAAAGGACGGGGACATTTTCTTTTGTCTTTCCGCCTGCGCTCCCAGTTGCTCTCTCCTAGCCGGGCGCCTGCTTTTTGATTCAGGAAATACTCCAAATTCCTTCCTCTTCAAGCGCATGGCGTTTTCCCGCATTCACAGCCGGTATCAGGTGTTAAATTAGGACCATATTTTTTATCCGCAGCGCCAAAACATCCATCTTTCTGCGCATCCTCCAACTGCTTTTCCGTTTCCATTAAAATTGTGATGGAACATAACAGCAGCCACCCTTTTCAAGCCCTCCCTGACAGCAGGAGCTGCCCTGCGAAAAGGCAGAGACAGGGGATCGTGCGCATTGTCTCCTGTTCATCCGGGTTTCTATTCAGGGGGATTGTCCAAATCCAAGACATAGCGCTCATACGCATTAATAACGGTAGTTTCATTTCTCTGAAGAATGCGGGGTATTTGAAATCCGTAGTTCACGTGAACATGGCCATGCACCAAATACCGGGGGCGGTACTTGTCCACCAAATTCAAAAGGCTTTCAAATCCTTGATGCGCATAATCCTCCCCATCGCCGTAGCCCTGCATGGGGGAATGCGTTACAACGATATCCACTCCGCCCGACCGCCAGAGTCGATAACGCAGGCGGCGGATGCGGCGGGCCATTTGAGTCTCCGTATACTGATGCGGCCCGCCGCTGTACAGGATGCTGCCGCCCAGGCCTAAAATGCGGAGCCCTTTTATCTTTACCAACCGGTCCTCAATGCACTCACAGCCCTCAGGAGGGTGCTGCTCATATGTTTTATCGTGGTTTCCATGTACATAGAGCAGCGGCTTGCCTGTCATCGTCACCAAGAAGCTCAGATATTTGGAACTCAGATCGCCGCAGGATATGATCATGTCAATATCACGCAGGCAGCCGGGCTTATAATAGTCCCAAAGGTATTCGCTCTCTTTGTCGGACAGTAAAAGAAGCTTCACAAGATGGGATCCTCCTTTTCCGGGGGAATGGCATCCCGGTAAACGCCCTGGAGACGGACCAGGGGACGGGCCATTGGCAGCAGCTCTTCATACTGGGGAATACTGCCGCGAACACAGTCCAGCAGCGTATCCATCTGCAAAATTTTCTCAGGCGTGGCCTCGGGAAAAGGCTGGATACTGCCGTCAATAATGCCTTTGCGGAGAATTTCCGCCAGCTTTCGGACGCCGGCCGGAAGATCATCTCCCAGCAGAATGTCAACGGCACGGCTGTTCATACCCCACCAATAGTTCACTGCCTGACCCGCTGAGGCTCCCAACGCCTCCCAGCCGCCGCTCAGGACACTGCGAATCAAATTCGTATACACACTGCCCCAGTGCCAATAAGGAGAGGCCAGAGAGTGAAACTTTCCCTCTTCGATGCGGCACAGCCCCCAGGGCTCCCGAATACGGTCAGGGGTTGGAATATCCCGGTTGGCAATTACAGAAACGCCTTCCCAAGCCAAGGCGTCCATGGCATCCTGCTCCACACATGACCAGCGCACAATCACTTCCGCTTGGGGATTAGTGAGCTGGGCGCCCAAGGCAAACGCATTGATACTGGCGGGGACTCCAAAAATGGGGTTGCTGGCCACATATCCGATGCGTCCGCTGCGGCTCAATGCCCCGGCAATGGCCCCGGCGATATATTTTGCCTCGTAAATACGGCCGTAATACGTACGGACGCCGGCATAGGGCATAGACACGGAACAGTTCAGGATGCGAACATCCGGATGCCTGGCCGCCGTCTTCCGGCAGGCGCCGATCAGCGGCGGCGTGATCGCAAGAATCATTTGCGCACCGTTTTCGATCGCTGTCTCCATAGCCGTTTCGGCCTCCTGGTCAGGATGGACGCCGTAAAACGTCTGTGTGGTCACATGGTCCTCCATGACCGTCTCCAGATATTCCCGCCCCAGATCATGTGCCCGGGCCCAGTCACTCTGACAGGGAAGCTGGTCGCTGATGAAAGCCACGTTCAAATGACTGGGCTGCTTTCCCTTAAAAATGCGGCCCAAAAGGTTGTTTTCCTTTACCTCCGGCGTATCCGTCTGAACTGCGATAGGTTCCGACAACGCCTTGATATCCGCCCACACAGCCTTTATGCTGCGGGTCAACTCCGCGGAGGGAAATGAAATCAGGTCATCAAAACTGTAGACTTTCAGCCATACCAGCATGGCATCCGCTGTGGTAATCGGTATCTCTCCGCCCCCCAGCTTCAGAAAGGGCTCCTGGAAATATGTGTAACCGGCAATAAAGCGCCGCCTCTCGTCCTCCGTCCAAATATGGTCCGGCTCATAGCCCAGCGCTTTTTGAAGCTTGACAAAGCTGCCTGCCCGGCTGAAGCGGGCCCTGTACAGCCCGGTTTTGGGAAAAGACTGCATAAAATCATAATAGGCCAGTACTGCCGGGTCCTCTGTCCAGACCGGGATCATGCGAATAACATAAGCGGGAATGGTGGGCGCGTCATAGCTCCTCAGAACACTGACCCTTTTATTCCCTTCCTGTACATAGAAATGGCCGAAGTACTCATAGCAGCGAATAGGATCCCGGATACCCTCGTCTCCCAAATGAGCTTCGCACAGGCTCATCCACTTTCCGGCAAATTCTGTATCCGGGTCCAGAAGGGGCAGAAAATCCGCCGAAAAGGCAGACCGCCTGCCTGCCGTCTTGGTTCCGGCAATCTGACTAATAGGAATCTCAATGACCCCCAGTTCTGCTTGTCCCGCCACCATGGCGTCGCTGATAATCTCGTCCAGAACCTGGGGATAAGGATAACGTCCCCGCGCCACAGCTTCCCTGTACGCCCTGCGCCCTTGCTTCAGGGCACCGGCGTACTGGGCCGCCGCTTCCTGTCGGTTCATATTGATGGCCTCCTTCCGTGGGATGGCTGATGCCGCATTGCCCTATTGTACCTTGCGGTTCCGCAAATTACAATGGTATTTTTGCTAAAAGAGGCCCATATCCCCCAAAAGAAAGTCAAGCCTTTTTCCCACCCCGGCATAAGCCGAAAGCATGCCTCTATCCGGAAAGGCAGTCCACTCTTCCATTTCTATTTCGCCCAAAAGCTTTTAAACCCTATATCAGGCTTTAAAAGCATGGTCCCTTTTACCTTTCGTGTTGGTGGATAGCACCTTCGGTAATTTTGCCAATTCTTGTGCCAAACTGGCAGCTCAGAACTTACCAGACCGTTCTCCATTTTTGGATCACCGCCCGCACGCACAGCTATTCTGATAAAGAATTGTGAAATCAAACTTCCGTCAACACAAACGGTAAAAGGGATAAAACATGCGCGGCCCGTCGAAAAAGTTTTTTCGACGGGCCGCATGCCAAATTTCGATATGTCCTGCTTTTTCACCATGGGACTTCGCTTTTACTAAGCTTTCTCCACCTTGCTCAAATCCAGGCTGCGGATAATCTTCCGCAAGGGCAGCACGGAAGAAGGAGAAACCGACAATTCATCTACGCCCATACGGAGGAACGTCTCCGTCAGAGTCTGATCCGCCCCCAGCTCGCCACAGATGCCCACCCAGCAGCCATGACGGTGCCCTGCCTCAATGGTGTGGCGAATCATGCGCAGAACAGCAGGATGATGGGAGTCATAGAAATTATCCAGCTTCGGATTCTGACGGTCAATGGCCAAAGTATACTGTGTCAGATCATTGGTGCCCAAAGAGAAGAACTCCACTTCTTCCGCCAGCTCATCCGCAATCACCACCGCCGCGGGCGTCTCAATCATAACGCCGATTTCCACGCGGCCCATTGCCACACCCCGCTCCTGCAGCTCCGCCCGGCACTCCTCCAAAATCTCCTTGGCGTCCCGGACCTCCCGGACAGAGATAATCATGGGGAACATAATGGACACGGTTCCGAATGCGCTGGCCCGAAGGATCGCCCGGAGCTGGGTTTTAAAAACTTCCTTTCGAGTCAGGCAAATACGGATAGCCCGGTAGCCCAGGGCAGGATTCTCCTCCCTATCCAGTTCAAAGTAATCCGCCTGCTTATCAGCGCCGATATCCAACGTGCGGATGATGACCTTCTTCCCGGCCATGGTCTCCACAACCCGTTTGTAAAGCATGAACTGCTGATCCTCGGAAGGGTAATCCTTGGAATCCAGATAAATAAACTCGCTGCGGAACAGTCCGATGCCCTGCGCGTCGTTCTGGAGAACCAGACCTACGTCCCCGGCATTGCCAATATTGGCGTAAACCTTGATCTCCTTGCCGTCCAACGTGATATTGGGCTTCTTTTTCAGGCTCTGAAGCAGCGCCTCCTGCTTGATGTCATTGGCCCGCTTTTCCTCCATAGCGGAAAGGAGTTCCTGAGCGGGTTCAATATAAACGCAGTGGTTATATCCGTCAATGACGGCCAGCTTACCATCCCAATCATCCTGGAAATCCACGCCCACTAAGGCCGGAATATTCATGGTCCTGGCCAGAATGGCAGTATGACTGTTAGAGGAGCCATGACGGGTGATAAAGCCCAAAAGCTTGCTCTTATCCAGCTGCACCGTCTCACTGGGGGTCAAATCGTCCGCCACCAAAATGGCGGGCTGATCGTCCATCATCTCCTCATCGCCTTTTCCCAGCAAAACGTTGACCACACGGCGGGAAATGTCCTTTACGTCCGCCGCCCGGGCCCGCATGTACTCATCCTCCATGTCGGCAAAAGCGGCGGCAAAATTCTCCCCGGTAGTGGAAACAGCATATTCAGCGGTAGCTCCCTGGGTGTCAATGATGCCCTTTACAGCGTCCAAATAATCGTCGTCATCCAGCATCATCTGGTGAATTTCAAAAATGGAGGCATTTTCCTCGCCCACCTCGTCCAATGCCTTGTCATAAAGCCCGCCCAATTGCTCCTGAGCCTTGACGCGGGCGGCGTCAAAGCGGGCGTATTCCTCCTCCGGGGTGATGCTGGATATCTGGCTGGTCTGCGTCTCCACCTGCTTATAAATGCGCAGGGGGCCGATCGCAATGCCGTTCAGAATGGATTTGCCGGTTGCAACTTGCATAGCGGTTCCCTCCCAGCGCTCTTACATGTTGTCCTTGCAGAACTGTTCCATAGCGGCGGCGCTGGCCTCTTCATTGCCGCCCTCAATGGTGAAGGTAATGGTCTCGCCGGTTTTGACGCCCAGGCCCATAACGGCCATCAGTTTTGTGGCCGCAGCGGCTTTGCCGCCGGCCTTTGTAATGGTGACGGTGCTGTCCAGCGCCTTGGCGGCCTTCGCCAGAAGTCCCGCGGGGCGGGCGTGGATACCGACAGGATCGGTGATGGTGTAAGTGAACTGTTTCATGAGACTACTTCCTTTCTGATTATGATGATAAATCCACGGAGGCCTCTCCGTTTCCAAAACGGCGGAACATTCAGCGGCGCAGTTCTCCCCTTCGTTCGCCACAGGCTCTCCTGTCTCCTCAGAGACCTGCGCCGGCAAAGGCTTTCTCCTCTGCCGAAAGCCGTCCCGCCGGTTTTGACGCCAGCATACGTTCAAAAAATCAGATAGCAGACAGCCGTTTCCACGCCGGTTCTAGGCCTTGTTTGAAAATTAGCAGAATGCTCAACAGCGAAAGATTTTTTGCCGATCAAGGCAAATTTTCGCAGGCAGGCGGCCGCCCGGCAAGAAAATATAACGCAGAGAGGCAGAAAAAGATCTGTCGTTTGGGCCTTTTGTCATTTTTCAAACAGGGCCTAAGCACCCAGCCGGATGGTCTGATACCACGACTATAGAATACCATCTTTGAGAGCCGTTTGCAAATAAAAACTCGGCCTTCTTTAAAAAAATGGCAAAATGTCCGCACAGCGGATATTTTTCACCGCACCGCAAGAAAAATTCCGGAAACCTGCCGGAATTCCCGCAAATTTTAGTCTGCCCGGCGGAAAGAGACCTTTCCGCCGGGCACTTTGTCCGCTTGTATAAGTGGGCACCAAAAACTTTTCTTTTTCTTAAAAGCGCTCTTTTTCTCCACTAGAGTCATCCCGCAGCAGCCAGGCAAAACCGTTAGGCCACAGCTCCACATCCCGAAGGCCGTCATAGCTGCTCCCATACATCAGTTCCCTATAGCTGCCGTCCCGCTTCATATCCACATGGACAAACCCGGAGCTGAAATTGAACAGGCAAATCAGCTCCCGCTCCCCCAGCTTCCGGCAAAATGCCAGCACATGAGAGCTGCCGCTGTCTTCCACCCATGTCTCTGCCCCGGCGTCGAAACAGGGTTCCCCCTCCCGGATGGCTTCCAGCCGACGCAGGCCTTGAAACAGCTTTCCCTGGAGGGTTTCAGGGTTCTTGCGCAGCTCCGCCATATCCCACTGAAAATCACCCCGGTGAATGTACCGGCTGTCTTCCCGTTTCCCGGGGTCGCTGTGATAATCCCAGTCGTTGAACCGTCCTACCTCATCGCCGCTGTAGACGACAGGAATCCCACTCTGAGAGAGCATCCAGGCATGGAGGGTCAGGTCACACGCAATCGCTCGTTCCAGCCGCAAGGCATCGCCCTCGCAGTCCGCCGCTTCCACGCCGCAGAGAGAAGCCGTCGTGCCGCAGAGACGGGCGTCTCCAAGACGGGGATCGTCGTTATAGAGTTCTCCCCGGCTGCCGCTGCCGGGCCATCTGCCGGTAAAGTAATCATTGAGGTATTTTTTATGGGCTACTTCGTCAATTCCAAAATTTTGATTCAGCCAGGGGTAATCCAGCCCCCAGCCAATATCGTCATGACAGCGCAGGTAGTTTAAAAACAGAAAATCCTTGGGCAGAGCGCAGAGCGTTTCCATCTGCCGCTTCAAAAGGGATACATCTCCGGTAGCCAGAGTATGCCAGGTGGTCGCCATAGTGGTAACATTGTAAAGCATGTGGCACTCCGGCTTTTCCGGGGTTCCAAAATAGGGGGCAACCTTGACTGGTTCCATCACCACCTCCCCCAGCAGCAGCACACCCGGACACACGATCTCACAGACCATCCGCAGCATCCGGGAGAGAGTATGTACCTGGGGAAGATTCCGGCAGTATGTTCCCAGCTCCTTCCAAATATAAGGAATGGCGTCGAGACGGATCACATCCACACCCCGGTTCGTCAGATACAGGAGATTTTCCGTCATGTCGTTAAAAACCATCGGATTCCGGTAGTTCAGGTCCCATTGGTATGGATAAAAGTTCGTCATAACCACCGTACCATCCGTGAGCTCCGTAAAGCTTCCCGGAGCGGTGGTAGGAAATACCTGGGGAACCGTCTTTTCAAATTCCCTGGGAACCTGCCAGCTGTCATAGAAAAAATACCGTTCCCGATAGCCGGGCTCTCCAGCGCGGGCACGCCGGGCCCACTCATGATCCTCACTGGTGTGATTCATCACGAAATCCAGGCAAACGCTGATCCCCTTTCTCCGGCATGCATCCGTCAGAGACTCCAGGTCCTCCATTGTGCCAAGGTCCGGCCGCACCTTCCGAAAATCGCTGACGGCATAACCGCCGTCACTGCGTCCTTCGGGGCTTTCCAACAGGGGCATCAAGTGGAGATAGTTGACCCCACACTCCCTGATATAACCCAGCTTTTCTTTTACGCCCTCCAGGGTTCCGGCAAAGGCGTCCACATAAAGCATCATCCCCAGAAGGCTGCGGCGGCGGTACCAGCCCGGGTCCGCCTCCCGTCTGGCATCCTGATCCCGAAGAGGCTTTTTCCGCCCTTTCCAGGCATCCTTCAGCATATCAAGGAAATAGCGGAAAGCCTCTTCATCCTGATAAAGCTCACAGTAAAGCCACTTCAGTTCGTCATAATGTCTGGCAAGGCGTTCATCAAATACGGATTTCACTTCTGAGCCCCTCCCCTCACCTTAAAACCGGGCAAAATTCTGCTTCAGATTTTCAATGTCTTCCAGAGACGGCATAGCGGGAATGGCTCCGCTCCGGGAACACGTCACCGCAGCAGCCTGGTTGGCAAACGCCACAATATCCTTCAGCTCCGACCGTGTCAAACCCTCCAGCGGCCTTTCGCCGCGGAGGCAGAGACGGCTGAGAACCGCGCCCAGGAAGGTGTCTCCCGCGCCGTTGGTATCGGCCACCTTAACAGGGATGCCGGGCTGGCGCCAGGTTTCTCCCTGCCAGCGGCAAAACGCCCCCTTCCCGCCCAGAGTAATCATAACAAGAGAAACTCCCCGTTCCTCTAAAATCCGGCTGCCCTCCTCCAAGTCAGATACACCTGTCAGCAAAGGAAGTTCCTCCTCCGAGAGCTTGATAATATCCACCAGCGGCAGCGGAATGGTCATCCACTCCGACGCCTCGGCCTGACTGGCCCACAAGGCAGGGCGATAATTGGGATCGTAGCTCACAAGCCCCCCATGACGGTGCGCTGTGCGGGCAGCGAAAATCGTGGCATTCCGGGAGAGGCCCGCCGTCAAGCTGACGGAGCCGAAGTGCAGGATTTTGCTCTTCAGCACCTCGTCCTCATCCACCCCCTCAGGCGGAAGATCCCGGTCCGCTCCCCGTACAAAACGGAAACTCCGTTCTCCGGTTTCATCTATGGAAACGATAGCCATGCTTGTGTGTGTCTCCCCTGTGCGGACGCCCCGGCTGTCCACATGGTTATTCTCCAGCACTTGGCGAAGATATACGCCAAATCCGTCATTCCCCACCTTGCCCAAAAAGGCGGTTCTAGCTCCCAGTCGGGAGGCTGCCACCGCCACATTGGCAGGAGCCCCGCCCGGATTGGCAGAAAACTGCGGCACTCCCGCCTCATTAATCCCAGTTTGAGTCAGATCAATCAAAATCTCACCAATTGCTGTCACATCCATTATACCGGCCTCCTGTCAAACGCAGTCTATGAAGCAGAATTGTCTAATGTCCTTTTTTTGCCAATTATCTGCTCCGTAATCGTTTTTCCCGGATTATATCAAACCATTTTCTCCTTGTCCAGTACTTTGTGAGAGCTAACTCCTAAATTTTCCGCCTCTTCTGCAAGCAAGAAAGAGCGGCTCTTCTAAACCATAAAAAAGATATCCTGCGCCTCCAAAAGTCAGGCGCAGTGCAGTTCAGAAAGTCCTGGTCACAGTCACTGCCCAGTTCCTCCAGCAGATACGCTTTCTCAGCGGAAATTTTATCCTGCTGCACAAAGCTTGCCAGCGCCGTGCTCCGGACGGACTCCAGAAAGCAGATGCGGGAATAACCGTCTTTGCCTACGGCAGTGCCGGGATTGGTGCAGGTAACGCCCGTGGCGGCCAAGCCGCCGGGGACCGGCTGCCGGCGGCAGACTCGAGCGCACTGGTTCGGGCAACCCTGTTCCCACCGCCGGAGCTGCTGCCGTCCCCCATCCGCGGACAATCGCCGTCCCTCACGCGCGGACAATCCTCTCTGCGGCTTTACTGAACCGGATGTTATCACACCGAAAATTTCAAACATTCTCCCGCAGTTCTTATTGCAATATCAGAGAACTATGCTATAATAAGATTGTTGTTTTATCCTGTGCTTGGCTTTTTCGTATATCCTCTCTCATGGAACGGCGGCTCCCATGCCCTTCCAGAGGCGCGGGAACCGATGCGGAGCGCAGGCAACCCTGACAAACCAAGCAAAAACAAAAAGGGAGGATACAATTTATGCAAAAAAGCATCAAAAGAACAGTATGGATTCGCACGGTTGCGGCCCTTTCCTCCATCCTGCTGTTCAGTTTCGTAACGACCGCGAATATCCTGCGCATCCAGGCCATCCAGAACGCCAACACCCAGGCCGCCGCCCTGCTCCAGCGGGCTCAGGCGGCGGAGACCGCCCACTACAGATGGGCCAGCAATCTCAGCAACGCCCTTTATGCCGGAGCGGAATTCACCGGCAGCATTGATCCCACCACCTGCGCACTGGGTCAGTGGCTCTATGGCGACCCGGAGACCGATGATGCGGAAGTTCTCGCACTGCGCAGCCAGATGGAACCCCTGCATAAGGAAATCCACCAGTCCGCCACTCACGTTCTGAACCTGCTGAAAACCACTCCTGCCCAGGCGCAGGACTATTATCAAGAAACGATTCTGACCAATATCAGTACTCTGGTAGGACACTTGGATAAAGTGGTGGAAAATCAAACCAACGCCAACAATGTCGGTTTGGACCGCATGCACTCTATGATTCTGCAAATGCAGCTTGTGTGCTTTATCTGCCTGGTGCTGGCGCTGTTTTGCCTGATTAGCCTGGTCACTTATGTCGGCAAACATGTAGTGAAGCCCATCCTCGCCATTACCAACCGCGCCCGTCCTCTTCAGGAGGGCCGTTTGGATTTGAAGATGGATTATCACTCCGAAAACGAGTTGGGTGAGCTGGCCAAAACACTGGAGAAATCCATGGCTCTCATTCACAGCTATGTGGAGGACATCAACCGCATCATGGGACAGCTCTCTCAGGGCAACTTTGATGTGTCCACCGCAACCCCGTACATCGGCGATTTTCAATCTATGGAGGCATCTCTCGAAAGCTTTACCGCCACTCTCTCTGACACTCTGGGCTCTATCATTCAAACCCAGGGCCGTGTCTCCAGCAATGCCAGTCAGCTCTCCAGCAGCTCTCAGTCCCTGGCCCAGGGCGCTACGGAACAAGCCAGCGCCGTTCAGGAGCTCTATGCCACATTAGATGATCTTTCCAAGGGTGCGGAGCAGAATGTCCAGTCCGCTTCCATTGCGCAGGAAAATGCCCGCCTCACCGGCGAACAGGTAACGCTCAGCAGCCAGCAGATGGAACAGATGGTGGCCGCCATGACCGACATCACCAATTCCTCCCAGCAGATTGGCCGCATCATCGCTACGATTGAGGATATCGCTTTCCAAACCAACATTTTGGCGCTTAACGCCGCTGTGGAAGCCGCCCGGGCCGGCAGCGCCGGCAAGGGTTTTGCCGTGGTCGCCGATGAGGTTCGCAGCCTTGCCACGCGATCTGACGAAGCCGCCAAGGCCACTAAGGATCTGATTGACAACTCCGTCAAGGCCACGGAACAGGGCAGCCATATCGTGGGCCAGGTTTCCGATTCTCTGAAAAAGACGCTGGAATTGGTGATGCAGTCCAACAGCACCATCGGCACCATTGCCGAGGCGGTACAAGGCGAGGCAGCATCTATCGCCCAGGTTACCGAGGGCATTGGCCAGATTTCCGCCGTAGTTCAAACCAACTCCGCCAGCAGCGAGGAATCCGCCGCCGTCAGCTCGGAACTCTTCGAGGAAGTTCACAAGCTGGAGGATGAAACCCGGAAGTTCAAGCTGAAAAAGAGCGGCGCGGGCCGTTCTTACGCGGGCTGATCCCAGCAATGACAAGGCCGCCTGGAAAAGATTATCCAGGCGGTCCTTCTTTTTTATTCCATCAGCCCGGCCCGGCGCATCTGCGCTGTCTTTGACTGTAAGCGCGCAAAGGATGTTATGCTTTCATCTCTCTCCAAAAACGCCTTTACCTCGGGAGACAGCGTTTGAAAAAATTCATAGGCCGAGGGGTCCTGATCCAGCATATCCTCCAGGCTGAGGTATTCCGTGCCATACATTCTGCTCACCTCCGCCCATAAGTTTCCCCATTTTTTATAAAAGGACGAAGGAATAATCTTCCATGGAAATTCAAACAGTTTTAGAGAATAAGCGGGCCTTTCTCCCCCTGCTTCTCTTAGGGGATGAGCAGGAAGACATGATTAACCGCTATTTAGACCGGGGCACGCTCTATATCCTCCGCGACAGCGGCTCACTCCGCACGGTCTGCGTCGTAACGGAAGAGGAAGCCGGTACTTTTGAAATCAAAAACCTCGCCACTGCTCCCGAAAGCCAGCGTCAAGGGTACGGGCAGGCTATGGTCAGGCACATTATTCAGCAGTACCGGAACCAGGGAAACCGTCTCTTGGCCGGCACCGGAGACAGTCCCCTGACCATGCCTTTTTACAAGGCCTGCGGCTTTCAGGAAAGTCATCGGGTGAAAAATTTTTTCATTGACAACTATGACCACCCGATCTATGAGGCGGGACAGCAGCTGATTGATATGGTGTATTTCTCCATGGCGCTATAACGGTCAGCGTTCCGCAATATATGAAATCATCTGCCGTGTGGTCATCTGCCGCTGGAACTTTCCTTCCGTATTGTTTATAAAATTCTTTTCCCGTGAGATGTTCCCGCCAACAAACGGTATTCTTATCCAGACTGCCGTCATAAACCCATCCAACTTGAATTTCCCCCGCTTGCACGAGATGCCCCGCTGCAATCGAAGCAAACGCGAACGTCTCTCTTGAGTAAGAAAGCCTTTCTTCTGCTGCCTTTATAACGGCGCCCCGTCTGCCCGGATATTTTTGGGCAGAACGGGGCGCTGTTTAAAAGTTGACCTTTTTCGAACACCCCTTAGCCCTTAAGGGGCCACAAATCCTCAGGGCATCTTTTTTCAGACGGAAAGCGGTGGCCGGACAGCCGCCGCCTCTTTCGGTTTTGTCTACGCTGCCGGGACAGACTTCAGCTCCAGGGGAGGCGCTTCCGGCGGCTCCTCCTCCGGCTCCCGGGGGATCAACAGAGCCCAAATCTCATCCCCCTCCCAGCGGAGCACCGGGGCATTTGGCTCGTTCATCCCTACGGGCATCCGTTCGCCGTCCTTTAAATAATACCAGTAAATCTCTCCGCCCTCTGGGGTCTGAAAGTCATAGGAAAACTCGTAGCGGCAGCCATCCGCCCCGGTGACGGCCCAATGCTCCGGCGTGCCCTCCGGCACGGCCCCTACCCGCTCCAGGACGGTATACAGCCCGCCGAAGCTGACGCGGTTCCGCTCCAGCCGGACATCCTGGAAGTCTTTCCGGCTCATCCATTCCCCGGTTTCCCAGTCCATAGGGACAAAGCCGTCCCACTCCCAGGTTTCTCGGGCGTAGGTCCGGACCTCCTCCTCCGAAAAATCAGGGCTTGGGAGGTTGTAGAAGGCATAGTAGCTCTTGAGGATGTTCCCGCAGCGTTCTTCCAGACCCGCGTCCTCGTCGCCGAAGATGGTGCTGTCCCAATTCAGCGCCTCTGCCGGCAGGCGGAGCCCCGTCAAGGTCCCATAGGCGTTGGGCGGCGTGCCGGCGTGGGGCTGGAGGGCATACCAGCCGGTGTAATCCTCCAGCTGGTCCACCGCCCGGCGGACATCCTCCATGGAGGTAAATTCCATCTCAAAGCGGTACGTCCCCGTCTCCCAGATATCCAGGGAGCCCCTGCCCTCCAGGTACTTCTCCAGGTAGTAGTCCCGGGCGGCGCTCCCGGCAGTGTCGGACAGGCTGTAGCCCCAGACGGGCACCGGCCCGCCGTTCCAATAGTAGCTGCCGATGGTGAAGGGCATCTCTGGCAGATCCTCGAAATGGCAGTCCCAAACCCGGTTTTTCGTCTCCCGGCCATCCTCATATTCGGGGGTTCTGTAGTCCCGGGAGATCACCACCTCCTCGCCGGGGAACTCCTCCCGGACGTAAGCCAGCACCTCCCGGCGGCTGTGGGGATAGCCATGGTCGGTGCAGGAGGAGAAAAGCAGGACGAAGCCCGCCGCCACCACCAGGGAGATCAGCACCAGCTTCACCAGCAACAGCCCCCCTGCCGCCGCCAGGCAGATCAGCAGGCCCTTAAGGATGTCCCGGCCCTTCGTGGACTTCACCGGCGGGGAAACGGCGGTCCCGGCGGGGGAGGAAGGCTCCGGAGCACCCGGACTGTCTCCCGGCTCCCCAAAGTTCTCCGGGCTGCTGGCGGCTTCCGGCTCTTCGGCTCTCCAGGCAGGTTCCCCGGAGGGGGCGGATTGAGGAGAGGCGTTTCGCTTCCTCAGCAGAACCCGCACGCCGTGAACTGTTCCGCCGCACAGCGCGATCAAAATGGCCGCCCCCGGCGCGGCAATAGCAAGCCCTGCTGCCAGGCAGATTCCCAGGCCCTTGAAGAACTTGTTCAGTCCGGGGGGAAGCGTAACCCTCCGCTTTAAGGCCCGCACGCCCAGATAAATCCCATAGCCCATCGCCAGCGTCAAGGCCAGTCCCGGCACAAGCAGCAGGCCTGCGAACGCCGCGCACAAAAGCATTCCCCAGAGAATATTTCGGCCCCAATTCCCGTTCATCATCGTCCCCCCTTTAAAAAAGGCGCGCCCTGAAATAGGGCGCGCCTTTCGGATTTGTATGGTTTTACTCCTTTACAGCGGCCTTCAGAGCGTCCACCCGGTCGGTTTTCTCCCAGGCCACGCCCAGATCCTCCCGGCCCATGTGGCCGTATGCGGCCAGCTTGCGGTAAATGGGCTTGCGCAGGTCCAGGTCCCGGATGATGGCGGTGGGGCGGAGGTCGAAGACTTTGCTCACAGCCTCCTCCAGCTTGGCGTCGCTGACGGTTCCGGTACCGAAGGTCTCCACCATAATGCTGACAGGCTTGGCAACGCCGATGGCATAGGCCAGCTCGATCTGGCAGCGCCGGGCCAAGCCCGCCGCCACGATGTTCTTGGCAACCCAGCGGGCAGCGTAGGCGGCGGAGCGGTCCACTTTAGTGGGGTCCTTGCCGGAGAAGCAGCCTCCTCCGTGGGGGGCACTTCCGCCGTATGTATCCACAATAATCTTCCGGCCAGTCAGCCCCGCGTCGGCGGCAGGACCGCCCTTGACAAAGCGGCCAGTGGGATTCACATAATATTTGGTGTTCTCGTCCAGCATGTCGGCAGGGAGGACCTCCTTCGCCACCAGATTGATCATATCCCGGCGGATCTGGTCCAAGGTGACGTCGGGGTTGTGCTGGGTGGAGATAACCACAGTGTCGATACGGACAGGGTTGTTATTCTCGTCATATTCCACGGTGACCTGACTCTTCCCGTCAGGGCGCATGTAGGAGACCAGGCCGCTCTTGCGGACCTTTGTCATCTGGAGGCAGAGCTTTTGGGCCAGAGACAACGGCAGGGGCATCAGCTCCGGCGTCTCATCGCAGGCGTAGCCGAACATCATACCCTGATCGCCCGCGCCGTGGTTCAGCTCGGCTTCCTCGTTGTTTTTGTTTTCCAGAGATTTGTCCACGCCCAGGGCGATGTCGGCGGACTGCTCATCAATGGAGGTAATCACGCCGCAGGTATCACAGTCAAAGCCGTATTTTCCCCGGTCATAGCCGATCTCCCGGACAACCTCCCGGGCAATCTTGTCAATGTCCACATAGCAGCTTGTGGTAATCTCACCCATAACGTGGATCAGACCGGTGCAGGCTGTGGTCTCGCAGGCGACCCGGCCCTGGGGGTCTTGGGCCATGATGGCATCCAGCACCGCGTCAGATATTTGATCGCAGATTTTGTCAGGATGTCCCTCGGTCACAGATTCAGAGGTGAAAAGATAATATCTGGCCATAACATACTCCTTTTTGCTTTTCATGCTCTGCCTGGCAGGCAGTCTTCCGCCCTTTGCCAAGCAGCGGCTAAGGAAGCCGCGCGCTTTCTCTCCCCGCGCGCCAGGGTGATTTTGCCAGTTGAACAGCAAAGAGAAACCGCGTGTTTCGGCAGTGAAACACGCGGGAAGTAATCCTCGCTCCTCATCTGTCGTTTCCGCCGGATTTGGCACCTTTCCATGCAGGTTGCCGTGGCTTCATTGGGCCGTTCCCTCCGCCACTCTTGATAAGGATATAAACTTGTATGCCTATTCTAACATGTCCCGTCCGTTTGTCAAGAGTTCATTCACGTTTTTTCGCCGCATTTTTTTGCCTCTGGCGGCAATGTTCAAAAAATGTTGGTGACTTTTTCCGGCGAACGGGGTATAATAGCCGCAAATAGTCATTTTACTCATTCCATGTATATTCCAGCCGTTCTTTGCATCTGCGGCGCAATGCTTGCCGCGGCTTCCGCATTTCAGACACATTTTAGGAGGGAATTCCTTTGAGAAAACTGAACAGCGCTATGGAACGCTTTGCGCTCCGGCATCCAAACTTCGGCATAGCTAATCTGATGCTTTACATTATCATTGGAAATGCCGTCATGTTCTTTCTGCTGCGCATGACCAACGGTCAGGCCCTCCAATTTCTGGGGTTCGAGTGGGGCTATGTTCTCCGGGGACAGCTCTGGCGGCTTGTGAGCTTTATTTTTGTTCCCCAGACGCTGGAACCCTTCAGCCTGATCCTGTCCCTTTACTTCACCTGGTTCATCGGTACTATGCTGGAGAGGGAATGGGGCACGCCCAAATTTAATCTCTACTATGTCTCCGGCGTCATTCTTACCATTGTCACCGGCATTGTCAGCCATTACGCCTTCGGCTTCAGCATGATACTGGGAACCTACTATGTGAGCATGTCCATGTTCCTGGCCTTTGCGGCGCTGTATCCCGACGCTCAGCTGATGCTGCTGTACATCATCCCTGTGAAAGCCAAATGGCTGGCCCTGGCAGATGTGGCTCTCTTTGCTGTGGACGTAATCGGAGCCCTGTTCCGGGGCAGTTTTCTCAATGCCCTGCTTCCGGTGGTGGCACTGCTGAATTTTCTGGTCTTCTTTTGGTGCGAAATTGCAGACCAGCTCAGCCGGCGGCGGAATTTTGCCAGGCACCGGAATTCCCGCCAGACCATCCAGTTTAAAAGCGCTGTCCGTCAGCAGCGGAAGAAAGAAGCCCAGCAGGGGTATCGCCATAAGTGTTCCGTCTGCGGCCGGACCGACACGGAATATCCGGACATGGAATTCCGCTACTGCTCCCGCTGCGCCGGATATCACTGCTTCTGTCAGGATCACATTTTCAACCACGAGCATTTTAAGGAGTAAGCATTTATGAAACCGTCCATAAAGCCTCACTTTCCTAAGAAGATTTATCTCTCTCTTCCGCTGTCTTTGCTGGCAGCGGTGCTGCTGACAGGGTTTATCACTCTGCTGGCTCTGTGGTGCCAGCCAAATTCCTTCCGGACCGTAGTGGTGCCCTGCCTCCTCCGAATGCCAGTCACCATTATTATGAACTCCTTGCCCGTAGGGCTTCTGCTGCTGTTTTTCGCCTGCCTGTTTTCCAACGTACTCTATGGCGCCGCGCTGACAAACCTGATTGTCTGCGGTCTCTCCATTGTCAACCGGATTAAAATCGAGGTCCGGGACGAGCCTCTGTTTCCCCGGGATTTCGCCCTCTTAAAAGAAGCCGCCAACGCCGCTTCCACCTACAGCATCAATTACCCCGTCAAGACTATTGCCGCCGTCGCCGCAGCAACATTGATTTTTGCGGTGCTGGGCCTTGTTTTCAAGCACCAGCCCTTTCCCGCGCCCCGTCTCCACGGCTGGCCGGGACGGCTTTTGGGCGCCGCCGCCAGCATTGGCATTCTGGCGCTTCTGATCGTCACCGCCTACCGTTCCAACAATCCCCTGAGCGACTTTATCACCAAAGGAATTTCCGTATCCAATCCCTACCGGCTCTCCACGGTGTTCAATGAAACCGGATTTCCATACAATTTCTGCTGCCAATTTACCACTTACACCATTGACCGCCCGGAGGGGTACAGCCGTTCCGCCGCCGAAGGCTGGGAGCAGGGCGGCCAGCCCGCCACCCCGCCGGACGTCCATGTCGTCATGGTCATGGACGAGGCCTTCTCCGACATTACGGACGAGGATGTTTTCACCTATGATACAAAGGACGATCCCCTGCCCAATCTCCACGCCCTTCGCCAGGATGAGCACTGCCTCTCCGGTCACATTGTGGTGCCCGGCTTTGCCGGAGGCACCGCCAACACGGAGTTCGACGTCCTGACCGGAATGCAGAGCAACGCCCTCTCCACCACCACTACCTCCGCCATGCGGGTGGTAAACCGAAACTTGGACAGCCTGCACCGTCTTTTCCGGGAGGACGGCTGCCACACTTCTTTCTTCCATCCCGGCGACGACTGGTTCTATAACCGGGAAAATGTTTACCGCTGGTTTGGGGCGGAGGAAACCATTTTTAAAGACGAAATGCAGGACATTCGCTACAAGGGCAGCGGAGGCTGGGTGGCGGACGATTATGCGGCGGAGCTGATCGAAGCAAAATTCCTGGAAGCAGTCAGCGCAGGCAAAACGCTGTTCAACTACACCACCACCATTCAAAATCACATGTCCTATGTGCCTGAAAAATACGGTCCGGATTACGACTTCCCGCCGCTGCAGGCCAGTGTTTCTTTATCGGAGCAGGCCGAAACCATGCTGAAGGTCTATGTGGAGGGGGCCAGAGATGCAGACGCCATGCTGGGCCGGCTGCACCGGTTCTTCTCTGCACAGGATGAGCCTGTAGTGCTGGTCTTCTTTGGGGACCACCTCCCCTATTTGGGCGACAACCAATTGGCTTATCGGGAGCTGGGACTGGACATCGGCCCGGCAGACAACGGCCAGATGTCCCTGCGTTCTTTTGAAACGCCCTATGTAATCTGGGCCAACGACGCCGCAGCTCAGGCCCTGGACTGGCAGAGCACCGCCGCTTCGCTGGAGCTCCCGGAAGACGGCGTCATCAGCGCCTGCTATCTGGGAGCCATCCTGGTGGAACTGACAGGCCGCGAAGGGGAAAGCCCCTGGTTCGATTTCCTGAATCAGCTGCGCCGCGAAGTCCCTGTCGTGCAAAAAAGTGACTATGTCTCCATAGACGGCAGCGCGTTTACGGAGCCCACCCCGGAACTGTCGGCCGACATTGCCAAATGGAGGCAGTGGAGCTATTACAAGCTCTGCCATAAAGATATTTCATGAAAAGCCGCTCCACTGCCCTCTGCGGTGTGCTTACTGCCTTGGCGGTAATGTTTCTATGCCTTGGAAGCGTCATCCCCGCCGCAGTGCTCTGCGCCCCCATTCTGGCCATGGCGCTTCTCCTGCCTGTACTGGAGGAGCTGGGGCCCAAGTTCGCCGGGCTAGTCTACGCCGCCGTATCCATTCTGTCTCTGCTGCTGGTCCCGAACCGGGAAACTTCTCTTGTCTATCTGTTTTTTGGCTGGTATCCCCTCCTTCGGCCAAAAATTGCCGCGCTCCCCGTTCGGCCTCTGCGGGTCCTGGCCCGGCTGGCAGTGTGCACCACCACCGCTCTTCTGCTCTATGGCCTGGTTTTAAGGCTTATGGGTCTGACGGAAGACCTGTTGGAGGCTGCCTGGTATTTTCATGCGGCGTTGCTGGCGGCAGGAAACGTGCTGTTCCTTCTGACAGATTCCACGCTGGCTCGCCTGACGAGCCTCTGGCACTGGAAACTGAAAAAATTTCTGTATCGTTAATGTATTTTTTGAGGTGATTCCATGAAAACCGCACTGGTCCTGGAGGGCGGAGCCCTGCGGACCATCTATTCCTCCGGCGTATGCGACGCCTTTTTGGACGGAGAGCTTCCTCTCCCGGATTACACTCTGGGCGTCTCTGCCGGCATTGCCTATGGCGTCAGCTACCTCTCCCGGCAGAGCCGCCGAAACCTTCAGCTCATCTGCCGGTTTGCCGGTGACAAACGCTATATGGGCTGGCGAAATCTGGCAGACCGGAAAAACCGCTCCTATTTTGGGCTTCAGTTCGCCTATGAAACCATTCCCAACGAACTGATACCCTTTGATTACGACACCTTCGAACGTTACCCCGGCCGGGCAGAGGCCGTAGTCACCAACCTGTGCACCGGACAGGCGGAATACCTTCCCGTTCCCCGGCGGGACTCTCCCAACCTGCTTTTGGAGGCCACCTGTGCCATTCCGCTGATGTTTCCCGTTATTCGGATAGACGGTCAGCCTTACTTGGACGGCGGCTGTGCCGATGCCATCCCCTGGCGGCATGCCCTGGACCAGGGCTATGACCGGCTTGTGGTAGTGCTGACCCGGGAGCGGACATACCGCAAAAGGCCCGGCCGCTCTGACCAAATTATTGCTAGGGCTTTTAAAAAGCACCCCCATTTTCAGGAGACTATGCAAACCCGTTCAGAGCGCTATAACGCCTGCCGGGAGGAGCTGTTCGCCCTGGAACAGCAGGGAAAGGTTCTGGTCATCGCCCCGAAGGACACGCTCGGATGCTCCCGAACGGAAAAGGACCTGACGATTCTCAGGGCGCTGTGGCAGGAAGGCTATTTCGATGGGCGCCGGGAAATTGAGCGGGTCCGGCAGTTCTGGGCCAGGGAATAAAAGCGGAGCGGCTTTTCAGCCGCTCCGCCGTTTTATATCCGCAGTATTCCGCAGGTTCAGCTCAGTCCTCGCACAAACCGGCGGTAATGATGGCCATAGAATAAACCTCCTGGGCATTGCAGCCCCGGGAGAGATCGTTGATCGGGGCGTTGAGGCCCTGAAGAATGGGGCCGTAAGCGTCAAAAGAGCCCATGCGCTGGCAGATCTTATAGCCGATGTTGCCCGCGTTGATGTCCGGGAAGATGAAGGTGTTGGCCTGGCCGTGGACGGGGGAGTCGGGGCACTTGGTCTTCATCACCCGGGGAGACACGGCGGCGTCAAACTGGAGCTCGCCATCAACGACGACACCCGGCAGCGAGAACTTCGCCTTCTCGCAGGCGCCCCGCATCTTATCCACATCCTCACCAGCGCCGGAGCCATGGGTGGAGTAGCTCAGGAACGCCACCTTGGGGTCAATGCCGAAAGTCCGGGCAGTTGCCACCGTCTCCGTGGCAATCTCCACCAGCTCATCCTCGGAAGGCTTGATATTAATGGCGCAGTCTGCCATGGCAAAGACGTCGGGGTCGCCGGTGGCGGAGGGACGCACCAAGATAAAGCAGCTGGACACAATCTTGCAGCCGGGCTTCGTCTTGATCAGCTGAAGGGCAGGGCGGACCGTGTCGGCGGTTGAATAGGTAGCGCCGCCCAGCAGAGCGTCGGCATAGCCCATCTTCACCAGCATGGTTCCGAAGTAGTTGCCCTGCTTCAACGCAACGCGGCACTGCTCCTCGGTCATCTTGCCCTTGCGGAGCGCCACCATCTCGGCCACCATCTTATCCATATCCTCAAATGTCTCGGGATCCAAAATCTCCGCGCCCTTAACATTAAACCCAACTTCCTCGGCGGCAGTCAGAATCTCTTCCCGGTTGCCCACCAGCACGGGCATCAGGAAGGTAGCGGACAGCAGCCGGGCGGCGGCTTCCAGAATGCGGGGATCGGTGCCTTCAGTAAACACGATTTTGCGGGGATGGGCTTTCAGCTTTTTGATCAGAAATTCAAACATGTCTCTTCCTCCAGATGTACAAATCTTTGCTGAGGTTCTATGGCTCTATTATACACTTTTGCCCGCTCCGGTCAATCCAAATTTCAGGCCCGTCCCATAAAAATTTACGGTTCTGTCACCATTTTCCAGCCGTGATATGGCACACTGATTTCATTCGGCCGGACATTTCCCGTCGAAAAAACGGAAAGTATTCCGAAATCTTTCGTTTTTTTGCCCCTTCCAGGACTTGACGGCAGGAGAAAAAAGCGGTATGATAATCAATAGTAACAAATTGTAACTTTTTGACCCGCCTGCTTTTCTCTCCCGAGCATCGGAGAACGCAGGCCGTATACGAGGAGACCTATGAGCGAAGACATTAAAAAATCGGCTGTCCAAACTCCCCCTCTCCAAAGCGGGCCGCAGAGCGCCGGACAGTCCCAAGAGGACATTCGCAAAACGGAAGCCGCGCTTCAAGAAACCGAGACGTTTTCCCAGGGGTGGAGTCCCTGGCGGGACCTGGAACAAAGCTTGGACCTGCCCCCCTCCATACGGGACTGGGAGCCGGAACCCAGGGAACCGGCGCGCCATGCCAAGCAGCGTGCGTCCAACCGCCGGAGCACAGGACGGACCGCTCAAAACCGGGGACGCCGGAGTGCCGCTCCCCGTCAGTCCCGGCAGCGCGAACGTCAGGAAACTCCCGAAAATCCAGCTGCCGTCCGTCAGACGCTTGCCCAGCGGAAACTTCATTTCCGCCGTCGCTGGCGGCGCATTATCCGGGAAAACAAAGCCCACCGCTTCCCGGAGTCTGAACGGCTGCCCGTTCAATTGATGCTGTTTTTCTGGGGATTGCTGCCTATGTGGGGAAGCCTGATTCAGGAGGCCCTCCTTCAGAAAAACCGTGCCTCCCGGCAGAAGAGCGCCCGAAGCGCCCAAAAAAAGCACTGGCGCGTTCATCCTGCGGTTTTTTTGGCGGGCGGCTGTGTACTGGCGGCTGTGCTGCTGTTCTTCTCCACCTACACCAACGGCGTCACTGTCACCTATGACGGTAAGGTTCTGGCTTCCCTAGCCAGTCAATCAGAAGCGGAAGAAGCCAGGTCGGAGCTGGAAAAGGTCACTGCCCAAACCCTGGGCCGAACCTTTACCATTGACGATTCTCTGATTCAATACTCTTCCGGTCTTCTTCGCCGGCAGGATCTGGTGGACAAAAAGACCTATGAGGAAGAGCTCAGCCAGGAAGTCGGCATGGTGACATCCGCTTACTGTCTGTATGTCAACGGCGAGCGCATTGGCGCTACCCCTTACAAGGGTGCGCTGGAACAGCTTCTGGAGCAGATTCAAATTTCCGCCACCAATGAAGGCACCATCTCCGTCTCCTTCGCTGAGGATGTAAAGGTGAAAGAGGAATATGTCGCCACCGATGACCTGATGAATCTGGGGTATCTGGCAGAAACTCTTTACAGCACCAAAACTGCTGAAGTCACCTATACGGTTGCTAAGGGAGACACCTGGTCCGAAATAGCTGAGGATCACGGTCTCACCTCTAAAGAGCTGGAGGCCCTGAATCCAGGCTATAACATTGATAAACTCCAAATTGGCGAAATTCTCACCATGTCCGCTTCTGTACCCTATCTGACCATGACGGTGGTTCAGCAGGAGCGCTATGTGGACAGCGTGGCTTTTGACGTAGAATATACCGACAGCCCCGATATCTATAAGGGTGACTACAAGGTTACTTCCGCCGGGCAGTTTGGCGCGGCGGACACAGTGGCAAACGTCACTTACGTCAACGGTGAAGAGACGGAGAGAACGGTTCTGTCCAGTGTTGTTCTGCGGGACCCTGTCACAGAATACCGTCTCCGGGGCACCAAGGACCGTCCGACATGGCTTCCCACCGGCTCCTTCCGCTGGCCCACCACGGGACGCATTTCTTCCTATTTCGGAGGGCGGCGTTCCCCCGGCGGTATCGGCTCTACCAACCACAAAGGCATTGATATCGCTGTTCCAAGAGGAACTCCGATTTATGCCGCTGATGGCGGCACTGTCACCTATGCCGGATGGATGGGCGGATACGGCTACCTGGTTCAGATTGACCACGGCAATGGTTATGTGACCCGTTATGGCCACAACAGCAGCCTGACGGTTAAAGTTGGCCAAAAGGTTTACAAGGGCCAGCAGGTAGCCCGGGCAGGCTCCACCGGAAATTCCACCGGCAACCACTGTCATTTTGAAGTTCGTTACAACGGCGTAGCCCGAAACCCGCTGAATTATCTGTGAGGCAAAGAAATCAGGCCCGCCGGAGCGTTTCAAACGCTCCGGCGGGCCTGCCGCTTTTTCTACAGAGGCTGTAGCCTTCCGGTACTATTCGCATAGGCCAAACATACAGCTCTCCGGTCCCACCGGCCGAAACTGCCGGGCCACCACTTCCGTCCCAAAAGCCTCCTCCAAGCTTCGCCATTCCTCCCCGGAAAGAAGGCAGAAGCCCAAGGTGTCACTCCTCAGGGAGGGCGCAAAGCACCTTAGCTGCCAGTCCGGGGCAATCAGAGCCTGAACCGCCTTCAACGTGGTATCCCGATCCATCCTGTCCGGCTTATACGGAATGGGGCTAAGGACGCCGCTCTGTTCCAGCAGAATGTCCACGCCTCTTGGAAGCGCACTGGCACGCACCTCAAATCGGAACTGAGCGCCCTCCGGCAAACTCTCGCTGATACAGCGAACAATGTCCTCGTCATACTCCCGCCAATCAAACCAGTATACCCCAGGTCCCATCCAAAAGCGGTCTCTTTCCCCCTCCGGGTCCCGCAAATACCGCTCTATTTCCTGATAGTCCGTAACCGTTTCCATTCCTATCCCCCGTCTCTCACGGCAGCCTGTACTTCTCCAAATCCTTGTCCAAATTCTCCGCAAACTCTCCCGCAGCTTTGAAATCATGGAGGTAGGCGTGACGCTGCTCTCCCTGGTTCTCCCGCTCCTCAATCACACAGACAGCAATGTTGGAGCAGTGGTCGGATACCCGCTCCAGATTTGTCAGCAGATCGCTGAGAATAAAGCCCAGCTGGACAGTACACTCGCCGTTTTGGAGCCTCCGGATATGCCGGTCCCGAATCTCAGCGGTAAGCCGGTCAATGGTCTCTTCCAAGGGTTCTACCATCTTGGCAGACACAGGGTCATCTGCCTGGAAACAGTCCACCGAAGCAGTCAAAATATCCTCCAGAGCCTTCCGAAGCACCTGAAGCTCCGCCTCCGCCGCACCGGAAAAGCTGAGCCCCTTCTCATGAAGCTCCCGGGCGGACTCCTGAATATTCAGGGCATGGTCGCCAATGCGCTCGAAATCCCCGACAGCATGGAGCAGACGGGAAACGGTGTGGATATCCTCCATCGAGAGACCATGCTGAGAAATCTGCACCAGATAGCCGCTGAGCCGGTCCTCATAAATGTCCAGCTTATCCTCGTTCTCCAAGAGCTCGGCCTCTACATCCCCATTATATCCGGACAGCTGACCTAAAGAGGACAACAGACTCCTCCGGGCCAGCTCTCCCATTTCATTGGTCATCGCGGCACACTCGCTGACCGCCGCGCCAGGGGTCCGAAGCAGCAAAGGGTCCAAAAACGCAAACCGCGGAGTCTTGTCCTCTTCCTTGACAGCCGCCCGCGCCAGCCATTCCAGCTGGCGGGAGAAGGGCAGCAGCAGCGCAGTGGTGCAGACATTGAAGATTGTGTGGCACAGGGCAACGCCCACCGCCCCTACGGCGGCATCCATAAAGGAAAAGTGGAAAAGAAGATCCCCTCCGCAGAAGGCAATGAGCCCAACCGCCGCGCCGATTACATTAAAAGTCACATGGATGATAGACACCCGCTTGGCACTCCTGGAAACACCGATGGAGGAAATCAGCGCCGTGACACAGGTGCCGATGTTCTGACCCATGATAATGGGAATGGCCATGCCATAGGTGATGGAACCAGTGAGCGCCAAGGCCTGTAAAATACCCACGGAAGCGGCGGAAGACTGAATCACTCCGGTAAATACCGCACCCACCAGCACACCCAGCAGGGGATTATTAAAGGCCGTCAGCAGGTCGGAAAACCCCGGCAGCTCCGCCAGCGGACTGACTGACTGCTTCATCAGCTCCATGCCATACATTAAAATAGCGAAACCAATCAGAATACGTCCCACATCCCGCCGCCGCTGGCGCTTGGAGCCCATAATAAGCAGAATCCCCGCCAAGGCAAACAGCGGTGAGAAGTTCTCCGGCTTCAGGAGGTTCAGCAGCACGCTCTCACTCTCAATGCCGGTAAGGGACAGAATCCAGGCTGTCAGCGTAGTGCCCACATTTGAGCCCATAATAACGCCGATGGTCTGCCCCAGCTCCATGACGCCGGAGTTCACCAGACCCACCAGCATCACCGTTACCGCCGAAGAGGACTGGATGGCGATGGTAATGCCCGCCCCCAGCAGCAGTCCCTTCATGGGGTTGGAAGTCATGCGCTTCAAGAGCCGCTCCAAACGGCCGCCGGCCATTTTCTCCAGACTCTTGGACATCGTAGTCATGCCATAGAGGAAGAACGCTAAACCGCCGCAGAGAGTAAACAGGGAAAAAATATCCATGATGATCTCCTCACTTCCGCGCCGCTTCACAGGCCGCATCTTCCGCATACCGGCATTTCCGGCAGCACGCGAGAGCCGGCCCTGCCGGACGCTCCATCTTATGTGACGATTTCATTATATATGTGAGGGCTTGCAAAGGGATAGCGGCAGTTTCCACAAATGCAAATTTTACGAAAATTTTCAGCGTTTTGCACGAAAGCATCAGTCATTTTTTGTGCTTTTATTCCGCTCTATCTCCGGCCTCCATGGGCATCTCCCATACAGGGCGGTCAAGGAACGAATCTCTTCCGCCAATTCCGCCGCCGTCTGGCCGGGCAGAAGCCGCCAGCGCCAGTTGCCCTGGCCCACACCGGGAACATTGATTCTGCTCTCGCTGCCAAGCCCCAGGTAATCCTGCATCTGGGCTATAAACAGTTCCGCCACGCTCCCCTGTCCCGCCCGGAGCAGGGCCAGACGCACCGCCTCTGCCCCTGAGATACCCAAGTATTTTTCAGCAAAAGCCCGCTCTTGCTTTGATGCAGACGCATACCAGCCGGCGGCGGTGTCGTTGTCGTGGGTGCCGGTGTAGCAGACGCAATGGGGCGTATAATTATGAGGAAGATAAGCATTGTCCGGCCCTGAAAAGGCAAACTCCAGCACCTTCATCCCCGGCAGGCCGGAAGCCTCCCGCAGCTGGTGAACGCCGTCCGTCAATATCCCCAAATCCTCAGCGATATAAGCGGTATCGTGGAACCAGGACGTCAAAACACCCAGCAGATCCATGCCCGGCCCTCTTTCCCAGGCTCCCTCCCGGGCGGTCTTTGCCCCTGACGGAACCGCCCAATAGCTCTCCAGGCCCCGGAAATGGTCCAGGCGAATCACGTCAAAGAGGCTGGATGCACCCTCCACCCGGCGAATCCACCATCCAAAGCCATTCGTCTTCATAGCGGCCCAATCATAAAGCGGATTGCCCCAAAGCTGGCCGTCTTCAGAAAAATAGTCCGGCGGCACGCCTGCAACTTTGGACGGACGCCCTTCCTCATCCAGAAGGAACTCCTTCCGCTCACTCCAGACGTCGGCGGAATCCAGGGAAACATAAATGGGCAGATCACCGATAAGACCAAGGCCCAGATCATTGACATACGCCTTCAGCGCCGCCCACTGGGTGAAGAACCAATGCTGAACGCAGGTGTGAAAAGCCACCTCTTCGGCCAGCTCCACCCGCCAATGCTCCACAGCCCAAGGCTCGTGGCGGCGAAGCCCCTTGTCCGGCCAGTCAAACCAGGCAATGTCTCCAAAACGCCGCTTGGCGGCACGGTACAGAGCGTATTCCTTCACCCAGGGGCGCTGCTCCGCAAAGGCTCTGGCAGCTTCCGCCGTTTCACCGCTGACCCGTGAGAAGGCTTTTCGAAGCAGAGGCTCCCGGTTCTGCTTCAGCGCGGCATAATCCACCTTGTCCCCTGCCGGAACCCGGGCGGAGTCCAGCTCCTCCTCCGTCAGCAGGCCGTCCCTGGCCAATATGTCCAAATCAATAAACAGAGGATTTCCTGCAAAGGTAGACTCACTGGCGTAAGGGGAATCCCCGGCCCCGGCGGGTCCTACAGGAAGTATCTGCCACCAGGACTGCCCGGCATCCTGAAGAAAATTGGCAAACGCCCGTGCTTCGGCTCCCAAAGAGCCAATTCCATAGTCCGACGGAAGGGAGAAAATGGGCAAGAGAATACCTGCTGAACGCTTCATATCAAAACCTCCATCTGCTCGATTTGCCGTTTCACACCCAGAGTCTGTTTTACAACTGCGGGCATGCCCGAATCCTGAATCTATTTTCGCCATATTGCTTTAAATTTTCCCGCCGCGCGGTAAAATACATGCACAAATTCGCTTTCATTGACGAAAATCCTCTCATCATTGTGTATAGTGCCAATTTTAAAACAGGCTTCCGAGAGAAGCTGACAATCCAACCTTATTGTAAAAAAACGCTTCCCGGTTGTCAAGAACCGAAGCATCTCTGGCCCGTCAATGAATATCCCCCTGATATAGCCTGTTTTTCTATATCAGGGGGACATCAGCTATGCAGTTTATCCAGGCGGTTCGTGCTTTCCTTTACTATTTGTCCTTCAGCAGGTACTCCGGGCCAAAGCCATACGGCAGCAGTTCCCGAAGAGGCCGCGCCAATTCTTCGCCCTGACCATTGAGGCTGATGACCTCCATGTCAGGGGCGAACTCATAGAGCACCTGGCGGCAGACTGCGCAGGGAACGCAGTAATCCTCGCACCGGCCCGCCACAACGATGCGGACAAAGTCCCGATGACCCTCACTGACGGCTTTTCCCACCGCCACCCGCTCTGCGCAAAGCGTAGGAGAATAGGCGGCGTTTTCAATATTGCAGCCGGTAAACACCGTCCCATCAGAACACTCCAGCGCCGCGCCCACGGGAAAATGAGAATAGGGAATATAAGCTCTGTCCATCATAGCAACCGCTGCGGCCTTCAGTCCCTCTCTTGTCATGGAAAATTTCCCCTTTCTTAATCCTTCTCCCAGCTAATTTCCCGCTGGGGACGAACGTCAATATCCATAATGTCTTTTGCGTCATAAAATTGCAGGTAGCGGTCCCGGGAGTGACGAAGAGTGGTGCCGTCGGGGTGGAGACGGTCGCAGATTACGGCGCAGATATCCCCTTTGATGGCGCTGAAGCTCTCGATTCCCACAGAGCAGAACACCCGGAATCCCTTTTCCTGCAAATATTGAAAAGCCGGGCCGGTGTTGGTCCAGTCGTTTCCGTCGGGCCGTTCTCCGTGCGGATAAAACAAGATCGCCGTCTCTCCTACCAGACTGCCCACCTCGTCCAGCCACCGCTGGGTGTCCGCCTCAATTTTTGTCATGTTGCCGCTGCCCAGGCGGATATGCCCCCAGGTGTGGCTGCCGAATGTCCATCCGGTACGGCGGAGCTCCTCAATAATCGGCTTCACCGCCTCCCGCTCTTTTTGGCGGTTAGCCTCCTTGGCATCGTCCCACTCCTTGGTGTCTGTTTGGGTGCGGTAGCCCAAAATACCCTCATAGCCCGTCAGGCTCAGGCAGCCCTTGGCCCCAAAGGGAGAAAAATCCGGGTGTTCTTCCACAAACTTATCCAAAATCGGAATGGCGTCCAGGTCCCTGCTGACCACCTCGTTCCCCTGGGGGTCTTTGCCCCAGGAGGCAATCTTAAGATCATCGCCGATAATCAGCTTATATGTCAGCCCATTTTCCAGCATGTAGGGATAGTAATTTGTATCGTCAAAGCTGAGAACCAATGGTTTTTTGCCCTCTGGAAGATAGAGCGTATTTACCTTCATTCTCTGGATGCCGTTGTCATTATACTCACTCCAGACGCTGTTGATGTCCACCAGAACATAACCCTTGTCATAGACGCTCTGAAGTATCTTGTTATATTCATTCACCGTGACCATAAAATCATCCAGCCCGTTGGCCTGGGAATCACCGTCAAAGGCCAGCTCCGGATACGCAATCACGGGATGGAAAAACAGATGCTCCACACGCCCGTTCCAGGGGACATAGCCCTCCCGCTCCACAGTGGGATCTCCAATCTCATAGGGCACCGGTTCAGGCTCCGGCGGTGGAGCCGGTTCCGCCGGCGTCTCCGGAGCTTTCGGCTCCGCCGGAGGCTCCCCGGCGGGAGCGGGAGCCCCACAGGCGGACAACAACAGCAGAATCAGCATGATACTCAATATACGGCGCATTTGTCAGCGTCCTTTCTGTCGAAAAATCTGTAAACTTAGTATAACAGATTTTCTCCCAAAAAGGTGTAACAAAATTATGACAGTTTTATAAGCGCCTGCATCCACAACCGCCGGTCAGAACCTCAGCGGGATTTTGCCGCCGCTTTTTATTAAATTTTCCTGTCATGCGGCAGTATATACCCGCGAAAACCTGCCCCAACAGGCAGCAAATTCCCTGATTATCTGACAGCTGCGTTCTATAGAATACAGGTTCCGGCCGCCTGCCGGAGCGGCGGAGGCCGCTCTCAAAGGCTTACCGTTTGCTGTCCGGTTTAAATAAAGCCGCTGCAACCGCGGCAAAAAATACTGCCGCCGCAACGCCGCCTGCCGCCGCAGTCAAACCGCCCGTCAGAACGCCCAGCCATCCGTCCATGTCCACGGCCTTCCGCACACCTTTCGCCAGCAAGTGTCCGAAACCCGTCAAGGGCACCGTCGCCCCTGCGCCGCCCCATTGGGCAAGCGGCTCATACAGCCCCGCTGCGCTGAGAATAACCCCCGCCACTACGTAACCCGTTAAAATGCGGGCCGGGGTAAGCTGCGTTTTGTCAATCAAAATCTGGCCAATGGCGCAGAGAATGCCGCCGCAGAGAAACGCATTGAAATATTCCACAATAAAAACCTCCCTTTTGAGGTAGGTTCTCCCGGCCGGGCAGGATTATGCAGTCTTTCAAAAAATGCCTTTAGGGAGGCAGAAAACGGGGCTTTCCTCACAGTTTCTTTGATATCCGGCACCTTATTTCCCATTTTTCCATTTTTCAGGAGCTCTCGACAAATTCAGACAAGTTATTCACAGAATATTGTGTATGATACCCATAGCACCCAGCTATATTTTGTGTTTTATAAAAGAAAGGAAGATCTGCCATGACCGCAATTCCCAAAGAATATCTGCTGTTATTCAACGCCGTTACCGACACAGAGCAAGCCCTGTCTCAATTACGGGAGACTCTGTTGGAGGCGCAACGGCAGGCAGAGGAGCTTTTCCTGGAAGAGCCCGGCGGAGGAGAACCACCCTCCGAATGCTGAGGACTCCATAGGCTGAAAAGCCGTTGACCTTTCGGAAAAAATAGGGTACAATGGCTTCATGTTCCGGCAGCCGGCGCAATCGTCGGAGGTTTTTCCTGTGGGAAAGCCTCCCTCATTCGTCTCCCGCTGCCATTCCTGTTGGGCGCCCCAGGCGCGTGGAGGTCTTTTTATGCCCAGTATTTCTGTTATTATCCCTGTCTATCAGGCGGAAAAGTTCCTGCACCGCTGCCTGGACAGCATCGCCCGTCAGACTTTTTCCGATTGGGAACTGCTTCTGGTGGATGACGGCTGCACCGATAATTCCCCGGCTCTCTGCGATCAGTTTGCCGCCAGGGATCATCGGGTCAGAGTCTTCCACCGAAAGCGGAACCAAGGCGTCAGCGAGGCCCGGAATCTGGGACTCCGGGAGGCCAAAGGCGCTTACATCACCTTTTTAGACGCCGACGACTGTTATGAATTTCAGGCCCTGGAAACACTGTGGCATCTTCGGGAGGAGAACGGCGCGGACACCGCCGGCTGCGCTCACATGAATCTCCTGCCCGGCGGCGGTCAGGCCCCTGAGCTTCTGCTCCCCGCCGGGGTCTATGAGCAAAACGATATTCGGGAACACATTGTTTATCCTCTCCTGGGGGACAGGCTTCAAGTCCCGGTATTCAACGGCTTTATCTGGCGCTATCTCTTCTCCGCCGACATTCTCCGCTCCAGCCGCATATTTTTTGAGGGGGCCTATCTGGAGGACGAATTGTTTTTGATGGAATACTTCTGCAACAGCCGCAGGCTTGCGGTAACGGATGTGCCGCTCTACCGCTATTTTCTCAATCCTGATTCCGCAACCCATCGATATATGAAGGATTTTCTCCATGTCTTCGACCGGTTCATGGAGCGGAAAGAGGCCCTGGCCGCCCGCTATCAGTTGGATGCGGCCCGCCCCCAATGGCGGGAAAACACCAACTGGGCCGGGCTTCTGATTGCCATTGGCAACGAGTATGCCCCAGGGAACAACGCCTCTATCCGCCAGCGCCAGCGGACTGTAAAGGCGCTCTGCCGCCGCCCGGATATGGCGAAGGCCATTGCTGGTCTGCGCCCTCTGGGACTCAGCCCCAACAAGCAAATGGTCGCCAATCTGGTGCGGGGCAGGCACTTCTTCACCCTGACCCAGCTCTACCGTTTAAAAAACCGTATTTGATACCGTGAACTGCGAGAATATCCGAAAGGCGGTCCTCTATGACATTCATCCGTGAAAGCGCTCTGTTTCACCTGTGGCTCTATCTGCTGGCGCTTTATGACAGCAGCACCCTACACCGCCTCCTGACACGGGCGGGCTCCTGGTGCAGCCGGCAGATCAACGGCAGCCGTCTGCTTGCTCCTCTCTGCCGGGAAGGCTGCGTGGCCCGGGCATGGCCGGAGAGCCTGCTCTGCCGCGCACTGAACTTCCTCGTCAACCTGCCTCTGCTGCTGCTGCAAAAGCTCTATACACTGCTGTCTCCCATCCTGGAGGACAGCTTCTTCGCCCGTTTCGTTTTTACGCTGGGGGATAAAACTCCCTCCGTCCAATTCTGGCTGATCCTGGTTATGTGGAGCATTCCCTTCAGCCGCTGGAACAACGCTTATAGTTTGGCCGCTTTTTTCCTCCTGCTGCTTTTGTTTCACGCTGGGGCCATGCCGCACAGGGAATACCGCATCGCTTTGGAGCGCGTCGGTTTTTATCCCCTGCTGCTGTTCGGCTCTATTTTCCTGGCGGTGGTGTTTTCCCGCCTGCGGTCCTCCTCCGCGCGCTTCTTGGTCTACCATATCTCCGCTGCTCTCTGCGTCATCGTGACGGTCAGCGCCGTCCGGCATGTGGAGGACTTAAAGCGGCTGGCCGCCGGAGCTGCCGGCTGTGCGCTGACTTCCTCGCTGTACGGCATATATCAGCGAAGCCAGGGCGTTAAGGTCAACCCCTCCAATGTGGATCTCAGGCTGGCCCTGAATGTCGGTATGCCTGGCCGTGTCGACTCCATTTTTGACAACGCCAACACCTTCGCAGAGGTACTGGTCTTATTACTGCCTTTAACCCTGGCATTAGCACTTTGCTCCAAAAAGCTTCTGGGAAAGGCTATGGCTTTCTGCGCCTTTTCCCTGGGTGTGGTAGCCTTGGGCATGACTTATTCCCGGGCAAGCTGGGTGGGATTTGCCTGCGCCTTAACCGTCATGATTTTCCTGTGGAAGCCAAAGCTGATTCCCGCCTTTGCGCTTTTTTGCTGCCTTGCCGTTCCCCTTCTGCCCACAACTATTTGGAACCGCATCCTGACCATCGGCAATCTTTCAGATGCCTCAACGCTTAGCCGTATTCCCCTCTATGAAGGCACCCTGCGGCTTATTAAAGCGTCTCCCATCTCCGGCGCCGGACTTGGAACCGCCGCCGTGCAGCGGTACCTCAGCTTCCACAACTTGTACCGCGGCGACTTCCCCTATGTTCATGCCCACAACTTTTATCTTCAGGTCTGGGCAGAGGCGGGCATCCTGGGGATTATCAGCTTTTTAGCCGCCATGCTATGGGGCGTCAAGCAGGCAGCCCGCACTGTCCGTCACTGCGAAAGCTCCGCAGCCAGGACGATCACCTGCGGCGCGGCGGCGGCTCTGTGCGGCATTATGGTCTGCGGTCTTGCGGATTACCCCTGGAACTACCCACGGGTAATGTGCATTTTTTGGTTCGTCTTTGCCATGGCGCTGGCTGGGATAAACCTCTGCTCCAAAACCGATTGACCCGCCCCTGTATACCGCCCCGATGGCAGTAACCGCAACGGAAAAGCCCCTGACACAGACAGATCCGTCGTGTCAGGGGCTTTTATCAGGAATATAAAAAATCATATTACAGCCGTTTTTCGTAACAGTTCAACATTTCGCGGGTAAATTCCTGAAAGAAAAACTCGGCAGCTCCCGCGAGGCAGTATCCCTGAGATGGATAGAGCCGGTTTGCGGGAACATTGCCCTCCCAGGTATCCAGGCGCATGACGGTCTTTCCCTGGGCTCTGGCAGTCTCTTCACAGAAAGCCACCATCTGCTTCGCGCGGCCTCTCCCAGACTGTGACGGATGAATGCAGAGGGTATGAATCACCCCCACCTGTTCCTGATCCGCAGAGAGCTTCCAGGGAATATCGTCATACTCGGGAAGCTGGGTGCCGTTGAGATTCACCGCACCCCAGAGCACGCCTTCCTCTTCCCCTACATAAAGGGTTCCTGCCTCCAGAGCTTTCCGGGCAGTTTCGACGGTGGGATATATCCCCCTCTGCCAATTGGTATAAACCGTACCCTCTGCCTCCGCATCAAAAACAGCCTCATAAATCTCTCCGATTCCAGGCAGATCGCCGGCAACAGCTTTACGAATCACAATGTACTCCTCCCTTTTTCGAAATCTCCGCTGTAGCTAAGGCGCGCTGAAACAGCGCGCCTTAGCTTATGGTTCACTTTTTTCCCCGGCTTCCCCTTCCATGGATACGGGCGGTTCCTCCGGATGCCCCGTCTCTGCTGCGGGCTCTTCCGGCGCCATAATCTTCTCAGAGATCATATGAACCTTTTTCGCCGGAGCCTCAATCTCCGCCGGGCGGGTGGAGGCATAAGGACTCTCAACCAAGGCCGGGTCCCGGCCCTCAATAATGGCCACCATCTCCGCGCCGGTAATCGTCTCTTTTTCCAGGAGATAGGCCACCACTTTATCCATGTCCTCCTGATTCTCCCGAATAGTCTCCACGGCGGTCTGATATGCCTGGTCCAGAATCACCTTAACGGCCTTATCCATCCGGGCGGCGGTATCCTGGGCGCAGTCCATGCCATAGCCTCCATCCAAGTACTGGTTCCGCCGGGAGGCCAGGGCCATCATGCCAAATTCCTCGCTCATGCCAAACATGGCAACCATATTCCTCGCCACATTGGTAGCATCCTGAATGTCCTGGGAGGCGCCGTTGGTCATGGTGTCCATAACCACCTCCTCGGCGGCTCGCCCGCCCATGGAGACCGTGATTTTCGCCATGAGCTCATCCTTGGTGCGAAGCTCCGTCTTGTCCTCCTCAGGCATCAGCAGAGTATAGCCCAGGGAGCCCTGAGTGTGGGGGACAATGGTGATTTTCTGTACAGGCTCTGTATTCTTCTGCTTATAGGCAACCATGGCATGTCCTACCTCATGGTAGGCCACCAGCTTTTTCTCGAACTCCGTCAGAACGCTGCCCTTCTTCTCCGTGCCGGCGATCACCAGCTCGAAGGCAGCCAGCATGTCCTCCTGGCTCACCAGCTTCCGGCCCTTCCGCACGGCCCGGAGGGCCGCCTCGTTCACCAGATTGGCAAGGTCCGCGCCCACACATCCGGCGGTCGCCAGGGCCACCTTTTTCAGATTTACATCCTCCGCCAGCTTGATGTTCCGGGTATGGACCTCCAGCGTGGCGATGCGTCCCGCCAGGTTTGGCCGGTCGATGGTAATGCGCCGGTCGAACCGCCCGGGGCGGAGAAGAGCCTGGTCCAGCACCTCCGGGCGGTTTGTCGCCGCCAGGAGGATAACGCCCTTGGTGGGATCAAAGCCGTCCATCTCCGCAAGAAGCTGATTCAGCGTCTGCTCCCGCTCGTCGTTGCCGCCCATACGGTTATCTCTGGATTTTCCGATGGTGTCAATCTCGTCAATAAAGACGATGCAGGGGGCCACCTTGGAGGCTTCCTTAAAGAGGTCCCGGACACGGGACGCGCCCACACCCACAAACATCTCCACGAAGTCGGAGCCTGAGATGGAAAAGAAAGGTACGCCGGCCTCTCCGGCCACAGCTTTGGCAAGCAGGGTTTTGCCGGTACCCGGAGGGCCCACAAGAAGCGCGCCTTTTGGCAGCTTTGCGCCGATCTCCGTATATTTCCCCGGATTGTGGAGGAAGTCGATAATTTCCGTCAGAGATTCCTTCGCCTCATCCTGACCGGCAACATCCCGGAAGGTAACGCCGGTGGATTTTTCCATATAAACCTTGGCGTTGGACTTACCCACGCCACCGATGCCTCCGATGCCGCCCATGCCCTTTTTCGCCATCCAGCTCATTACCAGGCTCATCACCAGGATAATGATAAAGAAGGGAGCCAGATTCACCAGGAACAGCACAATCGGACTCATGGGGGGCTGATAATCCTGGTTGATGCGGATGCCCTCGCCTTCCTTGCCGGCGCCGGACTGGGCGTTCAGCTCCCGGATATGCTCTACAATGGCGTCGTAGGACTGGAGGCGCACGGTAAACAGCTCCAAAAACGCTTTTTGTTCCTGCCCCAGGGCATTGGTGAAGGTGTAGCCGGAAGTGCCGTCCTCAAAGGTGGTCTTCGTGTACTCGATCCCCTCCTCATCGGTGTAGATATAGCCGTCTGCGGGAGTGATAATCAAAATTGACTCGCTGTTGTCAAAATCCACCCCAGCCACCTTGCCAAAATCCAGCATATCCAAAAACACGCTGTACTCCAGCTCCACAGAGCTGGCCTGGTGGCCCATGCTGGTCATATAAGTGGTGGCATAGCTCACCAGCACCGCCAGCAGCACCGCCCAGCAAATCAGGTGAATAAAGCCCCGCCAATTGCTGTTTTTACCGCCGTCTGGTTTTTTGTTGTTGTTTTGGTCCATGTATACAAGAACTCCTTTCAGGAAAACGCATAATTCCCGGGCAAATTGTAATAGTCGGCGAAATTATATCGCAGTATATCACAGAATTTCAAAAGTCACAAGGAGGTTTCATGAAGTTTCTGTAAATTCAGGCCTTTGAAAAGCATGTTCCCTCTCCGCGTCACTTTTCAGAGGCCAGGCCTTGTTTGAAAATTGGCGGGATGGCGGATTGGAGCAGATTTTTTACCCAGAGGGCATGTGATATCCGTAAGGCGGCAGAGCCGCCAACGGCTGTCCAATCGCCAGGCAAGGCAAGGCAATTTCCCGCAGGAATCCTGACGGATTTCAAGGGAAATCAACGCAGTTCTGGTGGATAAAGATGCTTCAAAATGGCGTTTTGCCATTTTTCAAACAAGGCCTAATATAAATTCCTACTTTATTGTTTATACATCTTATGCTATACTGTTATATCGACAAAATTTTCTTGCAGTTTTCAGCGCCTCGTTCATCCAGGAAAGGAGTGCCTATGGACGACAGAACTCTCTCTACGCCGGAGGCCGACGGCATTATTGAAGGCCGCAACGCCGTCATTGAGGCCCTGCGGGCCGGGACGGCCATTGATAAAATCTATCTTCAAAAGGGTGAAACAGACAAGACCCTGGGACACATCGCATCCAGGGCCCGGGCTGCCGGAACGGTGGTGGTGGAGGCGGACCGGAGGAAGCTGGACGCCATGAGCCGCACCCATGCCCACCAAGGCGTCATTGCCCTGGCCTCTGTCCGGGAATACTCCAGTATAGAAAAGATTCTGCAGGCCGCAGCGGAAAGAGAAGAGCCTCCCCTGCTTGTCATCTGCGACGAGCTGAGCGACCCCCACAACCTGGGCGCCGTCATTCGCACGGCAGAGTGTGCAGGTGCCCATGGCGTTATTATTCCCAAGCGCCGCAGCGCGGGGCTGACAGCGGTAGTGGCCAAGACCTCTGCCGGGGCGGTGTCCCATGTCCCCGTGGCCCGGGTGCCAAATCTTCCGGCCCTTCTGAAAAGCCTCAAACAGCAGGGCATCTGGATTTTCGGTACGGCGGCAGACGGGGCCACCTCCCTCTACGACGCAGACCTAAAAGGCCCCGCTGCCATTGTCATTGGCAACGAAGGCGCGGGCATGGGACGCCTGGTCAAGGAAAGCTGCGACTTCTTGGTCAGCATCCCCCTGAAGGGGAAAGTCTCCTCTCTGAACGCCTCTGCCGCTGCCGCTGTCCTGCTTTATGAAGCCGTCCGGCAGCGCTCTCTTCCCTTATAAAGAGACATAATCCCCCAATACCCCCCGCTTTGGCCGGCAGTCTTCTGAAGCGGCGCCAGCCAAGTTTCCTTTAAACGGAGGAACGCCATGACCCCTCAAGACGACAATATCATCAACACTCCCCTGGAGGAGAACTATTCCCTGGAGGAAATTCTGGCTGAGTACGGCGGCAGCCTGGAAAATCATCTTCTCCGCGGCACAGAGCCGGAGGCTTCCATGGGCGGAGCCCCTCCCGAAAGCCAGAAAGCTTCTTCTGTTCCAAGCGCTCCGCCAGAGGAAACGCTTTCTGCCCCTCTCCCGGAAGCCCCGAAGATGCCCCCCCAAAAAAAGCCTTCGGATCCTATTCAAGAAGCTGAACAGGCCGCCAGGGCAGATGTGGAACAACTGAAAATTCCCCGGCCCCGGCCTGTTTCCCTGGAAGATGTGGTGGGCAGCACGGTAGATGCGGTGATGGAGGAAACCAGAGAGCCCATTCTGCCGCCTCCCCGCCGCGGGCTCTTTTCCCGCCGGCCTATGGAGGAGACAGAACCTCTCCCCCCGCCGCCGGAGCCGGAACCGGAATACGACCCGGAGCCAATCGGTCCGGAACCGGAGCTTTGGGAGGCCGCCCACGACGCCCGGCAGCTCTACCTGCACCGGAAACACAGCCTTCTTCTGCCTCTGCTGACGGCGCTTCCCCCCACAGCGGCAATGCTTCTGGAGCGCTATAACATCACAGTGCTCTATTGGTCCGGCAGCCTGGAAAATCAGTGCACCGTTATGCTGGTCTGCCTGGGACTGACAGCGCTCCTTTGCCGGCATGTATTTATCAAAGGCTTCGGCATGCTGCTAAGGCGGCGCTGCGTCAGCGAGCTTTTAATCTCTCTCTCCGTTCTGGTCTCGGCGGCGGACTGCGCCGCCCGGCTCCTGACGGATGCCCCCTCCGGCGCAACTCCCTATGCCTCCGTAAGCTGCCTTGCCCTTATCTTCGCCCAATGGGGCGTCCGCCGTGAAAGCAAAGGAAATTACGATATGCTCCGGGCCGCCTCCATGGATGACGACCCACCCTACCTTGTTGCCAGCACCCACCAGGGAGCCTGCAAACAACGGGGCTCTGTCCATGGCTTTTATACCACCGCTGCCCGGAGCGACATCGCCACCCTCTGGCAGACGGCCCTGCTCCCTGTGTTCCTGGCGGCGTCTCTGGTCTTCGCGGGGCTCAGTTCCGCAGGGCAGAGTCAAAGCGGGGGCTTTCTCTTGAACCTCTCCGCTATCCTCCCGGCGGCAGCCACCTTCTCCCTGCCCCTCTGCTGGGCTCTGCCCTGGTCGAAGCTTTCGGAGCATCTGCAAAAAACCGGCTGCGCCGTGGCCAGCTGGTCCGGCGCTCAAAAGATCAGCGCGCAGCGGCGGATGATTGTCACGGATAGTGACATTTTTCCACCCGGCGCCATTCAGCTTAACGGCCGGAAGCTATACAGCGAAGAGACGGAACGGGCCGTCTCCCTGGCCGCATCTATGGCCCGGGCCGCCGGTTCCGGCCTGGAGCGGCTGTTCAACAACCTTGTTCGCAGCGAAGGCGGCCGCTACGAAAAAGTAGACGATTTCAGCTTTTATGAGGAGGGCGGCTACTCCGGCGTCATCCGCGGTGAGTCTGTGCTGATGGGCAGCGCCTCCTTTATGCGTAAAATGAATGTAAAACTGCCGGCAGATGTAAATCTGCGGACCGGAATTTTTTTGGCGGCAGATAAAGAGCTGATTGCCGTTTTCGCCGTGAAGTACAATCCGGCAGAAAATGTGGATTTTGCTCTGCGGATGATGCAGCACAGTCACATTCAACCCATTCTGGCCTCCAGAGACCCCAATATTACCCCCGCTCTTATCCGGCGGAAATTCAGTAAGGGTATCCATTTAGAATACCCAAACCTGTCGGAACGCATTGCTCTCAGCGAAGCCGAGAAAGACCGGGACCTGCCCCGGGCGCTGCTATTCCGGGAGGGGCTTCTGCCCTACGCGGAAACTGTGGCTGGAAGCCTCAGGCTGTGCAAGGCCGTCCGGCGGGCGGCAGCCCTGTCACTGCTTGGAAGCTGGGCAGGAACACTACTGGCCTTTTATCTTACATCTCTCGGGGCTTATGACCTGCTGAATCCCCTGGCTCTGGAACTTTTCCTGCTTCTTTGGACCCTGCCGGTACTGCTGATCTCAGACTGGACAGGCAGATATTGAACAAATACGACGCGGCGGCGAAGGATAAGCCTTCCCTGCCACGTCAGACTGTCAATAAGAAAACCGTCAGGCCACCAGATTCATTTCACCATTATAAAAGTTCAGAAAATTTTAGGCCTTGTTTGAAAATCGGCGGAGTGCCGGATTGGGGCAGATTTTTTACCCAGAGGGCATGTGATATCCGTAAGGCGGCAGAGCCGCCAACGGCTATCCAATCGCCCGGCAAGGCGATTGGATGCGGGAATCCTGACGGATTTCAAGTCAAATCAACGCAGTCCTGGCGGAAAAGAATGCCCCGAGACGGCGTTTTGCCATTTTTCAAGCAAGGCCTAGTCAGGGGCAGCCGGCATCTCCGGCTTTCTTTCGCCCAATCTATACACCGCTCTATTAATAAAAACAACGGCGAAGGGGTTTCCTTCGCCGTTGTTTTTCATTTTTATCCATTCCTCCCGAACAGCGGGGAAACAAATCCCGCGCCGTCAGACGGAGAACAACAGCTCAGAATACACAGGAAAAGGCCACGCCTCTGCGGACGTCAGCATCTCCAGTCTGTCAGCGGCGTCTCGCGCGGCAGCCATATCGGGAATCAATACATCATGGCAGTAGCGCATAGCCTCCTCCGGACCGGACGGGACCGCAGTGATATCTGCCTCCAGCTTGATGCAGCCATCCATCAGGGTATCCGTCAAGGCGGAGAGCTTCTGCGCGGTGCCAATCTCATAGCGGCAGGAGGCGCCCACGCCCTGCTTCCCGGCAGCCCGCTCACAGAGCTGGGCCGCATAACCGGAAACCGCAGGGAGAATTTCATGACGGATCATGTCAATCATCGTGTTGGCCTCAATAGAGAGAACGGTAGTATAATTCTCCACATGAATTTCGTACCGCGCCCGAACCTCTTCCTCGGTGTAGATACCGTGCTTGACAAACAGCTCAATGTTCTTCTCATCCACATAGGCCGGCAGAGCGTCGGCGGTGGATTTGAGATTGCTCAGCCCCCGGCGTTCCGCTTCAGCAATCCAATTGCCGTCATAGCCATTGCCATTGAAAATAATGCGCTGATGCTCGGTGAAGACCCGGCGAATCAACTTCTGAAGGTCACCCTGAAAGTCCCCGGACCGCTCCAGCTCATCAGCAAACTGTTTCAGCTCCTCCGCCATGATCGTATTTAATGCGATGTTGGGCCCGGAGATAGACTGGGACGAGCCCAGCATCCGAAATTCGAACTTGTTGCCAGTAAAGGCCATGGGAGACGTGCGGTTCCGATCTGTGTTGTCCTGCCGGATGGCCGGCAGCACATCCACGCCGATCTCCAGCATCCGCTTGGCCGCATCGGTATGCTGCGTCCCCTTAATAATGGAATCCACCACAGCGTTCAGCTCGTCCCCCAGGAAGATGGAAAGGACAGCGGGCGGCGCCTCCTGGGCTCCCAGGCGGTGATCATTGCCCGCGGTGGCCACGGTGGTACGAAGAAAGTCCTGATAGTCATCCACACCCTTAATGAAGGCCGCCAGAAACAGCAGGAACCGGGCGTTCTGGCTGGGGGTGGAACCGGGCTTGAAGAGGTTCCGGCCCGTGTCGGTGCTGAGAGACCAGTTGTCGTGCTTGCCGGAGCCGTTGACCCCCGCAAAAGGCTTTTCATGGAGAAGGCACACCAGTCCGTGGCGGTCCGCCACTTTCTTCATCACCTCCATAGCCAATTGGTTATGGTCACAAGCGGTATTGGCATCGGTATAAATAGGGGCCATTTCATGCTGAGAGGGGGCCACTTCGTTATGCTTCGTTTTGGAAAGAACGCCCAGCGCCCACAATGTCTCATCCAGGTCCTTCATGTAAGCCGCTACCCGGGGCTTAATGGCGCCATAGTAGTGGTCCTCCAGCTCCTGGCCTCTGGGAGGTTTGGCTCCGAACAGCGTCCGGCCTGTCATCCTCAGATCCTTCCGTCTGTTATAAAGCTCTTTATCGATGAGGAAATACTCCTGCTCAGGGCCCACCTGAGCGGTGACACGGCGGGTCTCGGTATCGCCGAAAAGGCGGAGAATGCGGATGGCCTGACGGCTGACCTCCTCCATAGACCGAAGCAGGGGGGTCTTCTTATCCAAAGCGTGGCCGGAATAAGAGCAGAAAATGGTGGGAATGCACAGGGAGCCTTCCTTCAAAAAAGCGAAGGAAGTAGGGTCCCAGGCGGTGTAGCCCCGAGCCTCGAAGGTGGCCCGGAGCCCGCCGGAGGGGAAGGAGGAGGCATCCGGCTCACCTCGGACCAGCTCCTTGCCGGAGAACTCCATCATGATCCTGCCGCCTCCGGTGGGGGAAATGAAACCGTCGTGCTTCTCGGCGGTAACGCCGGTCATGGGCTGGAACCAATGAGTGAAGTGGGTCGCCCCCCGCTCCACGGCCCACTGCTTCATGGCCTCCGCAATCTCGTTGGCGGTGGAGATATCCAGGGGAGTTCCCTCCGTGACGCATTTTTTCCACGCGCCGTAGGACGCGGGGGACAGGCGGTCCTTCATGGTCTCCTCGTTGAAGACCTTGCTGCCGAAAAGTTCAGGGAGCTTGAGAGTAGTACTCATAATCGTTTCCTCCTCAATTTCCTCAATTTCTGACTATATGGTAACATAAAACGGTATAAACACAATTGGTAATACTTCTAAAGTTCCGCACTTCCGCGGTCCGTTCATTGGCCGCTTGCGCCGTAGTTTGTTAAAACACGGGCAGAGGGGTCGTCTACATCACAGCCCTTCCATGTCTTATTGGGCATCCAAAAATCTTTAATCATCTCGGCCTGCCCAGGGTAATATTTTTCAAATATCTCCCGGTAGAGCAGGCTTTCCTTGGTAAAGGGCATACAGTAGCCATACTTCTTCCGCCGGGCTTCAAACTCTGCGTCACTATATTTCTCTCCGGCGTAAGCTTTCAAATCGTCTACCATAGAGTGTCCCACAGCATCGGAGAAGGCCGCCTTCTGCCGCCAGAGAATGCTCTCCGGGAGCAGCCGGTCTTTTTCAAAAGCATGCCGCAGCAAATATTTTCCCATACCATACGTGTTCAATTTCAGCGCCGGATCCACGGCCATAACATACTTCACAAAGTCCAGATCTCCGAAGGGCACCCTTGCTTCCAGCGAGTTGACGGAGATACAGCGGTCCGCCCGAAGCACATCGTACATGTAGAGTTCAGAGACTCTTTTCGAGGCCTCTTCCTGAAACGCTTCCGCGCTGGGCGCAAAGTCCGTGTACTTGTAGCCGAACAGCTCATCGGAAATCTCTCCGGTCAGCAGCACCCGTATATCCGTCTGCTCATGAATCGCCTTGCAGCAGAGATACATCCCCACACTGGCCCGGATGGTCGTAATATCCCACGTACCCAGCGTAGAGATAACCTCTTCCAAAGACTGGAGCACCTGTTCCCGGGTCATAAAAACTTCGGTGTGATCCGCTCCGATATAATCTGCCGCTTCCCTGGCGTATCTGAGATCAATGGCGTCTTTGTCCATACCAATGGCAAAGGTGCGAATTTTCTTCCCCAGGATCCGTGCGCTGATCGCACAGACCAGGCTGGAATCCAACCCGCCGGAGAGCAGGAACCCCAGGGGCGCGTCAGCATCCAGCCGCTTGTCGATCCCGGCAATGAGCTTGTCGCGGATATTTTTGCAGACGGTTTCCAGATCATCCCGGATATAGACATCCACTGCCGACGGGTCGGCGTATCGAATAAATTTTCCACCGGCGTAATAGTGTCCCGGCGGAAAGGGACGAATTTCCTTGCACAGACCCACCAGGTTCTTTGCCTCGCTGGCAAAAACGATGCCGCCCGCCTGATCATACCCATAGAACAGAGGCCGAATGCCAATGGGGTCCCGGGCCGCGATAAGAGAATCCGTCCGCCCATCATAGATGACCAGAGCAAATTCCGCATCCAGCCTGGAGAACATATCCAGCCCATACTCCCGATAAAGAGGAAGCAGAATTTCGCAGTCACTGCCGCTCTTGAAAAAGTATCCCTTTTCTTGAAGCTGCCGCTTCAAAGGGCGAAAACCGTAAATTTCCCCGTTGCACACCAGATAATCCCCATCCAGCCGGAAAGGCTGCATTCCTTCCTGGGTCAGTCCCATGATGGCCAGCCGGTGAAAACACAGCCAGCCCGTGGGAGTCTCAGCAATGCAGGACATATCAGGTCCCCTGGAAACGGTGCGGTCAAAGAAGGACCGGAGTTCCTCTTTTCCCAGCGTTTTTTTCTCAAATCCCATAATTGAACACATCGCAAATACCTCCAAAAACACGGATGTCCTCCTGCTCCCAAAAGGGACAGAAAAACAAAAACGCAGCTATCTCCTAAAACTTAGGACGAATAGCTGCTATCCGCGGTGCCACCTAATTTACCCCCCTTTGCAGGGGCAGTCACTTTCAAGGCTCCAACAAGCCCGTGTGAGATAACGATCACAACTCGCCGCGCTTACTGCCAGGGAATATTCCCCGGGTTCAGCTTGGAGCTACGGAGTGTTCTTCCCGGGGGTTCTTTGCGCGGGGTTCTCACTATCTCCCGCTCACTGGGGCGGAACGCCCTCCGGTACTTTTCTCCATCAACGCCGTTTCCCTTATTGCTTTGTTATATTGAAGTTTATACCTCAAACCAGGCAGCTGTCAATGGCGGAAATAACAAAATCCTCAGCGCGTTCGAGGTATTATTTCTACAAAATTGTATGATGTCTTTTCTTGCGAAACAAATCAGATGTCATTTGGCTGCAAAAAAAATTTACAAGCAGGGTCGTTCCACATAAAAATACTCCCTTCACAAAGAGCATTTGCGGCAAAGCCGGCTGAGAGCTTCCACCTTTCAAACGTATTTTGGCAGAAACTGCTCAGCCTGACATTCGCCGGCCCGCTTCTTTTATGAAGGGAGCTAAGGAGAGAATATAAAATTCCCCTCTTTAAAAACAGGGTCTTTTCCGCCGCTCCAGCTCTTTTCACGTCCTAACTGCCGCAGCGCATCAGCGTCCTTCCTGACGCCTCTCCCCTTCAGAAAAGGCATTACGCCTCCATATGCCTGCCCAAAAACGCAGCAATGGTCTGAGCCAGCTTGTACTCCGCGTCCCCAGTAGCCGCACTGGGGTCCGTACTCACAAAAAGCACCATACCCAACAGGTCACCCTCCGAAAGGATGGGCGCAGCCACGCTTGTGACCAGCTTATCGCTACCGTCGCAGACAGGGACAGCGCTCCCCTCTCCGCTGTACTGATAAATACGGCGGCTTTCCATAATCTGCTCCAGCTCAGGGGTAATACGCTTGCCCAGCAGCTCCCGCTTGCCGCCGCCGGCTACAGAGATCACGGTATCCCGGTCTGTTACGGCACAAATACTGCCTGTGGAACGGCTCATCGTCTCGCAAAGCTGTCCCGCGAAATCCTCTACGCCGCCCAACAGAGAATATTTTTTAAAAATGACCTCACCGTCCCGGCTGGTGTAAATCTCCAAGGGGTCGCCTTCTCGAATACGCATGGTGCGGCGAATTTCCTTGGGGATAACTACCCGGCCAAGATCGTCGATCCGCCGCACAATTCCAGTTGCTTTCATATCGAAAACTCCTTTAAAAGTAAAATTGCTATGTCACTCTGCCAAAAGCTAGTATCCACAATTTCAGCCGGGTTATGCCGCAGAGGGGCTTGGTGATGTTTGGAAACTCCCTTTTTTAACCGGCGCTGTTCGACGCCGCTTTTCAAAACCACCTGACAAAAGATAGGAAGCAGGCGCTCTTCTATCATGGCGCGCGTCCTTATATCTTGCAAAAAGGAGCATTTTTCCCTATAAGCAGGACCATTTTCTTTAAAAATGCGGGCTTGCTCTCCTGTTTTGTTTATGGTAAACTATATTGCATTTTAAAAACGGCCTGACGCTGCCGGACATTTTTAAGGAGGACGCATGTCATGCGCACAGACTATTACAAGGAATACAGCTCCCAACTGAAGCGGGAGATGGAATTCAAGGTTTACGGCAGCGGCGGCAAGCCCGCATTGGTCTTTCCCTGTCAGAACGGACGTTTTTTCGACTGGGAAGGCTTCGGAATGCTGGAAACGCTGAGCGACTACCTGGAAGGAGGAAAGCTCCAGCTCTTCACCGCCGACACCATAGATCGTGAAACCGTCTCACAGACGGACGGGAATCCCTATGACCGGATCCGGCGGCATGAGGCCTGGGTAAATTATCTGACGGAAGAACTGGTCCCCCGCATCCGCGAGATCAACGGCAGCGGCCAGGCCCTGCTGTCCACCGGGTTCTCTATGGGAGCATATCATGCGGGGAACCTCTTCTTTCGCAGACCCGATATCTTTGACAGCGTCATCGCTCTCTCAGGCGTCTATGACACCCATGATATGTACAACGGCTATATGGACGAGGTAGTCTATGCCAACGATCCCTGCGCCAGTCTCTCCGGAATGCCGGAGAACCATCCATATATTGAACTTTTCAACCAGCGGAAGATTATGATCTGTGTGGGACAGGGCGCCTGGGAAGAGCCGCTGCTGGCCGGTACCCAACGGCTGGACGCCGTCCTTCAAAAAAAAGGCATTCAAGCCTGGGTGGACTATTGGGGATTCGATGTAAACCATGACTGGCCCTGGTGGAAAAAGCAAATCCGGTATTTTTTGCCAAATATTATTTAAGCATTGCTGATGCGTCCGCAGAAATTCCAGCCACGAGGGATTTTTTCATCGCATAAACCAAAAACCCGCAGAAATCCGCTGGGATTTCTGCGGGTTTTCAATGCCGCACAACAGCAGTCTTCTTATCAGTTGGGCATCCCGCCATTTTTCACTATAACCGGCGCAGCTGAAAAGAAACCTGTGAATTTCTTTCAGCGCAGCGCTGCCATGCGGCTTGGCCGCGCCTGACTTTCTGGAAATGCCTGCATGCTCTGTGCGCCGGCGGGCAGTGCCCCTGGTTGACTATATATTTTACATTTCATCCAAGTAAAAAGGGACTGCAGAAGCAGTCCCTTTTTAATCATCTATTATAAATCATTCGCCCATGGGGGCACCGCACTGGGGACAGAACTTGCTGTCGGACTCCGCACCGCAGATGGGGCACTTCTTCCCAGCGGGGGCCTCTTCCGCTGCCTCGGCGGGCTCTTCCTTCACGGGCTTGCTGGCCTCCAGTTCCGCAATCTTTGCCTTGGAAGCATTGACGGCTTCCACGGTCTCCCGCACCGCGTCGGGAATCTCACCCTCGTACTCGCTGACAAACCATTCGCCGATGGCACGATAGTTCTTATCGATTTCCTTCTGCTCACCGGCAATGGCCACGTTGATTTTAACAAGCTCAGCAGCGTCCTTAGTCCGGTCGGCAGCCTTGTTGGCAACGTCCTTTGCCTTACGGGTCAGTTCATCAAAATTAAACGCCATGGTTATTTAACCCCTTTCCTATTTTGAACCTGCGTGCAGGCTCTAATTTCCAGCTCTCCGTGGATGATAAAATCCAGTATAGCGGATTCTTTGAAAAAACGCAACAGCCGGGCCAAATGTTTACAGTTCTTTTTCAATCTGATAATATCAGCGGTCCTGCTCTGCCTTTACCACTGTACCGGCGGACGCGTCAACCTCGTATTCATACTCTACGCCTCCTGACCAAAATTCAATCTCATAGACCCAGCGCCCGTCGTCCTCATCCAGCTCGCACTGAATGTACCCGGCATCAGAGGCACTGATTTTCGCGTGAGCCAGAGCGGCGTTTTTAGCGGCCTCCGAACCAATAAAATCATCGGGCTGCTGAGGGCCGGTCCCAGAGAGGTGATCATTCCGCTCCTGCTCCGCCTCAATGACAGCATTCGTAACTGCGTCGACCTTGTAGTCGTACTCTGTGCTGCCCACCCAAAACTCAATGTCGTAGACCTGACGGCCATCGTCCCGCTCCAGCTTGCAGCGGACGCCGGACGCGTCGGCGGCACGGATGCCGGCGTGAGCAAATGCGGCGTTTTTAGCAGCCTCCTCGTCAGAGACAGCAGCCGGCTGGTCAGAATCCTGCTTCTGACCGCCGGGGGCCGGGGTTTCAGGGCCGGGCGTCTGCATCCCAGCATTAGAGGGCTGCGCACCGGAGGGCAGGGCGGAAGCCGGCGCATCCCCAGACTGGAAACTTCTCATAATATCAGGAAGCCCCTCCAGCACCTCACCGGTATAAGCACCAATTTTATATTTGAACTCTCCCATCGTGGGGTGATGGAGTTCCACTTCGTAATGGGCGGGAGTTTCGTCCAGTTCCGGGTCCGTCTCGCTGGTGACAGAGTCAATTTCCAGTGTTCCGGCATATTCCTCGGCAGCCATGGCGGCAGCGGAACTGCCGATGGGAAGTCCTGGCGCGCCGGTCTCCCATAGCTGTTCCAACTCTTCGGCTGAGAGAGCAGTCAAATCGTCGAAGGACAAACTGGAATTCAAATCTTGGAGCTCTTCGATCATGGCCCTCTTACCTGGGGAAAGACTGGCACTGCGGGCAGCAGCTTCCTGACCGGCGGAAGCAGGACGGAACATCTGCCAAAGCTGAAGGCATAAAACCAGCAGCAAAAGAGCAATGGTGGCTGCCAGCAGCCAGCGGACAATTTTTTTGTCGTTTTTCTCAGGGGTCATAGGACTCACCATCCTTTTTGAGATGGTCTTATTATATCGCAGACGCGGGAAAAAGTCCAGAGGGACAGCGCCGGATTTTGGGATTGACACGCCGGAGAAAAACGGGTAAAATAAATGCGTTATTCACCACAGGCCCTGGTAGCTCAGTAGGATAGAGCGAACGCCTCCTAAGCGTTAGGCCGCTGGTTCGACTCCAGTCCAGGGTGCCAGCTCAGAAATTCCCCTTGCCGCTGTGCTTTTCGTCTCTTCGATGGAAAAGCTCCGTCGGGTGGGGGAATTTCTTCGCTTTTGAGCCGGAACTGTCCGCAGTTCACAAAGCTTCTCGGAATGAGGGCCCTCCGAACTGTTTTACCGGCATCCAACGGCAAATCTGTTCTTAAAAAGCAGCGGCATTGAAACTGCGCATTTGAGGTGTTTCCATGAAATATATTTTTCAATTCCTGCGTATTCTGCTCTTTTGTTTTTTAGGCGAGCTCCTGCACAGTCTTCTCCCCCTTCCTATTCCATCCAGTATCTATGGGTTGGCGCTGTTGCTGGCGGCGCTGAAAATCCGGCTTGTAAAACTGGAGCAAATTAAAGAGGCATCCGGATTTCTCATCGCCGTTTTTCCTCTTCTCTTTGTTCCCGGAGCTGCTGGCATTATGGAACTGGGGCCGCTGCTGGCAGAAATTTGGCTGCCCGTCCTGTTGTCCATTGTGCTGGTGACAGCACTGGTAATGGCCGCCGCCGGAAAAAGCGCTCAGGTGGTAATCCGGTGGAAGGAGACGCGTCATGGCTGAGCTGCTGACCCGGGGAGCCGTTTGGGGCGTACTGCTGACAGGCGGGGCCTACGCCCTGGGAATACTTTTACAGAAAAAAACCGGAAAGGCCTGGTGCAATCCCCTGCTGCTGGGCAGCCTTTTTGTCATCCTGTTCCTGCGTCTTTGCAGAATTTCCTACTCGGACTACCAGGCCAGTGCCGGACCGGTAAACTACCTGCTCCTGCCCGCCACCGTCAGCCTGGCGGTCCCCCTCTACGAGCAATGGGAGGCCCTGCGAAAAAACACAGCCGCCATCCTGTCCGGCATTGCCGCCGGAGTACTGGCCAGCACAGGGTCCATTCTGCTTTTGGCCTGGATTTTTCAAATGGACCCGGCTGCCGCCGTCAGTTTGCTGCCTAAGTCCGTCACCACCGCCATCGGCGCGGATATCTCCAGAGAGCTGGGAGGCATCCCCGCCCTGACCACTGCCGCCATCATTCTCACCGGCATTTTCGGAAATCTCTCCGCACAGGGTATCTGCAGGCTTTTCCGTATCTCGGATCCAGTGGCAAAAGGCGTAGGTATCGGCTCCGCCGCTCATGCCATTGGCACTGCCAGAGCTCTGGAGATCGGGCCGGTGGAAGGAGCTATGAGCAGCCTGTCCATTGCGGCAGCCGGAATTTTAACAGCCCTGCTCTGTCCGTTTGCCGCCCGCCTGCTGCCGTAAAAAAACCTCCGCCGCTGTAAAAGCGGCGGAGGTTTTTAATGACACAAGTATATTTTACTTATTGTCCACAGAGAACATATAAGCGATGAGTTCCACCATCTTGTTGGCATAACCGCACTCATTATCATACCAGGAGACAACCTTGACGAAGTTATCGGTCAGAGACAGGCCGGCCTTCTTGTCGAAGATAGACGTCCGGGAATCGCCCAGGAAATCGCTGGAGACAACATCCTCGTCGGTGTAGCCCAGAATCCCCTTCAGTTCACCCTCACTGGCTTCCTTCATGGCCTTGCAGATGTCCTCATAGCTGGCGGGCTTCTCAAGGCGGGCGGTCAGATCAACGACGGACACATCCAGAGTGGGAACGCGCATGGAAATGCCGGTCAGCTTGCCGTTCAGCTCGGGAATAACCTTGCCCACGGCCTTGGCGGCTCCGGTGGAGGAGGGAATGATATTGCCGGTGGCCGCACGGCCGCCGCGCCAATCCTTCATGGAAGCGCCGTCCAGCAGCTTCTGAGTGGGAGTGACGGAATGAACGGTGGTCATCAGTCCCTCAACAATGCCAAACTTCTCATTCAGAACCTTAGCAATGGGGGCCAGGCAGTTGGTAGTGCAGGAGGCGTTGGAAACATATGTCATATCAGAGGTGTACTTGGAGTTGTTCACGCCCATGACGAACATGGGGGTGTCATCCTTGGAAGGAGCGCCCATGATAACATGCTTCGCGCCGGCTTTGATATGTCCCTCGCACTTGCTCTTCTCCAGATGCTGGCCGGTGCACTCGCAGATATACTCCGCGCCCACGGAAGCCCAGGGAATATCTCCCACTTCCTTGGCGGTGAAGACTTTGAACTCCTTGCCGTCGACAACCAGAGCGTCGGCAGTGTAGGAGACCTCGCCGGGGAACTTGCCGTGCACGCTGTCATACTTCAGCATGTAAGCCATATACTCGGGATTCATAAAGGGATCGTTCAAACCGACGACCTCGACGTCGTCACGCTTCAGGGCGGCGCGGAACACGATGCGGCCAATGCGGCCAAAACCATTGATGCCGATTTTCGCTTTCATAATACAAAAAACTCCTTTCGAAATTTGGGTACAAATTATGCCTGAATGCTGTATAAACAATTGCGTAAACGATTTGTTTGTGCTTTTTCCAATGAGCATACTACCATAACGTGAAGTTTTTGGCAATCATCATTTCAAACAACAATTTGAAAGGGCTATTGTGAATTTTTGATAATATTCCAAGTTGCTTGAAACGACTGGCACAGCTCACTTGGAAAAGGATTCCCGAAGGGCCGTAGATTATACGTTCGAGGCGGCGAAGAGCTCAGAATACGGGTGATTTCACACGAAAGAGCGAAATGTTTTTGTTAAGAATGCAAAAAATGTGAAAACAGGTCAGCCTTTCGGCGGAAAAGGCTTGCCGGAGAGGCAAGTATGTGTTATATTTTTATAAGAATAACGAAAGGAGGGAGAGCCATGCGGCAGAGGATCCTGCGGTGTGTGGTGTCGTTTCACACCACGGCGGGCGCTATGGCGGCGGAGCGCCTCTGCCGCCGGGAGGAGCTGGAAGGAAAATTGATTTCCGTGCCCCGGAGTGTTACCTCCGACTGCGGGCTGGCCTGGTCCGCCCCGCCGGGGCTGCGGGAGACGTTGGAGCGCCGCTTCCGGGAGGCGGGGATCGAGGCTGCGGGATTCCACGAGCTGGCGCTCTGAACGCTTCTTTTTCACACATCGTTATTCTTAAAAAAGAATCGCATGAAAGAGGAGGAATCGCATGAAAGAGAATACCTTTGCCCGCCGCTACGGCCTGATCATTCTGGCCGGCATTGTGGCGGGTGCGGCGGCGCTGATTTTAACCGCCGCCGGAAACCCCAAAAATATGGGGTTCTGCATCGCCTGTTTCGAGCGGGACATTGCCGGGGCCCTGGGTCTCCACAGCGCAGTAAAAGTCCAATACATCCGCCCGGAGATTCCCGGCATCGTCCTGGGGGCCACACTCTCGGCCTTGGCCTTCCGGGAGTTCAAGGCCCGCGCGGGCTCCTGTCCCGCCAGCCGGTTTGTGCTTGGGCTGTTCGTCATGATCGGCGCGCTGGTCTTCCTGGGCTGCCCCCTGCGGATGGTCATCCGCCTGGGCGGCGGTGACCTGACCGCCGTGGCGGGTTTGCTGGGATTCCTGGCGGGCATCCTGGTAGGCATCGTCTTTTTGAAAAAAGGTTTCTCCCTTGGACGGGCCTATCCAGTGAAGCGGGGAGAGAGCTTCGTCCTGCCTGCCGTGATGCTGGGGCTGCTGGCCCTGCTTCTGCTGGCTCCAGGCCTGCTGAGGTTCTCCCAGGAGGGGCCAGGGTCCATGCGGGCCTTTTGGCCGGTGTCCCTGGCCGCCGGGCTGGCGGTTGGCTTCATCGCCCAGAGAAGCCGGCTTTGCATGGCGGGAGGGCTTCGGGACGCTTTCCTCCTCCGGGACTTTACCCTGCTGGCGGGTTTCCTGGCCATCTGGGTCACAGTGACCGTGGGAAATCTCATTATTGGGAACTACAACCTCTCCGCAGTCTCTCAGCCTATCGCTCACAGCCAGTATCTCTGGTCCTTCCTGGGCATGGCCCTGGCCGGCTGGGGCTCCATTTTGCTGGGCGGCTGCCCTCTGCGGCAGCTGATTCTGGCGGGCGAGGGCAACGGAGACGCCGCCGTAACGGTGCTGGGTATGGTTGCGGGCGCCGCCATCGCCCACAATTTTGGCCTGGCAGGCAGCGCCGACAGCGCTGCGGAGGGCATATACACGGTGGGCGGCATCGGAGCAGCGGGTATGGCCGCTGTGATAATTGGCTTCGCGGTTCTGTTGGCGGTAAGCCTGCTCCATCTCCCCGGAAAGGAGGAAGCGTGATGATTGATGCAAGAGGCTTATCCTGTCCTATGCCTGTGGTAATGACTCAAAAGGCAATCCAGAAAGACGCCCCTGCCGCATTGGAAGTCTTGGTGGATGCCCAGGTGGCAGTTGAAAATATTACTCGCTACGCCCAATCCCAAGGCTATCAAACCGCAGTAGCACCTCAGGGGGCGGACTTCAAGCTGACTTTGAGCAAATAGAATATCATAGAATATCGCAGAATATGAAAACACAAGTGGAAGAAGCCGCGCTCCATCTGGAGCGCGGCTTCTTCCACTTATGACTTGTATGAAAGGCACAGCGATATAATCGGAAACCGTGATTATATATGGGAGTCTGCCATAAAACCGCCAAAATACCATCCCGGGGTGTCTTCCCCCGCCAAGGCCACGCTGATTTGATTTAAAATCCGTCAGGATTCCCGTACCAAACCACCCTGTCTGACGAACTGATGAAAAATCCGCATCTGTCCAGCTTTCCGCCGGGAGTTTCGGCGCAGGGGCCTCCCCAAGTCCGGGGGACTTTTATCATTGTATGGATGAGGCAATGACAGCCGGAAAAGCCGTGGTGATCACCACTCAGATACAAAACAAAGGCTGCAATATTTTGAGGCCGTTGGAATGAGGAAGGTTTCCTGCATCTGCAAAAATCCCCGCTTTTCTTTTTACGTATCCTGTGGTATAATTCTCATACATAGACTAGGCCTTGTTTGAAAATTGGCGGAATGCCCAGCGGCGAGAGATTTTTTTGCCAATCAAGGCAAATTTTTGCAGGCGGGCTGCCGCCCGGCAAGAAAATTTAACGCAGAGCGGCGGAAAAAGATCCGCTGTTTGGGCGTTTTGACATTTTTCAAACAAGGCCTACGCAAACCAAAAATTTTCCGGAAAAGAAAGGAGTTCTGCCATGGCCCCAGCTGTTCCAGGGAAGGACCCCGTCTTTTCCCGCCTCCGTGCCGCGGCGGCCCGGAATTCGCTCTCCCATGCTTTGCTTTTCACCGGCTCGGGGGACAGGCTCTCCGCCGCTCGTTTTGCCGCCGCGGCCCTTCAATGCACAGGCAGGGACCAGCCGTGTGGCGTCTGCGCCGCCTGCCGGAAGATCAGAGATGACATTCATCCTGATGTTGTCACCATCCGGGACGATCAGCACAAAAATATTGCCGTGGATGTTATCCGGGACATCCGCAGGGATGCTTACATCCGGCCCAACGAAGGAACCCGCAAGGTCTATCTCTTCCCGGACTGCGCCCTGCTGACGGAACAGGATCAAAATGTGCTTCTCAAGCTGGTGGAGGAGGGGCCGCCTTATGCCGCCTTTCTTTTCTGCGCCGAGAACGCGGCAGCGGTGCTTCAGACCCTACGGTCCCGCTGCGTAGAGCTGAAGCTCCAACCCGCCGCCTTCCCGGACCGGGAAGAGGTTGGAGACAGCGAGACTCTGTGCCTCTGCCTGGCCCGCCGGAAACGGGGAAGCATTGCCGAGCTGGCGGTCCGCCTGGAAAAAAAGAAGCTGTCTCGGGAAAGCTTGGCCGCCCTGTTGGAGCAAAGCCAAGCGCTGTGCGCCGAGGCTCTTTTCCTTCTTTATGGATATTCCACAGAGAGCCAAAAGCACGATCTTGCCGGGTTCATCGGGAAAAGCTTGACAAAACCGCAGATCATGCGCACAATAGAAATATTGAAGAAGTATCATCGGGAGTGCGGCTATAACATAGGCCCCGGTCATGTGCTGGGGGCTTTGGCCGCCGAATTGGAGGGGATTTTTTGACTGAAGTCATCAGCGTCCGCTTTCGGGGCGGAAGCAAAACCTATTTTTTTGATCCCAGGGGCGTTCCGGTGCGGACTGGAGACAGCGTCATCGTTCAAACCGCCCAGGGCCTGGAATTCGCCTCCTGCACCCAGGGGAATCATGAGGTGGATGACGCCGCCATTGTGAAGCCGCTCAGCGCTGTAGTCCGCCGGGCTACTGAGAATGACTTCCGCGTACTGGAATACAACCGGAAACGGGAGCGGGAGGCCTTTGACATCTGCGAGGGCAAAATCGCTGATCACGGATTGGAAATGAAGCTGGTCAGCGTCTCCGTAGGTTTCGACAGCAATAAAATTGTTTTTTATTTTACCGCTGACGGAAGAGTGGATTTTCGGGAGCTGGTGCGGGACCTCGCGTCGGTTTTCCGGGCCCGAATTGAGCTGAGACAAATCGGCGTCCGGGACGAGGCCAAAATGATCGGCGGCCTCGGCATTTGCGGCCGCCCCTTCTGCTGTTCCCAATTTTTAGACGGGTTTGTACCCGTCTCCATTAAGATGGCCAAAACCCAGAATCTCAGCCTGAATCCGGCCAAAATCTCCGGGACCTGCGGACGGCTGATGTGCTGTTTGAAATATGAGCAAAACGCTTATGAGGATGCCGCCAAGCGGATGCCAAAGGTGGAATCCTTCGTCCAAACCCCTGACGGTCCCGGCAACGTAAAAAGCATAGAGCTGCTGAGGGAGCTGGTGAAAGTCAGTCTGGACAGCGCCCCGGAATCCCTGAAGACCTATCATGCCTGTGAAATTAAAGTCCTCCGCAGCGGAAAAGGCAGCCGGGAAGGCATCGAAATTCCCGAGCGCACCGCCCGCTTTGTGGAGGAACGGGAGGAAGAAGAGCTGATTCAGCCCGTTTTCTCCACCTCCTATTATACCGATGACCACCTTGCAGAGGCCCCCCGCCGGGAAAAGATGAGCATGGAGGGCAGCGATACCGGAAAGCCGCGCCACCGGCACCGCGGCACCCGCCGGAAAGCCGCGCCCCGGCCCGATGGACAGCCCCAGTTTGTTCAGCAGGCCAAAAAGCAAGGCCAGCCTCCCCGGCCACCCAAACAGCAGAGCCGAAGCGAAAGCCGGCCCGAGGACCGGCCCGCCGCCGAGGGAAAGCGCCGCCGGCCACCCTACCGCGGCGGCCGCCGCTGGAATAAGGGCGGCGAAGGCCAAAAGGGCTGAGAGAGGAGCCGGAAACTATGGGAAAATTCACCGGCGTACTGCTGGCCAGCGACTTTGACAATACGCTGCTCTACACCGAGGACGCCCTCCGTTCCGGCACCCCGGTGCCTCCCCTGCCGGAGCGAAACCGGGAGGCCCTGGAGTATTTTATGGCGCGGGGGGGGCGCTTTGCCATCGCCACAGGACGAGCCCTGGCAGCTTTTATCCGTTATGCGGACATGGTCCCCATGAACGCCCCCGGCGTGGTGTGCAACGGCGCGGCGATCTATGACTTTGAAAAGGGTGAGTATCTGGAAACCGCCATGCTGGACGCCAGTGCCCGCGAACGGGGACAGGCCGTACTGGACCGCTTTCCGGGCGTAGCGGTGGAGGCATATCACATTGATAATATTATTCACACCGTTCACCCCAACGATATCTGCCGCCAGCACGAGCACATCACCCAAGCGGCGCTGACCGAAGTTCCCTCCCTGCTGGATGTTCCCCTGCCCTTGGGCAAACTGCTTTTTGAGGCGGAGCATGAGGTTCTGGAGGATGTTCTGGCCTACATCACCGGCCAGGGATGGGCCGAAGACTACGAGCTGATTTTCTCCATTTCCCACCTGCTGGAAATGACCACCAGAGGCGCCAACAAAGGCGGCATGGTCCGCCGCCTGGCCGCCCGGCTGGGAATTTCCATGGAACATGTCTACTGCGCGGGAGACGAGTCCAACGATCTCTCGATGCTCCGCGCCGCCGCCCAGGGCTTCGCCCCGGCCAACGCCTCCGCCGCCGTCCGGGAATCGGGGGCTGCTATTGTGTGTCATGCCCGAGAGGGGGCCGTCGCAGATGTCATCGAGGTTTTAGACCGGAAATATTCTTGATGCGGCCCCCGGCAAAAGCCAGGGCCCAACAAGGGGGAGAAGAAACCCTCTATGATGATTGCAAGCCGCCGTCATCTGTCCGATCTTCCGCACTTCAGGAAACACTCAAAATTGAGAAGCCGTCACCGTGCCGGGTGGCGGCTTCTGCTTTTCAAAGCGCTCATAGCAGACCGGCCGCAGCGGTTTTTTCCATTCAGAGCCACTGTATTTTCAATAGGGCTCCGCCTGATATGAAACGCAATCCTTGGCCCCCGGAAGAGCATAACCAGCTGTCTGCCATTTCCCCTGCCGGAAGCATGCTCCAGGCCTTGTTTGAAAGAAGGAAATGCTTTTTTGGCCAGCGTACCAAACGTCAGACAAAGCGCGGAGCGCCCATTCGTTTCCTATAAAGGCAAGCATAAAGAGCCGCTCATGCGGCTTGCGGCTCCACAAAGAAGACTCGTGCTGAAAAGAATTCCTTCGGATTCTTTTTGACTGTGCCGGTCATATCCATAAATTCTGAGGAAAGCACGCCCACCCCCCTCTTTTTCTTTTGCCTCCCCTTGCATTGCTTTGTTTCAAGTGCTACAATAACGGCTGGTATCACACGTGCCAAAATATCAGAATCAATCAACGATTTTACAGAGAGGGTGACACAAGCGACATGGAATGGACAATAACGGCCAACGCCCCCGGTCAGGTCTGCCTGATGCAGGGCAACGAGGCCATCGTGCGGGGCGCAGTAGAGGCCGGAATTAATTTTGCCGCCTCCTATCCCGGCTCTCCGTCCTCCCAGGTCCTGGGGATGCTGGGCAAAATTGCCCGGGAGCGCGGCTTTTATGCGGAGTGGTCCACTAACGAGGTCTGCGCCTTACAGGCCTGCACCGGCGCATCCCTGGCCAACGGCCGGGCACTGTGCGTGGTGAAGCAAAACGGGCTTTTGTGCGTGGCGGACGCGCTCCACTGCGCCGCCCAAGCCGGTGTGAAAGGGGGCCTTGTGATTGTCTCCAGCGATGATCCCAGCGCCCATTCCTCCACCAACGAATTTGACTCCCGCTGGCAGGCCATGTCCGCGGGCATCCCCCTGCTGGAACCCACCACGATGCAGGAGACCAAGGACATGATCCCCTATGCCTTCCAGCTCTCTGAGGAAGTGGGCCAGATCGTGCTGATCCGGGTAACCACCCGAGTCTGCCACGGCCGGGGCAATGTGACCCTGGGCCCTCTGCCGGAAAAACCCCGGACCCTGGAGCGGGTTCGGGAGTGGGACCGGATGGTCTGCGTTTCCTACATGCACGGTCCGGCCCTCCAAAAGCTGGAGGAACTGAAAGCCCGCTTCAATGACAGCCCATACAATCACTATGAGGGCCCTGAGGCGCCGAAAAAGCTTATTGTCGCCGGGGGCACCGGCTGCCTATACGGCCAAGAGGCTCTCCGCCGCCTTGGCAGGGACCGGGAGACCGGCTTCCTCTCTCTGGGGACCCTCTGGCCCCTGCCGGAAGGTTACATACTGCCCCATCTCCGCTCAGCAGAGGACGTCCTGATTCTGGAGGAGGTAGACCCCTTCCTGGAGCAGGCTATTCAAGCCCTGGCTGGCCGGGAGGGCCTTCGGCTCCGGTTCCTTGGCCGGAACAACGCTTTGCCTCCCATCGGCGAGCTCGACCCCGACGTGGTCACCGCCGCTATTGCCGGACTCACCGGCGCGCCACTTCCTGAAAAGAAGCCCACCGGTGAGCTGGAGCTCCCCGTCCGGGAGATGAGCTTCTGCGCCGGCTGCCCTCACCGGGCCACCTTCTACCTCCTGAAACGGGCCATGCGGCAGGAAAAGCACCCTGGTGTGGTCGTTGGGGACATCGGCTGTTACTTTATGGCGGGCCAGTCCGCCGGACAATACGCCTGGCAGACCTGCAACTGCATGGGCTCCGGCGTCAATGTGGCGGAGGGTCTTGGCCAGCTGACGAACTACGGCCTGGATCAGAAGGTAGTTACCATGTGCGGCGACTCCACCTTCTTCCACACCATTCTCCCAGGACTTGTAAACGCCACGTACCACAACGCCAATATGCTCCTCATTGTTCTGGACAACTCCGCCACTGCCATGACGGGTTTCCAGCCTCATCCGGGCACCGGCCTCACCGCCATGGGAGACCATGTGAAGCCCATGGATATCCCGAAAATCCTGGATGCCGTGGGCTGTAAAGTGGAAGTAGCGGACCCCTTTGACGTGGTGGAGTCGGAGAAGACCCTCCGCCGCATGCTGGACCAGCCGGGGATGAATGTGCTGATTATGCGTCAGCCCTGCGCCACACTGATGACCAAGGAACGGAGCAAAAAGCCCGTCCGGGTCTACGTGGACCAGGATATATGCCTGGGAGACGGCTGCGGCTGTGACAAATACTGTTCCCGGGTTTGGGGCTGCCCCGGAAACACGTGGGACTTCAAAAAGAATAAAGCGCTGATCGACCCCGTCACCTGCGTGGGCTGCGGCGTATGCGCCAAGCTCTGCCCCAGTGGGGCCATCCATGTTGAAGAGGGGCCCCCGCAAAACCCGCAGATTATGCGGGGAGAAGAGGAGCAAGAGAGCAGCGGAAGGGACGCCCGCAAGAGTGTCCCGGCTGCGGCGAAAGGCGGTGAGGAAGCGTGAAGCTGAAATACGATCCCCTGAATATTGTGGTCTGCGGCATTGGCGGACAGGGCAACGTGCTGGCCGCCGAGACCTTAGGCAGCGCCATGTGCGACCGTGGCTGCCGGGTGGCTGTCGGGGAAACCTATGGCGCATCCCAGCGGGGCGGCTCTGTCATGAGTCATGTCCGGGTTTCCGAAAAGTGGGACCCCAGTGTTCTGATTCCCGCCGGGGAGGCCCATATCATCATTGGCTTTGAACCCTTGGAGACCCTGCGCATCGCCCGAAAGTATGCCGGGGCGGACACGGTGATTGTCTATGATCCCCGCCCCGTCTATCCCCTGGGCGTTCTCCAGGGCGTTCAGACTTATCCGCCCCTGGAGAAACTCCAGGCGGAAATCGAAAGTCTGTCCAGTATGGCCCTGGCCATTCCGGCAGCGGATATCGCTATGGAGGCCGGAGACTCCCGGGCTGCCAACATTGCCCTGCTGGGAGCTTTCAGCCAGCTCTCCGCCGCTCCTCTCAGCGGGGAGGATTTGGAAAAGATTTTGGCCCAGCGTTTTAAAGGTAATATACTGGAGCTGAACCAGCGGGCCTTTGCCATGGGCCGCGAGGCTGCCAGGAAGGGAGGGGCTTTGTGATGGATACCATTGAAGCGCGTTTTTTTAACCCGGAGACGCAAGACACCCTGACTCTGACCCTGCCCCGGGACACCCGCTTTTCCGCTTTGACGGTCATGCTTCAGGAGCGGGGGTTTGCAGACCGCCGGAAAGCGGGCTGGCGCTGTCTCTATCAGGAGCACCTGTGCGGCATGAAGCACCGCCTCGCGGACTACGTGCCCGAGGATGCCAAGGAGATCGATCTGAAGCTTTTCGGCTTCTCCCAGGTGCTGGTGTAAAGGAGGGATGGGGATCATGTTAAGTACGATTGCGTTAGATACTCAGGTTCTCCGCCCCGGCCTCTGCACTGGCTGCGGAGCCTGCCAGGGCCTGTGCCCGTACTGGGGCAGCGTGGACGGGCGGACGGTCTGCTTCTTTGACTGTGAGCGGCTGGATGGCCGCTGCCAGCGCTTCTGTCCCCGGATGCCCACGGATTTGGACGCTCTGCGGAAGCAATTCTTCTCTGAGGAGACCGTCTTCCCTGAGATCGGCCCCTTCCGGGGCTTGTATCTCACCCGGGCGGCGGATGCGTCCATCCGGGCCGGAGCTCAGCACGGCGGCAGCATGACAGCCCTGGTGGAGCTGGCCTTGCAAGAGGGCTTCATCGACGCGGCAGTCCTCACCCGCTCTCAGGGCGGCCTGGGCCCGGAAGGCGTCCTGGCCGTAAATTCAAAGGAAGTTCGTGCCTGCTCCGGCAGCAGCTTCCAAGTGCCGCCCACCCTGGCAGTACTGAATCAGGCACTGAGAGAAAACAAATTTCACAGCATCGGTGTAGTGGGCACGCCCTGCAAGACGCTGGCAGTCTATAAAATGAGGGCAAATCCCCTGCCCGAGAACGACAACCATGCGGGGAACACCGGCATGGTGTTCGGTCTTTTCTGCGGTTGGGGTCTGGACTGGGACGGACTGAACGCCCTGGCGGCAGCCCATGCCAACCCGGAAAATGTCTCTCACATGGACATCCCTCCCAGCAAGTATCACTCCCTGGAGCTTCGGGAGGACGGGAAAACCGTTTCCGTCAACCTGGACGAAGTGACGCCGCTGGTCCGCTCCGGCTGCCGGTACTGTGCAGACATGACGGCGGAATTTGCGGACCTGTCCATCGGCGGTGCGCGAAGCGCGGACGGCTGGGACGTGGACAAGGGCTGGAATCAGATCATCGTCCGGTCGGAAAAAGGACAAAAGCTTCTGGAATTGGCCCGCGAAAAGGGCGTACTGGAGTTCAAAGAGGCTATGGAAGGCGGCCTGGATAAGCTCAAAAAGGCATCCCTTGGCAAGAAGCGCACGGCAGTGAAAAATCTCCAGGCGCTCACCGGAAAGACGGATGATTTGGGCTACTTGAATCCGAGCAAGGATTGGTTTCAGGACCTGTAAGAGAACAGAGCGCGCCCGGCGTGGGTTTTTCCACGCCGGGCGTTTTGTATCTTTTCAGCATTCTGCTTTTTAGGCGCTGTATAAGACATGGCGGAGCACCCGGCAGGAGAGCGTTTTTACCAAAACGGCATGATATCCGCAGGGCTGCATCGCCGCAAGAGCCGTCCAGCCGCTGGACGAGAGGGTTCTCCGCAGGAATTCCGGAGGATTTACGCCAAATCAACACAGCTCCTGCGAGAAAGAGGGTTCTGAGCCGGCATTTCATGGCTTTTATAGTCAGCACAGTTGAAAAAATTCTATGAATCCTTTTCCATGTGGCGCTGTTTTGAACGCCGAAAGCTCCGTCAGCGGCATTCTGTATTTGACTTCATAGGAAAGGCATGGGTACTCTGCGTCCTGGCTGGCCTTTGGCCCGCCGGGTGAAAAGAAGGATACTTCTTTTCAACTGCGTTGGCTGTAAAACCGGCGCCAGAAGCTGCCGCCCCGCTTTTCAGGCAAGGATTTTGAACATCTCACGACATTTATCCGGCATTTCACTACATGGGGCCTTTCCCCCGGTCCCCTGTGTCAGTAAACTGTTCACAGGCATATTCCCTTGTCAAAGCGGAAGAAAAATTCTCTTTCCGCTGCCCTTAATGGGCGGCAGCCCCTCTGCGCTCTCCGTTTTGTCCCGCTGTCCCTTTTTCCTTTTTCTTCTCATTTCCTGGAACCATTTTTAAGTTCTGAAGCGCAGCATGCATTTCTGCCCGGTTTCGGGATATCATTCCATTACAAATTCACTTCATTTTGCGTGATGCCTCAATTGTTTTCTCACCTCAATATGATGAAAAAGCGTGGTGATGCACATGCTCACATTTGCGATCTGTGACGACGAACCGCTTATGGCCCAGGAAATTAAACGGCATCTTTCAACTTATATGAAAGAAACCCGAATTACCGATTATCGTATCAGCAATTTCTCAAATGGCCGTTCCCTGTTGGAGAGCGGCGCCGGGTTTAACATCATTTTTCTAGATATTCAAATGGAGCCGCCCAACGGGTTGGAGACCGCTAAAATGCTGCGCCAGCGAGGAAACCGCAGTTTGCTGGTCTTTGTAACGGTTCTTGAAGAGTGCGTATTTGACGCCTTTGAGGTAGAAGCATACGACTATCTCATCAAGCCCTTGGACAGCCGCCGCTTCAACAGAACCATGGACAGGACGCTCAAAGCACTGGAGCAGCGGGATAGAAAGCGTATCCTTGTCCAGCGGGGAACCTCCTGCGATGTTGTTTTACTGGATGATATCGTGTACTGCGAAGTACAGGGCCGGAAAATTTATATTCACAAAAGCGGCGGGGATGTCATCGATTATTACGGCAGACTGGAGGACCTGGAGCACCGTGTGGGCAGCCATCTTTTCAAATGCCATCGAAGCTATCTGGTCAATCTCGACTGCGTGCGCGGTTGTCAGGCCGGACAGGTCATGCTGCCCCAAGGGGAAACCATCCCCGTTTCCCGGCTGCGTGAGCGAGACTTGACACAGGCCCTTCTGCGCTATATGAAAGAGAGGGATTTCTGAATATGGACTGCTTCAGCCTGTGTCTTGACGGACTCTATCTCGCGGGACAGAGTATGACGCATATTCTCTTTACCAGCCGCCTTACCGGGAAAAAGGCAAAAATCCAGCACTTTGCAGCCTACTTCTCCCTACTTTGCACTGTTGAGCTTATCTCCGCCAAATTCCACCTCGGCGGAATACTGTCTATCGGCGCGGGCGTTCTTGTACTATATGGCATGAGCCGTTTTGCACTTGAAAATCAGCCGCTCGTGTCCTGGACCGCCGCAGTCCTGTCATTTTACATTTCACAGCTCTCCTTCGGCGTCATCAACTCGGTGGAAACAATCGCGTTTCCCCATTTCATTGGAAACCCGCTATTATATCCGCTTCTCCTTACCGCTCTGGTTGCTTTTTTTGCAATATGCGCCTTTTGTTATGTCACCATACTGAAATTTCTGTCTTTGACAGAAACCGTCCAAACACCGTATATTGAATTGCTGCTATTCCCCGGGCTGTTTTTCTTCGCTGCTGAGCTGTATATCCTGCATACGTCCTACAGCTCTCTTTCCTCTTCCCTTTCCCTGGAGGAAACCGGAAAACACAGCGCATTGCTGTTTCTGCAAATTATGGGGCTGTCGGCTCTGCTCTGTACCCTGTACGCATACCGCCATCTCTGCCAGGGCTTTCAGGCACAGGCGGCGCTGCAATCTTTGACCCAAGCCGCCCAAACACAGAAAATCTATATTGCCGAAGCACAAACACGCTACGAGCAGACGAAAGCCTTTCGCCACGATATCAAAAATCATCTGTCCGTTCTGGACGGCCTGCTGAACAGCGGAGAGCTGGAGCAAAGCAAAGCCTATCTAAAAAAGCTGGAAACCGTCTCCGACGCGCTGTCTTTTCCCTATCAGACCGGCAATCCGGTGGTAGATATTCTGCTGGGCGAGAAGCTGGGGCTGGCACGGGCCAGAGGCGCTGCGGCGGAAGTTTCCCTGCTTCTGCCGAGGCCTTGCGGAATTGACGATTTCGACCTGTGTGTAATTTTCGCAAACGCACTGGACAACGCGATCAGCGCCTGTCAGTCCGGAGAGGGGGAGCAGACCATTCGCGTCGCCGGAAAGCGGCAAGGCGATTTTTATATGCTGACTTTTGAAAACACCTGCTCCAGTGAGCCGCTTCCTCCGGCGGGGACCGGGCTCTCCAACATCAAATCGATAGCAGAAAAATACCACGGCGCGGTATTAGCGGAGAAAACAGGACACTGCTTCTCCTTAAATGTGCTGCTGAACATCTCATTACATCCAGCACGCAATTCAACTCCAAAGGATTGAAACTCGGTTTCCGGAGTTGTAAAGTGCAATTGAAAGGTTTCCTTTCAAAAATCCGTCAAGAGGAAAGGAGATGCCGTCGTGAACGTACAGATGATGGAAGGACTTCTGGGCGCCAGCTCCAATATCAAGCTGTCGGGTACGCCTATGAGCGTGTACCGGCAGGCCAGCGCCGAGGGCGACACGGAGAAGATGAAGCGGGCGCTGGGCTACACCGGCGAGTGTACCGAGAAAGCGGTCAAGTACCAGGAGAAGCTGGATAAGGGCATGAAAGCCGAGGCGGAGGCAGAAAAGGAAAAAGCGAAGCTGGAGCAGGAGGCCGCCATCGAAAAGCGCCGGGAGGAACGCAAGCGGGCTGAGGAAGGCACAGAATCGGGCCGTCCCCAGGGAACCGATTTGGTTCAGATCAGCGAGGCGGCGAAAGCGGCGCTGAAGAACAACAAGCCCGTTGAGGCGGCGGAGCCCATTGACAGTGAGCCGGTCACCTATACGCCGGCAGGCGAAATTGCCGCCGCTACGGTGGAGTCGGAACCGACCGTTTCATTTACCGTGTAAAGGAGGAATGACCTATGATGCCGATTTCTGGTGTGAACACCGGCGCAGTCCAGCCTTTAACAACGGCTGAGAAGGTGCTGGGAGCGTCCAAGGTCCAGAAGCCCGAGGAGGCCCAGGGCCGCCAGCTGAAGCCTGTGATGGACGAATACATTCCGGAGGAGCCCCAGGAGCCGTCCGGCCGCTATTGGATGGGCAAGGGCGAGGACGGTCAGCCCAAGATCTATTTCGACGATCCGGAGCGGGCGGCGGATGCGCCGAAACAGCCGGAGGGCACCCCTGAGAAGCCCGAGGCGGACGCCCCCGAGGCCGAGGAACCCGAACCGGCAGGCCAGGGCGCAAAGGGCCCGGAGAGGAAAAAAGACGAGACCTGGGAGTGCAATACCGATAAGGTAGATCGCGAAATCGAAAAACTGAAAAAGAAGCGGCAGGAGCTGGAGCAGCGGCTGGGTACCGAGACCGACGAAGCCAAGATCAAGGATCTGGAGCGCCAGTTGTCCCAGGTGGAGCAGGAGCTGCGGCAGAAGGACAACGATACATACCGAAAACAGCACAGTACATTCACGCGCCTGAGGTAATTTCCACTGTGCCGCGCTCTTTATAGCCAGCACAAAGAATCTTCTGTGCCAGAAAAAAGCCCACCACCTTTTCAAAAAGCAAAGGTGATGGGTGTTTTTTCGTGGATTACATGCTGCCGCTTATCAAAAGCCGCCCATAACGGAAGAAAATTAGGAGGCCTCGGGAAGTGCCGCCGTTAAACTGAGTTTCATAGGAGTAATTTGAGAGTAAGTCACGTCACCTTCTCCTTCTCCGGCCTCTTTTTTATCACCAGTACCGCCGTTTCCAAGTTCACCGTTGAAATTACTGCCCCAAACCCCAGAGGGAACCATCCCGTTTCACAGCTAAAATTTGGCCGTTACTGCTGAAAGCGGCTACATTATCTAACACTTGTGTTGTAATGATGGTCCGTCCTTCCAGTGAGGATTTGTCTGCTAGGGCCTGTTCACATAAGACAAATGCGCAGATTTTCGAGCAAATTTTCGCCGGCTGCAAGGCAAAAATTTGCAGGCGTACTGGCGTACGTCAAAAATTTTTAACGCCGCAGGCGGCAAAATTTGCCGGAAAGATGTGTGTTTGGCCTTATGTGAACAGGCCCTAAGCTCAAAAACGTTTCAAAAGAAGTTTTATCCTCTATGCACAAAAGTGTTCCATCCGTCTTGAGAATCATGTTTCCGCCGACGGACGCAACATCATCCATCACCTTTGCCGGGTTGGCCTTATTGGACAAAAAACCGCTTTCGCCCCAAGTCCAGAGTATCCCATCCGTTTAATAGCGGCGAATTGCCTGCTGGAACAATGGACGGCAGCAACGCCGTCCATTACTTTCACAGGTTCCGTCTGGTACCGGTTTGCTTCATCCATAATTGCGTTTGCTTTCCCATTGTTGCTCAATTGCCCGTAGGAATTGTCCCCCCCACATCCAGAGACTTCCATTTGATTTAATCGCAGCAGCAAATCTGCCACCGCAACTGGCAGAAACGATATTATCCATCACTTTCACAAAATTCACCGCGTTTTTGCCGCCCGGCACGCCGTTGCCAAGCTGGCCGCACCAGTTATCGCCGCAAATCCATAGTGAGCCGTTCTGGTCAATCACAGCAGAAATTGCAAGGGCGTTTTCGGGGAAAGTTTGTAAAGGAATGCTTTCATGTCAATTTGCGTGCAGCGCCGGCGGACGGCGGATGCGGTGACTGCAATCCCAGCGCGGCGTGCAGAATCTTACCTAAAAAGCTCCCCTGCCTCCAACCAGCAGGCGTATGGTACCGGCAGCCGGCAATTTACGCTTGCGGGACGGCTGGCCCCGAACCGCTTTCTCCAACTTGCTCTTAATTACATGGTCAAGAGTAAGTTTGTTAGCATTTATGTGCAGATTTGCTTTCCTACGATAGCCTTACTGGCCGCCGGACAAAAAAGAACAACAAAAATACACCTCCAGTGTCAGGATGTGTCCTTGACGTTCTCCTTCTGACGCAGGTTATCATCCCATGGACGAGATGCGGAGGCGGAGCGAAAGCCGGGAAAGCGGTTATTCCTCCGGCGGCACTGGCCCTATGACTAGGCCTTGTTTGAAAAATGTCAAAACACCCAAACAGCGGATCTTTTTCCGC
>CAJTJA010000002.1 GCA_910576845.1 uncultured Oscillibacter sp.
TCCTTGAAATCCGTCAGGATTCCTGCGGGAAATTGCCTTGCCTGGCGATTGGATAGCCGTTGGCGGCTCTGCCGCCTTACGGATATCATATGCCCTCTGGGTAAAAAATCTGTCACAATCCGCCATTCCGCCAATTTTCAAACAAGGCCCAGGCGCGCCTGTGAATTTTTGCCCCGTATCCAGTGAGAATCTATTCGGAAATCCGGCACGTTTATCCTTATATGAGCAGGCCCCAAAAAAGTTTGATGAAGGAGGCGCAGACGTATGCAGGGTTTACCAAACGAGGAGCGGCAGCGTTTGGGAGCACTTTTGGAGCGGAGGACACAGAAGGAAGTTATGGAAATGATTCCTCAGTTTTCCCAGGTGGAGATTCACAATTTGGCCCCTGTTCCATCCGGGCCCGCGGATGTTTTGGGAATGCTGGTGTTCAATATGGAGCGAGGCGTTCATCTGGCGGAACTGGGAGATTTCTTGGAAGCCTGTCCGGCGGTTCAGCCTTTTGATGTGATTTTGGCCAACGAGCTGGATGACGGCTGCGTTCGTTCCGGCGGAAAAAACACAACCCTGGAGTTGGCGGAGCGGCTGGGAATGAACGCAGCTTTTGGGCTGGAGTTTATCGAGCTGGTGAACGGAGAGGACTCAAAAGGGTTTCACGGCAACGCTGTTTTCTCCCGCTGGCCGATCAGAAAAGCCAAAGTGGTCCGTCTGCCGGAGCAGTATAACTGGTACTTTGACCGTCAGCGCCGCATCGGCGGCCGGCTGGCCGTTTTGGCGGAATTGGATGTGGCGGGGACGCCGGTGGGCGTCGGGACCATTCATCTGGAAAACCGGACGCACGGCCCGGGACGTGAGGAGCAGCTGAAAGCGGTGCTGGCGGAGGCGGAGAAGATGTTTTCCGATATGCCGGTAATCCTTGGCGGTGATTTGAATACCAATACCTTTGACGGCCGGGATAAGGATGCCATACGGGCTGTTGTGGGAAGTCCTGAGCTTCAGCGCCGGTGCTTGGAGGACGTGGCGTCTTGGGAGGGCTGCCTCCCGGCAGCGGAAGCCGCGGGGTATGTCCCTGTTCCGAATATAGCGCTTCCCACCCGGCGGAAGCCCCTTCCGGAAGGGGGGCATCTGGGCCTGCGGCTGGACTGGCTGCTGGTCCGGAATGCGAAGGTAGGGGAGAGCCGCACGATTTCCACCCGGAAAGCGGACTGCGGTTTTGCACCGGCAGGCAGTGCTCTGGCGGCATTTTCGGGAGAGGAATTGTCGGACCATAACGCTGTATGGGCATCCTGTGCTCTGCGATAGTAAGAGCAGAGCTGAAAGAGAGTAAGTTTTCGTTTTTGCCCGCGGATCAGCAGCTTTTTCAGGAGCACCGCATTCCCTTTGTGCTGCTTTGCAGTAAAGAGAGGTTGTTAAAGGCACAGGCGGCCCCCAGCGGGGACCGCCTGTGCCTTTTCTGTCAGCAGGGCAGCTTTACCTTTCCGTCCATGAAATCCAGTACCTGCTGGCGCTGAAGATCGTCGGTAATCAGGGCGGGGCAGTAGTTGTTTGCCTTTTCGCCGGTGTGGACATAGCAGGGAATGAGTTCCGATGTTGTCTCCGCCAATTTCCCGTCTTCAATGCGCAGGGTCAGCTGATAAATAATCGTCCGGTTTTCCGGGCGGCGGCTGCCGCCGAAGCAGAAGTTTCCAAGGGAATAGACGATTTCCTTTTCACGATAGATTTCCCGGGGCTGAAGCACATGGGGATGATTGCCCAGCACCAGGTCCGCGCCGCTGTCAACCAAACGGCGGGATGCCCGTATTTTCCAGGGTTCCGGTGTGTGGACACCCTCTTTTCCGCCATGGTAGAGGACAATTTGAAAATCGGAATCCGCCTCTGCGGCGTTGAGCCGTCTGACAATGTCGCCGGCCTGACCTTCGTTCCAGAGACCATGGCAGATGACAGCAATGCGGAAGCCGCCTTTCTCCAGGTAAAATGTCCGCTGATTGCCGCCATACTCCAGCCCGGCGCCGGTGACGGCTTTCACCGTGTCGCTGTAACCTTTTGTGCCATAATCTCCTGTGTGATTGTTAGCCAGTGAGACGGCCTCCACGCCGGAGGAGGTGAGGATTTCCGCGTTGGCAGTGGGAGCGCAGAACCAGTAAGCGGGGGCTGTGTCTTTTTCTTTGGGTGTCAAAGTCCGGTCTGTCAGAACATTTTCCAGGTTTGCCACGGTGAAATCGTCAGCCTCAAAGATGGATCGGACATTTTGAAGAAAATAGTTCAGGTCCTGTTTGGCGGCGTAGTCCAGAAAATTTCCCGCTGCGCGTTTGCCGTGCAGGGAAGCCAGCAGCATGTCACCAGTGAAGCTCAGGACGATGCTGAAAGACCGGTCGGGTTCTTCCTGCTTTATAGGTTCGTAAGAGACGGGGAGGTTTGGATTCCAGATTTCGGGGTCGTAAGAATCCGGGAATTCCATGTTGTGCTCCGCCGCGGAAACGGAGCATACCAGCAATTGCAAGGCCGCTAAAAGAGCGGCTAATCGGCGTTTCATAAGATGATTTCCCCTCCTTTTTGAAGAGGCGATTGACATTCCCCCAAATTGTTTTTTGCGCGCAGGGGTGGGTACGGAACCGCATCATTTCATAGAGGGTGCAGATGGCAGGAAGCTGAAAGCAGATCGGGAGGCTTTTGGAAGGCTTCCGTGGATCAGCGCGGTATCCGCAGGGCAGGCGGCGCCTCTAAAGGCGGTGAAGCCGCCGGCATCTGCGCGGCAATGGTAGAGAGAAACGAAGGGATAGAGTCTGTTCCAAAGCCGGGCTTTAGATGGTGCGGTTTGCTCAGACGACAGCCAAGGCGCGATAAATATCCAGAATGCGGCCAAACAGCGGATTTTCCGGCTTCAGGCCGGAGTATGCCTCCAGCGCGGCGGCGGCGCCCTCCCGTTTAATTTTATCCAGCAGTTCCACGCTCTGCTTGTCGTCCGGGCAGTCAAATCGCAGCGCGGCGGCGGCGCCGAAGAGCAGATGATCCACCGGCAGTCCATAGGCAGCGGCGGTAGTCAGGGGCTTGATGAGCCGGTCCCCGGCCTCCAGCTTCCGAATGGGTTCCCGGCCCACGCGAAGAACCTCGTCCTCCAGGAAGGGGTTCTGATAGCGGGCGAAGATCTTCTCCACATACGCGTGGTGCACGTCCGGGTCAAAGCCGAATTCCTTGATGAGCCCTTCGCCGCTCTCACGGATGGCGGCATGGACGATTTTGCCGACAGCAGGGTCTTGAATGCTTTCCAGAATGGTTTTGCAGCCCTTCAGACTGCCGAGATAGGCGCAGATAGCATGACCGCTGTTCAGGGTAAACAGCTTTCGCTCCAGATAGGCCATCAGATCGTCGGCGTAAGTCATACCGGGAATTTCGATCTGTTCGCCCTTCCAGGCGGCCCGCTCCACATCCCACTCGCAGTAGCGCTCGACCGCGGCATCCAAGATATTTTCAAAGTTGGGCTTGGGGCAGATACGGTCTACGGCACAGTCGGCAAAGCCGATGTTGGCTTCCAGGAAAGCGGCCTCTTCTTCATTCAGATGTTTTATTACCTCATTTTTTAAACGGGTGGTGGTCCGTAGTCCGTTTTCGCAGCAGACCACATTCATAGGCTGGGTGTTTCCGGCCTGGATGCGGGCCTGGATGCCTCCGGCAATGGATTTGGCGATGATGGGCAGGACGTTGGGGCCCACTGCTGTGGTAATAAGGTCGCACTGCGCTACCTGCCGGGCAAATTCGGGAGAGGTGGAAATTACACCGCTCACGTTTTCAATCATGAGTTCACCGGGCTCCCGGTCCAGAATGTGCACAGTGTAGCGGTGGTCCTTGTTCAGCGCTTCGATAATAGGTTCCACCACGTCGGCAAAGGTGACATGCCAGCCGGCCTGTGCCAGCAGGGCGCCGATAAAGCCGCGTCCAATGTTGCCGGCGCCGATTTGAATTGCCTGTTTCATAAGCTCCTCCTTAAAATGATTGCTTTTGAGCGAGTAATCGATTTCGCAACCACTTAAATTGAGGCCGCCTCACCCTAAAGACGGGGCGGCCTCTGATTAAGAAATCCGTGTTGCCATTGCTTCGGTTTGGCGAACTGCCGGACTGTCAAAGCGGAACGAAAGCTCTTTATAGGTGGCTTTTTCCCGCCAGGAATGCATTCCTCTGATTTTATCCAGTAAAATCCAGCGCCGCCGCATGTTCTCGGGAAGAATTACTTGCCCAGCTTGGCTTCCAGGGCGGCTTTCTGCTCCTCGTAGCCGGGCTTGCCCAGCAGGGCGAACATATTCTTTTTGTAAGCCTCCACACCGGGCTGGTCAAAGGGATTCACTTCCAGCAGGTAGCCGGACAGTCCGCAGGCATATTCGAAGAAATAAATCAGTTCACCCAGAGATCCGGCGCTCTTCCCGGATGTCTCGACAATGACATTGGGAACGCCGCCCTCAGTATGGGCCAGCAGGGTGCCTTCCATGGCCTTATCACGGATGTAGTCCATAGACTCTCCTGCCAGGAAGTTCAGTCCGTCGCCGTTGATCTCATCTCTGGGAACAAGAAGCTGGTGCTCGGAAGCACCCAAGCGGACGACCGTCTCGAACATGATCCGGCGGCCCTGCTGGATATACTGGCCCATGGAGTGGAGGTCGGCGGTGAACTCCACGCTGGCGGGGAAGAGGCCCTTGCCGTCCTTGCCCTCGCTCTCGCCGTAGAGCTGCTTCCACCACTCCAGCATGAAGCGGAAAGCAGGGTCGTAGCAGGCCAGTACCTCAATGGACCAGCCCTTCTGATACAGCGCGTCCCGAAGGGCGGCGTAACGCCAGGCGGGATTGTCAAAAGAGGCGGTTTCGCAGACAGTCATCATTTTTGCCGCGCCGCCCATCAGCTCGGTAATGTCAATCCCTGCCACGGCAATGGGCAGCAAGCCCACGGCGGTGAGAACGGAGTAGCGCCCGCCCACGCCGTCGGGTACTATGAAGCTCTCCCAGCCTTCCTCATTGGCCAGGGATTTCAGGGCTCCCCGGGCCTTATCGGTGGTGGCATAGATGCGCCCCTTGGCCCCGGCCTTTCCATATTTCTTTTCCAGGGCGTCCCGGAAGAAGCGGAAGGCCACGGCAGGCTCGGTGGTGGTGCCGGATTTGGAGATGACGTTGACGGAGAAGTCATCGTCCCCGATCAGGTCGAAGACCTCCTGCATAGCATCGGAGGACAAGCCATTGCCCAAAAAGTAGATATTTGGCGTGTTTTTGTTCTTTTTCTGGTTGTAGTTGGGGGAGCAGAGATATTCAATCACGCCTCTGGCTCCCAGGTAAGATCCGCCGATGCCAATGACCACCAGCGCTTTGGAATCCGCTTGAATCTTGGCGGCAGAAGCCTGGATACGGGCGAATTCCGCTTTGTCATAATTTACAGGGAGGCGGACCCAATCCGTGAATTCATGCCCAAGGCCGGTGCCCTTCTGGAGCTTCTCCTGCGCCTCGGCCAGCTTGGGAGCGGCGGAGTCCTGGTAGTTCGCGGGGATAAAATTTTCGATCTGGAAGGATTTAACGTTCAGCATGATGCAGCTTCCTTTCCGTAAGGCTTCATAAATTTTGTGGTTTCCTGCTAAAAGCAGTGATAAAACCAGTATAACATTTCAGCAGGTCGACGGCAAGATAAGGCGGGGAAAAAGTTGGCAAAATTTTTTGGGGGGGACAGATTGTCATTTTTACCGGCGGATCAGGATGCCCTTCATATAGCGGGTTTGATTGTGAACCTCCAGGAGAATTTCCTTTTCGGCCTCCGTACATCCTAACAGCAGCTTAATTTCGGAATCCCGTTTCAGCAGATCAATGGTGCAGATAAGAGCGTCAAGCGCTTTCTTCCCTGTCCCGGCGTATACGTCGATTCCCTCTCCGTCCATGGAGGACGTATTTTTCAAATACCCGTAGTCAACAGGATAGATAAGGCCTGGATATTTGGGGTGAGCGGTCCCTCTTGGCCGGTCTATGACTATTTCTGAACTGCGGACGAGTTCGTCCAGGGCTGCCCAGAATTCATTGTTGAAGTTATCCAAAAGCCGGCCTCCTTTTGAGGCAGGTTGACATTTGGAATCTGCCTCAGTATAATGCAGTATAGCCCGTAAGGGCTGAGAACGGCGGCGTGTCAAGCTATGCCGCTGTTCTGTCAAATCGCAGAGGTGAAAGGAGATTATGGGGGAGACTCCATCAAAGCGCCAGATCGTCGGAGCAGCGTCAAAAACTACACTCTAATTCAAATTCCTCCGGCTCTGCCGGATACACATTCCGTTTCGTTTCCTCCGCTTTCTTTAAAGAGGAGGGCTGAATACGGCGAAGCGTATCCTGTTGAGGCCTCCGCGAAAGCCCGGTGAGGGGGGTGTGAGGAGAGGAGGAACAAAAGAGCGAGACGAAATTTGCCCTGACGATGACGAGGAGAGGGGAGCGTCAGGATACGCATAAAGGCGGTCCTGCAATCGAAAAATTCGGCGGATGCCCCTCCGCGCCCGGGCGGGCGCGATACACGGCTTACAAATACACGGGCAACTGTGGAACAGAAGGGCCGTGACCGTCCTGAGAAGGCAAGTGACTGCGCATTTGTCCTCTTAATTTTTCAATTAGGAGGAATTCTATCCCATGTGTGGAATTGTAGGCTTTGTAGGCAGGCAGCAGGCGGCCCCGGTGCTGCTGGAAGGGCTCCGGCAGATGGAGTACCGGGGTTACGACTCTGCCGGAGTTGCCGTCCGGTCGGATGCCAGGGGAATTCAGGTCCGAAAATCCAAGGGCCGCCTTCAGGTTCTGGCGGACATGACCCACGGCGGCGCGGACATGGAAGGGGCGCTTGGCATTGGACACACCCGCTGGGCCACGCACGGCGAACCGAATGATGTGAATGCCCATCCCCATGTCAGCGGGGACGGCAGGATTGCCCTGGTGCATAACGGCATTATTGAAAACTATCTGGAATTGAAGGAGCAGCTCACCCGGCAGGGAGTGGTATTCGCCTCTGAGACGGATACGGAGGTAGTGGCTCATCTCCTGGAGTTCCACTATCAGGAGTGCGGAAATATGCTGGAGGCTGTGGGCCGGTGCCTGCGGCGGATTGAGGGTTCTTACGCTTTCGGCATCATCTGTTCGGACTACCCCAATGCTCTGATTGCCGCCCGAAAGGACAGTCCGCTGATTATCGGCTTCGGTGAAGGGGAGAATTTTATCGCCTCCGACGCCACCGCCATTATCCGGCATACCCGGGATGTGGCTTACATGAACGATGGGGAAATCGCCGTGCTGACAGCGCAGAGCGTCGACGTTTTTGACGACGAGCTGAACCCCCTGGAAAAGGAACACAGCCGCATTGATTGGGACGCGGCCTCAGCAGAAAAAGGGGGCTATCCCCACTTCATGTTTAAAGAGATACTGGAGCAGCCTGAGGCCATCCAAAAAACCATTTCTCCCCGCATCAGAGAGGGGCGGGTGGTGCTGGACGACATCCGCCTGACGGCAGACTATGCCAGGAGCATCTCCCACATTTACATGATTGCCTGCGGCTCCGCTTATCACGCGGGCGTAGTGGGAAAGTACACCTGGGAACGTCTGCTCCGCCGGCCGGTGGAGGTTGTGCTGGCTTCAGAGTTCCGGTACAGCGAACCGCTGGTGGATGAAAATACTTTGGTCATTGCTATCAGCCAGTCCGGGGAGACGTTAGACACTATGGCGGCCCTTCGGGAGGCCAAGCGCCTGGGGGGACGGACCCTGGCCATCTGCAATGTGGTGGGCAGCTCTATTGCCCGGGAGGCGGACGATGTGCTTTACACCTGGGCCGGGCCTGAGATTGCCGTGGCAACCAGCAAGGGCTATTCGACCCAGCTGGCGGCGCTGAATCTGGTAGGGCTGTATTTGGCGGACCTGTTGGGAACGGTGGAGAAGCGGGAATATGACACGATTTTGACGGAGCTTCAGACTCTGCCGGAGAAAATGAGGACGTATCTGGAAAATTTTGAGGACACGAAGTATTTTGCGTCCCGGTATTTCAATCATGACTCCATTTTCTTTATCGGCCGGAATTTGGATTATGCCATGGGCCTGGAAGGCTCCTTGAAGCTCAAAGAGATCAGCTATATCCATTCGGAGGCCTATGCCTCCGGGGAACTGAAGCACGGGACGATTTCCCTGATTGAGCCGGGAACGCTGGTGGTGGCCCTGGGAACCTACGCCGCTCTTTTCGACAAGGCCATGAGCAATGTCGTGGAGGTGAAGGCCCGTGGGGCCGCGGTGCTGGCGGTCACTACCGAAAGCTTTCGGGAGCGGATGGAGAAGACCGCGGATGCGGTCATTTCGGTGCCGGAGACTCACCCGCTGCTTCAGCCGTCCCTGAGTATTGTGCCCCTCCAGCTCTTCGCCTATTATGTGGCGCTCCAGAGAGGCTGTGACATTGATAAACCCAGAAACCTGGCCAAATCCGTGACAGTAGAATAAATAGATATGACAACAGCCGGACTTCGCAGCCGCGAAGTCCGGCTGTTGCTGTACCAAAGGAGGTTCAAATCACGCCGAAATGCCGGAAGAGAATTTTTTCCGCCTCGGAACTCCAGAGGCCGCTGTGGGCATCGCAGCAGTCCGCGAGCCGCTGAAACAGCGGGTCCGTTTTTCCCTTCTCCCGGAAATCTTCGATGGCGGTGAGAGGCATGTCGAACTGGGTATAGGTCAGCTTTTTTCCGCCCGGAATGCCGGGAAGATTTTTAGTGGTTTCTACAATGGAATCAATGCCGCCCACATGGGTGACCATGACGGCGGGATGAATTTTCCCCTCGGCAGCCAGGCGGATGGATTCCTTCAGATCGTCTGTGTTGCCGCCGGTGGTGCCCAGGATGTGAGTGGAGGAATAGTGACAGTTGTATAGGTTGATGGTTGCGGAAAAGGCTTTGTCCGTGGGGCCGGAAAAGAAATTCATACATCCGTCATAGCCCAGCAGCCGGTCTCCCATCTCCGCCAGGGAATGAATGGAATTGTAGACAAAGATGTCGTCATAGCCCTTTCCGCCGGTAAGCTCCATCAGCTCGGTGAATTCATCCCCGCATTCACTGGGGTTGATGTATACCAGCCGAATGCCATGAGCGGCAGCGGCTGATTCGGGGATGAGCTGCCGGGCTCTGGCAATTCTCTCGTTGGAGAGGTCTGTCACCACAATCATGGAGGGTTTCTTTTCCAGAGTCATAGGATACTCGATAGCTCCCAGGCCCATGGGCCCGCAGCCGCCCATAATCAGGATGCTTCCGCCCTCCTTGACGCCCATGATGTGTTCGTGGTTGTGGCGGCTGGTGTGGTAATTGCCGTAATATCCGCCTACGATGCAGCTCATGGGTTCACCCAAGCTGGCCTCGAAGTAGCTCTCTCCGTCGTAGTGAAGAAGACAGCCTAATTCCATGACCTCAGGCGGGACGATGCAGTAAGTGCATGCCCCGCCAAAGTATTCATAGGAATAGCCGGGAGAGGCCAGGCTTCCCTTGTAGTTCAGGGCGGGCTGCTGGGCGAACTTCTCGCCGGGAGTAAATTCGCCCAGCCATTTTTTCCCTACCTTGACGATGTCGCCGGCAAACTCATGGCCGATGATGATGGGGTGTGTGTCCACGTTTTCGGGACAGCGTTTGTGAGCCTTACCCTGTATCAGCAGCTTATAGGTGGACATGCAGATACTGTCGCTCATAACCCGGACCAGAATTTCATCATCCCGGATATCCGGCAGGTCGAACTCCTCCAGGCGGATGTCGTTGGCGCCGTAAAGACGCACACCCTTTGACCGCATGGACTTACTCCAGGCCGTTCAGCAGCTTGTAAAGCCGGTCCACACTGGCGTTGTCCACCAGGGCGTCGGTGTCCTCTTCGGTTTCGGCGACCTCGACAATTTTGCCCAGGATGCCCAGGTGGTCTTCTCCGGTGGAGGCGATACCCACCACGAGGCGGACGGTCTCATCGCCCCACTCGATGCCCTCGGGGTAAGTCATGACGATCAGGCCGGTTTTCTTGATGGCTTTCCGGGATTCCTCTGTGCCGTGGGGAATTGCCACATGGCTGCCGATGGCCACAGAGAAGCTGGCTTCCCGGTCCAGCATGCCTTGAATATAGGCCTCTTCCACATAGCCGCTTTCCACCATCAATTTGCCGGCGGCTTTGATGGCCTCCTCAGGGCTGACGGGCTTGCAGTTCAGGATGATGTTCTTTTTCTCCAGCAGAATGGGCTGCTCCGCAGCGGGCTTTTCCTCTGCGGGGGCGGCGGCAGGCGTGGGAGCCCCGCCCTTCCGGGCCTCCAGCAGCTCCTTCACCAGCACGTCGTATTCCGGCGCACCCATGAAGTTCTTGATGGGAATGATGCGGGCCTGAGGCGCACGCCCCGCCGCCCGGCCGGACAGCTCGTGGTGGGTGACAACGATCTGGCAGTCGCCGGGGATTTCGCCTACAGGGAAGTGAATGACTTCGATATCGGTGATGCCTGCGTCCTTGAGCTTGTTGCGGACCATGGTGGCCCCCATGGCGGAGGAACCCATGCCCGCGTCACAGGCGAAAACGATCTTCCGCACATCCTTGGCGTTGACAGAGGCGCCGGAGGCGGCGGGAGCGGCCTGGCCCTTGGATGCGGCCTTGGAGGCGGCCACCTGAGCCTGGGCTTCTTCCAGGCTGGCGTCCTTACCAAAGAATTTCAGCAGGAAGGCGGAAATCAGGAAGCTGACCACGGCGGCAACGGCGATACCCGCAATGTTGGCGAAATAGCCGCCCTTGGGGGTCATGAGCATTTCTGCGATGATGCTGCCGGGGGAGGCCGCAGCCGCCAGGCCGCCGCCCAGGGCGGAGAGGGTGAAGATGCCCACGACGTTGCCGATCATGGGTCCCAGGATGACAATGGGATTCATGAGGACATAGGGGAAGTAAATCTCATGGATGCCGCCCACGAACTGGATGACGGCGGCGGCTCCGGCGGAGGAGCGGGTCTCGCCCTTGCCCGCCACGCAGTAGGCCAGCAGGAGGCCAAGGCCCGGGCCGGGGTTGGACTCAATCATGAAGAGGATGGACTTGCCCATTTCCATGGCCTGTTCCGTGCCGATGGGGGTGAAGACGCCGTGGTTGATGGCGTTGTTCAGGAAGAGCACCTTGGCGGGCTCCACCAGAACGGCAGTGAGGGGCAGGAGGCTGTGACTGACCAGGAACTCCACGCCTGTGCCCAGCCAGTCGGTGAGGGTCACGCAGACGGGGGCGATGACATAGATGGATAAGATGGCCAGGATCGCGCCAATGATGCCAACGGAGAAGTTGTTGACCACCATCTCAAAGCCTGCGGGAATGCGGCCCTCCATGGCCTTGTCGAACTTCTTGATGCACCAGCCGCCCAAGGGGCCGCAGATCATAGCTCCGATGAACATGGTGCTTTCCGTGGCGGCTATGGCGCCCAGGGTTGCCAGGGCGCCGGTAACCGCGCCCTTCTGACCGCCTACGGCCTTGCCGCCGGTGTAGCCGATCAAAATGGGAAGCAGGAACCGGAGCATGGGTCCCACCATGCCGTTGATGGTCTCGTTGGGGAACCAGCCGTCCGGGATAAACAGGGCGGCGATCAGGCCCCAGGCGATGAAGGCTCCAATGTTGGGCATGACCATGCCGCTGAGGAACCGTCCAAATTTTTGAACGCGCTCTTTCATAGATAAACGTCCTTTCTGTTGATATGTTAAGGGTCAGGAAGCAAGCTTATCACTTCCCGGCTAAGGAAAACGATAGAAAATAGGAGGGCGGAATATTTTTGGTCACAAAAATCTTGCTGCGTGAGGGAGGTGCGGAAACCTTATGCGTCATAGCCGCCGAGAGCTTCTATTTCTACATTTTTTATGAAAATGCATGGAGAAGGGCTCGAATTTCCTCCCCCGTGGCCAGGCTGTCGGAAAAGGCGGTGGCGGAGCCGGCGGCGGCTCCCATGCGGTGGGCGGCGGCATAGTCCCGGCTCTCCAGCCATCCGGCCAGGAACCCGGCCACCATGGAATCCCCTGCGCCTACGGTGTGGCGGACGCTCCCCGGAGGCACTCCCAGGCGGCGGCATACGCCGTTTTCGTCCAGCAGCAAAGACCCTTCTCCGGCCATGGAAACCAGGACGTTCCGTGCCCCTTGGCTTTGCAGGTTCCGGGCAAAGAAATGAATCTCTCCTTCCGTGAGGGAATCCTTTCCGAAGAGGTCTCCCAATTCGGCGCTGTTGGGCTTGATGAGAAAAGGCCGGTAGGGGAGAACTCCCCGCAGCAGGTCTTTGGCGGCATCCACCACCGTCAGAACACCCCGGCCCTCCACACGGGATAGGATATTTTGGTAGGTATCCCCGGAAAGCCCCATAGGCAGAGACCCGGCCAGGACCAGCACATCGCCGGTTTCCAGGCGGTCCAGCTTTTGAAGCAGGGCTTCCAGGGCTTGGGCGGGAATGGCAGGGCCCTGGCTGTTGATCTCCGTTTCGCCGCCTCCGTCTCCAGAGGAAATTTTGACGTTGACACGGGTTAGACCCTCTGCCAGGTGAACAAAATCGGTTTGGATACCGGCGGCTTTTAAGCCATCCTCCAGGGCCTTGCCGGTGAAGCCCGCCACGAAGCCCAGGGCCGCCGTTTCCACATCCAGACTGTGGAGAACGGTGGAGACATTGACGCCCTTGCCGCCGAAGTGCATGTTTTCATGCTTGGTACGGTTCAGACTGCCTGGAAGAAAACCGTCCACAAGAACCTCATAATCCAGAGCGGGATTCAGCGTCACCGTATAAACCACGGGCTCACACCTCCCTGATATCCGTATAGTTTCGGTACTGCGGGTCCGGCAGACGGTCTGTAATGACACAGGCGGCCTCAATGGGGAACATGACCGCCGCCGTCACCTGGCCGAATTTGCTGGAATCTGCCAGCACATAGACAGATTGGGCCCGGTTCGCCGCCAGGGCTTTTACCGCCGCCTCTTCCGGGTCCGGGGTTGTGAAGCCCTGAGTGATGGTGATGCCGTTGACACCCAGAAATGCCTTGGTAAAGTTGTAGCGCTGCAGGGCCGTTAGAGTCTCCGCACCGATCAGAGCCATGGTGCCGGCCTTCAAAGTTCCTCCCAGCACACAGGTTCGAAGGTTTCGCTCCATCAGGCGGCAGGCACACTCAATGCTGTTGGTCAAAAACAGGGCTTTGGAAGCTGGCAGATGTTCTGCCATTCTGAGAATCGTGGTTCCCGCGTCCAGGAAAACCACATCGTCATCCCCGACGAGCCCGGCGGCGTATTGGGCGGCGCGGTCCTTCTCCTGTGTGAAGAGACCTCGCTTTGTCGCCATGTCCAGCTCCTCACTGTGGAATTCACCGCCGGTCAGCACAGCGCCGCCGTGGACCTTATTCAGCTTTCCCTGCTTTGCCAGTGTGTTGAGATCCCGCCGGATAGTAGCTTCAGAAGCGCCTGTCACCTGACAGAGGTCTGTCACCGTGGCGGCCCTGCGTTGAGCCAGTTCCTTCAGGATGCGCTCCGCGCGTTGTTCGGCCAGCATAGTTCACCCCCTCTCTTTGACTGAAAATGGCTAAACTTGAATTTCTTTCTTTATAATAATGCCAATATCAATCAAAGTCAATATTTTTCAATCATCACATGGCGCAAAAATCGAGAATAAAATTTGTGCAGTATTACAAAGAACATGATGGGCCGGCAGTTTGTTTCCGCACCAGAGTCTGCTCTAAAACCAGTCCTGAAAAATGGGAGTGACGCCGGCTGGACCGCGTCACTCCGCTGCTGAATGGAAAGGGCGCCGGTTTTTCAGTCCTCCGTGCCAACCTTCTTAATATCCATGTCCTTGGGCAGTACCAGGCTCAAAATGATGGAGACCACAAAAACCACAGCTACTACATTGGAGGAAAAAACAGATTGAATAGTGTCGGGGAAAACGTTCCAGATATCAGCTTCGCTGGTGGCGGTAAAGCCGATGCCGATTGCCAGAGATAAAGACGCGATGGTCACATTTCTCTGGGAAAAGCCGCAGTTGGCAATCATCTGCATCCCGGAAATAACAATGGAACCAAACATCATGATGGTGCAGCCGCCTAAGACCGATTCAGGAAGAGAGGCGAAGAAGTTGCCCACCGGCGGCAGAAGACCCGACAACAGCATGCACGCCGCGCCGGTCATGATGGTAAAGCGGTTCACTACTTTGGTCATGGCCACAAGACCCACATTCTGAGAGAAAGAGGTCACAGGGGGACAGCCAAAGAGAGCGGCGATTGTGGAGGCGTAACCGTCGCAGGCGAGAGAACCGGAAATTTCCTCGCTGGTGATGTCACGGTTCAGACCGCCGGAGACAAGGGCTGAAGTGTCTCCGATGGTCTCCGCTGCGGATACCAAAAAGATGATGCAGGCAGAGGCGATGGCGCCGGGATGAAATTCCGGCATGTAGGGCAGAAAATGGGGCAGGGCGACAAGCCCGCCGGACATCAGCGCTCCCAGGTCTACCTTACCCATAAAAATGGCGGTTATGTAGCCCACGATTAAGCCTGCCAGAACGCTGAGCTGTTTGAGATAGCCCTTTGCCAGCGTGTTCCAGAGCAGGCAGGCCGCCAGGGTAATGACGCCCAGAAGCAGATTTTGGACGGAGCCGTAATCCTCGGCGTAGCCGCCGCCAAAACTCCGGGTACCCACGGTAAAGAGGGAAAAACCGATAGCGGTTACCACCGAAGCCGCTACAATGGGCGTGATGATTTTCCGCCAGTATTTTGCCAGCAGGCCGAGAGTGCCCTCCATAATGCCTCCCACGATGACCGCGCCGATCAAAGACGGATAGCCGTAATTGGCGGCAATAGAACTGAGCACCGCTACAAAGGTGAAGCTGACGCCCATAACCACCGGCAGCCGGGAGCCGATTTTCCAAACGGGATATAGTTGGATCAAGGTGGCAATACCCGCCACGAACATGGCGTTTTGGAGGAGGATGGCTACCTCAGCCTGGCTCAGGGCCGGCTGGGCGGAGGCGGCAATCAAAGTGATCGGCGCCAGGTTGGAAACGAACATGGCCAGAATATGCTGGAGGCCGAAGGGAATCGCTTTTCCCAGGGGAACCCGTCCGTCTAGTTGATAGATGTTGCGGATGCTGCAATCCGGAGCCTGCTGTGTTTTGTTCATAGACTTAAGTTTCCTTTCTCCAAGTTCTTTGGGTGTCCGGCGGCGTTTTACGCCTGTGCGGAAGCGGAACCGTTTTCCTCTCTTTACAAGTAGTGCCTGCAAGATTGATTTTTATTATATCCACAAAGGTCAACCTTTGTCAAATATAATTTTTGTGGTTTTCATAAAATTTTGTTTTCTTAGCATGAAACATTGGGATAAAAATTCCGCCGCGAAAAGCGGCGGAATGGAAACAGCTATGAAAAACAGTTCTGGATATGTAGCTTAAAAAATAACGCTGTGTACCGGAAGCTCGCATGTTCACTGAGAGATGATATCCAGCTGTAAAAGTCCGTCGTATGGAGCACACTGCCGCAGGCCGTGAAACAGAGCCCTGCCGTTTTTCAGCCGATCCAGCGGAGAATCCGGCTGTCAAAGGTCAACCCAAGCTTTTTTTGCAGGGCTTCGGAGGCGGTATTGCCGATGCGCACATGGGCATAAGGCAGGAACCCTCGCTCCAACTGCCGGCGGATTAAGGCAGCTTCCAGCGCCTCCGCCAATCCCCGGCGGCGAAAACGGGGGAGGACTTCCAGCAGTCCCATGGATCCTTCTTCGTGGATGCCAATAAACCCCGCCAATTGTCCGTCAATTGCAGCGCCCAGCATCCCCTCGCCGATGCGGCCCCGGATGTGAGATTCAATCGCACCGGGATGATGGTAGTTTTCCAGCACGAAATCCAGATCCTCTAAGGTTAAGAGGCGGAGTACGGCACCTGAATGGTCCGCCTGGGGAGGGGTCTTTTTTAAGTAAACAGCTTGGGTGCACTCCATAATCTCCAGTTTGGGGTCCTTCGCCGCCAGCCGTTTCGCCAGGGCTTCGTCTTCCACCAGTACCAGCCTGCTGTCCTCCATCTCTGGTGAGAAGGCGGTCCCTCCTGCATAGCAGATGCCGGTTTCGTCGCTTTTTAAAATCAGGCCGTCCTCCCCGGTATAGCAGACCCGGGCGCCCCTCCGGAAAAAATCCAACAGATAACCATAGCCTGCTGGGTCTCGGGAGACCCAATTCAAAACCGCTTGTTCCATAATAATCCTCCATTTTTGGGTTCTGCCGGTTCCGGTTTGGGCTTATGTCCGGGAGGGCAGCCTGCTTCTGTGCTTTCAACATAGCATATCCTTCACCGTCTGTCCAGCTCTTCAAAAGAGCCGAATGGGGCTTTGGCGGCTTTCGGAAAGATGTGTGTTTGGCCTTATGTGAACAGGCCCTAAAACGCCAACCATCGGATGCTTATCCTTAGACGCTTTGTTATCGCGTTTTTTCTGTGACATGGTTTTTGCTCCTTTCCGGAAACGGAAAGAGTTTTAATATGCCGCAGATATGATACCTCATACAAGACCCGGTTTTATTGCCTTTTTCGATAAATTATGTCCAATTTTGGCTTGCGCAACAATTTCCGTGAACAAAAGCAAAACGCCCGGTTTAAGTTTTTTTCACCCTCAAACCGGGCGCTGTCTGCGAATATTCTTTTAGACGGTTTTGGGCGCAGGCGCATAATTTGCTCCCGTCTATGCCGCCGGAAGCAATGCCGCACCCCTCCCGCCATGTTATCCCACAATGGCGATAAAGAGAGGCGGCGGGATAATCTGCACTGCCCGCCACCCCTGTGTTTATTCTATATGGTTGTTTTTATACTGGTGTTCCTACTTTCGTTTCCCTCCTGCGTTTGACAATAACAGCCGCCGTACCCACAAGCAGCGGGCAGAGCGCAAAGCCCGGTAACTTCTTCCAGGGATATGACGCCGCGTCCTGCCGGTGGACTTGCTGCCGGCTTTTGCAAATAGGACCGCCATATCTGTGGTATTTACCGTGCTTTCTGCGCCTGCTATGCCGGCTTGTCTGCGGGTTTCTTATGCCGGGCCGGTTCGTTCATATCGTGCCTGAGGGCGTGGTAGCGGGTTGAAACCCGTTGCCAATAAAGCGGTGGAGCATAGCCGCAATATGGGCGCGGGTGGCGGTTCCCTTCGGGGAAAGAAGATTATCCCCTGTGCCGTTCACAATGCCGGAGCTAACCGCCCATATAAGGGGCTGCTTTGACCATTGGGAAACCTTGTCTTTATCCGTGAAGCGGTCAAGGCTTCCTGTGGCGGTCGTGTCATAGCCCTTGTACTGCGCGTAGCGGTAGAAGAACGCCGCAAGCTGTTCACGGGTGATCGGGTTGCCTGGGCCAAACCTGCCGTCGCCGTAGCCGCCTACAACACCGCTTTGCTCCGCCCACGTTACCGCGTCATAATACCAAGCTGTACCGGGACCGTACACCACATCGGTAAAGCTGTTTTTGCCCTCCACTTTGGGGCTGCCCTCCGTACGGTAGAAGATCACCGCGAGCTGGGCGCGGGTGGCGTTACTGCTCGGCGCAAAGGTTGCTGCGTTTTTGCCCGCCATTAAGCCGTTTTCGTAGACAAACATCATGTCCTTATAAAACCAGTCTGTTTCCTTTACGTCGGTAAACGGATTGCCTGCGCCTGTGTTGGGGGTGTCCTTACCCGGTTCGTCTTTGGAATTGTCCAGAATGGCAAACGGGGAAAGGCTGTCTGCTGTTACCTTGATTTTTCCGTTTGAGACAGCTACATCATAGCTGTCCAGCTTATCTTTCAGGCAATGGGCGACCGTCAATGTCTTTCCGTTGTACTCGCTGGAAACGGGGAATGTAAGGGTTACGGTTCCCCGGAAGCTATGGCTTAAAGACACGTCATAAATTGCAACCACGCGGCCCTGCTCCTGCCATTGGCGGATTTGGCCGCACTCAGCGCACTCGCCGTTATGCAGATGGTTCGGTGTAACGGTCAGGCGGGCGTTTTTGTGAATGCCGCTGCCGGAAAGTGTAACGCCGCCATTGGAAAAAGTATCGCTGCCATAAGTCGGGGTGGAAGAATCTTCCCAGCCGCCGGACGAACCGCCAGAATTGCCTCCTGACGTGTCCCCATCGTCTCCGGAATCTCCCGGATTTTGGTCATCGTCCGGCTCGTTGTCAGATCCTTCGTCTTCTGATTCTCCATCCCCCGGTTTTACCGGATCTTTATCGTCTTCCTCAGAATCATCCGGTTTACCTGGTTCCTCTTTGTCATCTCCAGGTTCCTCCGGCTTACCCGGTTCCTCTTTGTCGTCTCCGGGTTCCTCCGGCTCACCCGGCTCACTTGGATCAGTCGATAACACTGCGTCACATATATCACAACGTCCGTCACCGTCTTTATCCACATGTTCACAGGTCACAAATTCTCCCGGATCGCCCGGAATCTCTGCAAAAGGATCATCAAAAGCCGCGTTGTAATTTACCGTCACCTGGTTTATCAAACCAGCATAAGTCAATGCCGAGCGGCCGCCATTCGTCTGCCATTCGCTTTCAGTTCCGCCAAAGTCTATCGTCTGCAATATTCTGCATCCCGCAAACGGCGAACCACTCAAGCCCATTCCATCAATTTCTACTGCCTCAGGAATATACAGATAGGTTAATGCCATGCAGTTTGTAAACATACCCGAGCTTATCTTATCCGCCTTCAACGGCAAGGTTACATCTAACAAATACCAGCACTTGGAAAATAGATTATCTCCCAACGATACCCTCTGCTCGCCCGGCGCAAACCGCACCTGCACCAAATGATCACACTCCATGAACGCCCCCGCGCCCACAGAAGTGATGCTCGCCGGAAAATCCAGATAAGCAATTCCACATTTATGGAACGCATTAACGCCAATACTCTGCACACCCTCATAGAATGTTGCCGACTTCAAGCCTTGGCAATCATAGAACGCTTCATCCCCAATTATTTTTACACTTCCGGGCACCGTTATTTCCGTTAAACTTGACTTTCCAAACGCTGCCTTTCCGATGCTCGTGACGGTCTCCGGAATCTGCACGCTCATTACCGGACTTTGGTAAAAAGCATAGCTGCCGATACTTTCCACGCCATCCTCAATCATCACCTGATTAATTACGGCAGCATGCGTCTCCCAATCCGGACGGCTGCTCTCCGTATAATCTGGCATCGCACCTTTCCCGGAGATTGACAGTGTTCCTCCCTTGGTCAATGTCCAGTTTAAACTGCCTTCCGTTCCGCTTTGGAGAATTTCCTCCGCATCCTGCTCTTCCGAATACCCTGCCGGGTAGCGGGTCACGATAAAATTCGCGTTTAAAACTTCCGATTTGCTCATCACCCGTCCCCAATGTACGCTCTTATTGTAATTCCCCTCGGCAACCGTCACTCCGCCAGAACCCACTCTAAGAACAATCACAAAATGGCTGTTATTAATTCGCAGAATGTCTCCAACCTTCACGTCTTCATACTCGAATCCTCCTCTGTCAACCGTTCTTGCCGGAAGAGTGCCAAAGGCCTCATCGCTCAGTATAAAGACAAATGCCGCACAGCCAACCCCAAGGCTCGCTCCTTTTACCGGACCACCCTGAAAACGATAGTATTTTCCCCATTCTCCCTCGTTTCCATAAGGCTGAAAATTCGTCCAGGGCATCCCCTCATAAAGCTCATCCTTCATGCCGATCATCGCGTTATAAGCTTCCTCATACGTCGGACAAATCTTGGATGCCTTGGTAATCCCAAAAGGCTGACTTGAGAGATCGTCTTCCTCTTCGGCTTCCATCAAAAACGGCGCCTTATCAGACCAGACCCCGGCTAAATCCTCCGGCCTTTCATGATCTGCGGTTTTATCTTGGAGAACATTCTCAAGAACCTGATCCGCGGTTAATGCCGCTGTGTTGGACGGGGAAGCGTCCTCTGCGCCGCATTTCTCGCAGATAAAGCCGCAGGGCGTCCCCCCGGCTGCGGGGGAATAGCCGCACTCGCTGTCATGCTCGTGCTGGCAGTTTAATTCCTCTGTAACACAGCCGCATTCCTCGCTGCAAACGTGGGGACAGCTTTCCGGTTTCCGTTCTTTCACGCCGGACAGGGTAGCGGTGCTGCCGGAAACGCTGGCCGCTGCTTCTTCCAGGTAACATTCCGCTGTATGCTCATGGACACACTCGGTTATTTCAGCATAACAGTCCTTGGTGTGTTCGTGGGTGCAGGGTGTTCCCGGTTCTCCTCCGGTGTAGCCGCACTCACCGCCATGTTCGGTGTGGTGTTCACACAAGCCGCCTTCCACTGGGGGCTGGCCGTTGTCCTGCATCTGCGCTTCGGCATAGGCCGGCGAAGAGCAGAAGAAAAAGAGTGTGCCGCAGAGCAGCAGGCTTAAAAATCTTTGTTTTGTTCTCATACCATCTGTTTCCTTTCTTCTATGATAATTGTCCGTAAAGCAAGAAAAAGGACAGACTCATTCTGTCTGTCGAGAATGTATCGAAAGAAGTTTCATTTGTCAAGTCCTCTCCTGCAAAAAGTGTACATATTTTCCATTTATATATTATACGAATCTCGGTCAGGTATGTCAATACGACTGTGCTGAATGAAGCGGTTTTAGAATAAACACCTTCGCGCCGCTTGAGTTTTCCATGTCCCTCTAAATAAAATTTGGGAAAAGAGGCATGCCTTCTGGGTAAAAAATCTGCCCCAATCCGCCATTCCGCCAATTTTCAAACAAGGCCTAAAAAATAAAACATTCGTTACACCAGTATAAGCGGACATGATTTGTTCCATAAAGCGTAAAAAGAAAATCTTCCCGTTTCCATTCAACATAATGGTTACAAAATGATCACTATCATGTATGATGTGGAGCTGGTCTCCAAAAATTGGACGAAGCGCCGCTTCATACAGCATCTCTAACTCTTTTACATTCATGTTTGTTTCATCCTCCCTAACGAAGTAACGTGCTCCATTATATATGGGTCAGGTGCTATTCTCAAGGTGTTTTGGTGAAATTGACAGAGTTTGAATCAGCAGCACTTACCTTGAACAGGGACTGCATTTCTGTCAGATTGACACAAAAATGGAGCTGTGATACAATAAATAAATCACTATTGTTTTGCTGGGCTTGCGCGCCGAAGCGGTGCTGTCCCGTAAGAAAACCCCTGAGGGCATTTGACGTCTTCGGGAGGACAGTCAGGAGGTATTTTCAGCTCATGGAGTATACTTATGAATATTTTCAAAAGAGTGCTGATTTTTTAAAAACAAAGGTAGGCTACGTCCCGGAAATCGCGATTGTGCTGGGTTCCTGCCTGGGACCCTTCTCTCAGGCCATTGAGGACCCGACGGTCGTGGATTACGCTGATATCCCCAATTTTTTGGTTTCCACCGTGGCTTCCCATGCCGGGAAGATGATTTTCGGCACAGTCGCCGGCCGGAAGGTAGTCTGCATGTCCGGGCGTTTTCATTCCTACGAGGGCTATGATTTTGAGCAGCTGGTCATCCCTGTGCGCGTTTTGAAGCTGCTGGGAGTGAAAACGGTGATTCTTACCAATGCTGCCGGGGCTGTCAATACGGATTATCGCCCCGGAGATGTGATGGTGATTGCCGACCATATCAAGCTCAATGGGAACAGCCCCCTTCGGGGACCCAATGTGGAGGAGTTCGGTCCACGGTTTTTCGATGTCTCCCAAATGTATACGCCGTCTCTTCGAAAGCTGGCCCTGGATTGTGCGGAAGACTCTCCTCTGCGGGTTCACGAGGGGGTTTATATGTTTTTCCCGGGTCCCCAGTTTGAGACCCCTGCGGAAATCCGGGCGGCCCGAATTCTGGGTGCCGACGCAGTGGGTATGTCCACCGTCACCGAGGCTCTCACCGCCGCTCACTGCGGGATGCCGCTGCTGGCCTTGTCGGTCATGACGAATATGGCGGCGGGGGTGCTTGACCGCCCGCTTACCGACACGGAAGTGGATGAAACAGCCAATATGATCGCCGGGGAATTCAGTGAATATGTGAAGAAAATTGTGGCCTTGATTTGAAACAGGAGGAATGTAATATGAAGCTGCTGCTGAAAAACTGCGCGATTCTAGCCGCGGAAGGAACCGGATTCCGTTGTTTGGAGAACGCGTATCTTGGAATTGACGGGGATACCATCGACTATATTGGGGCGGACAAGCCCCAGGCTGCCTATGACCGGGAGAAGGACATGACAGGGCGTATGCTGCTTCCCGGACTTATTAACTGCCACGGTCACAGCCCCATGGTTCTGCTTCGGGGGATTGGCAGCGATCTGCCTCTTCAGGAGTGGCTCTTTGAAAAGATGATGCCCATTGAGGACCGGCTTACTGCTGAGGATATCAAGACCGGCAACGCCCTTGCTCTGCTGGAGATGATCTCCACCGGCACTACCAGCTATTCCGACATGTATTTTGAGCCCCAGACTGCCGTTGAGAACGCCATTGCCTGCGGCGTCAAGGCCAACCTCAGCCGCCCAGTCCAGTGCTTTAATAAAGACGAAACCTATGAGGAAAACCACCGGGCCAGGGAATCCATCCGGCTTTTCAAGGATTACCATGGCGCGGCTGACGGCCGGGTCCGCATTGACTTTGCCATTCACGCCGAATACACCTGCTTTGAACACATTGTCCGGCCTTACAGCGCCGAGTGCCGGGCCTTGGGAGGGCGGATGCATATCCATCTCTCCGAGACAAAGAAAGAACATGACGAATGCGTGGAGAAGTATGGAAAGACTCCGGCAAAGTGGTTTTACGATCTGGGGACATTCGATTCCCCCACTGCTGCCGCCCACTGCGTTTTTGTAACGGAGGAGGATATGGCTCTGATGCTGGAAAAGGGGGTCAGCGTCATTCACAATCCCACCAGCAATATGAAGCTGGGCAGCGGCTTTGCCCCAATTCAGCGGATGCTGGACATGGGGCTGAACGTTACCCTTGGCACAGACGGCGCCGCCAGCAATAACAATCTGAATATGATGGAGGAGCTGCATCTGGCGGCGGTTCTCCATAACGGCTATCATCGGGACCCGACGATCCTGAAGCCGGCCCAGCTCCTGGCCATGGCTGCCCGGAACGGCGCGAAGCTCCAGGGGCGGGAGGATACCGGCGCGTTAGAGGTGGGAAAGAAAGCGGACGTCATTGCCTTGGATATGACAAAGCCGCATATGTATCCCAACCTGGATCCTCTGGCCCTGACGGTTTATTCCGCCCAGGGCAGCGATGTGGTGATGACCATGGTGGACGGCAGGATTCTCTATGAGAACGGCGAATTTTTCACCCTGGATGCGGACAAGATTCTCTATGAGGCCAAGGCCGCCGTAAAGCGGCTGTATAACTGAACCTCTGGACAGGGAAAGGGGCTTGGACATGAAAAATTTCACTTATTCGATTCCCACTGTAATACACTTCGGAGAGGGACAGATTAAAAAGCTGGGGGGTGAGATTGCCGCCCGCGCCCATAAGGTTTTGCTGATTTACGGCGGCGGCAGCGTTAAGCGCAGCGGCGTCTATGACGCCGCCGTAGCCCAGCTGAAGGCTGGCGGCATTGAATGGGCCGAGCTTTCCGGCGTGGAGCCGAATCCCCGGATTGCCACAGCCCGGGAGGGCGTCCGGCTATGCAGGGAACACAAGCTGGACGGCGTGCTGGCCCTGGGAGGCGGCAGTGTCATTGATTGTGCCAAGTGTGTCGCTGCCGGGGCTCTTTACAGCGGAGACCCTTGGGACTTTTCTGCGGGAAAGGCTGTGCCGGAGAAAGCGCTGCCGCTCTTCACGGTACTGACCATGGCCGCAACCGGTTCTGAAATGGACAACATTGCTGTGATGAGCAACCCGGAGACTAACCAGAAAGAGGCTTTCTCCGGGCCCTGCTGCTATCCGGCCGTGTCAATTTTGGACCCCACTTACACCTATTCTCTCCCTGCTTTTCAGACCGCCGCAGGCACCGCCGATATCATGTCTCATACCTTTGAGAACTATTTCAGTCCTATTGAGACGTCTTATTTGGCGGACAGCATGGCGGAGGCGATTCTCCGCTCCTGCATCCAGTATGGCCCCAAGGCCATTGAGACTCCCGATGACTATGAGGCCCGGGCGAACCTGATGTGGAATGCCTCCTGGGCTATTAACGGCTTTCTCGACATGGGCAAGCCGGTGGCCTGGAGTGTCCATCGGATGGAGCATGAGCTCTCTGCTTTTTACGATATTACGCATGGCGTGGGCCTGGCAATTCTGACACCAAACTGGATGCGCTATGTCCTCAGTGAAAAAACGGAGCACCGTTTTGCCCGCTATGGCATGGCGGTCTGGGGGTTGGATGCATCCCTTTCCCCGCGGGTGCTGGCAGAAACCGCAATCCAGAAGACGAGGGATTTTTTCAGCTCCATGGGTCTGCCTGCCACGTTGGCGGAGGTGGGCATTGGTCCGGAGCATTTCGGGGAAATGGCCCGGAAGGCTCGAACCGGCGGCTTTGATAAGACATTTGTCCCTCTCAGCGCTGAGGATATTGTTGAAATCTATCGAATGAGCCTGTAAGGCCGTCCCCCTATTTCCATGAAATTATGAGAAAATTTTTGCATGTTTATAACAAAATCCCATAAATCGGCCGGAAACCCTAAAATGGAATTGACAACAGATCATACCTTGTCTTATAATGCCTTGAGGGAAGAGGGGACAGTTTTTGACGGATGTTCCCGATTTCCCACAATATTTGACAGAATTGAGACATTGGAGGAAACGAAAAGAATGAAAAAAATTCTGGCTCTGTCCCTTGCGTTGGTTCTGGCTCTGTCCCTTGCCGCCTGCGGCGGCAAAGATAGCTCCCAGCCCTCCGGCGGGGATGCGCAGCCCTCCGGCGGCAGTGATTCCCAGCAGGGGGCGGATTCCCTGCCCGGAGAGGGCATGCGGATTGCTCTGGTCTGTGACAAGATCGGCGTGAACCCCTTCCTGACCGAGATGGTCCGGGCTTTGGACGAGACTGCCGCTGAATATGGCTTTACCCAGGTGGTGGTGGAGTGCGCCGACAATGCCGCTTACGAGGACAATATCCGGGCTCTGGTAGCCGAGGGTTGTGATCTTATCATTGGCGGCGGCTGGGCAGCAGGTGATCCCTTGGACAAAGTGTCCCGGGAGTTCCCGGAAGCCTGCTCTTATGCCCTGATTGACTCCGAGATTGACAATGAGCTGGTGAAGTGCATTTCTTACCGGGAGCAGGAGGGCGCTTTCCTGATCGGCAAGCTGGCGGCCTATACGGTGGACGGCGAGTCTCATGTCTATGGCGGAGTGCACTGCAATGAGGGTCCCGGTTCTTGGAAGTATCGTTACGGCTATATGGAGGGTGTGAAGTCCATCGACCCTGAGGCCACCTTCGTGTTTAACTACACCAATTCCTATTCCGATCCGGCTAAGGCGAAAGAGCTGGCCATTCAGCAGTTTGAGCAGGGCTGCAAGTTCATCAACGGCGCGGCTGCCGCCGGTGACAGCGGCGTGTATGAGGCCGCTATGGAGAAGGGCTTTTATACCTCCGGCCAGGATGTGGACGAGACCAGCGCGGACAACCCGTATATTGTTTCGTCTCAGCTGAAGGATACCTATCAGACAGTCAAGAATCTGGTGGATGAGTTCTTCGGCGGAAGCTGGACTCCCGACAACACCGCCTGGGGTGTGTCTGAGGGTACCATCGGTGCGGTGAATGTCACCCATGATTCTCCCAATCCCCGGAGCGACCGCCTGACCGACGAGGAGATCGCCGACATTCAGGCTGTGGTGGAGCAGATGAAATCCGGTGCGCTGGATATGACCGATGTTCCCGCCGAGGAGGACTATTCCTTCTGATTCGCAGTATCGTCTGCACATTACAAAATGAGCGGACGGGAAGAACCCTTTTCTTCCCGTCCGCTTTTTTAGGGCCTGTTCACATAAGGCCAAACACACATCTTTCCGGCAAATTTTGCCGTCTGCGGCGTTAAAAATTTTTGACGCACGCCAGTGCGCCTGCAAATTTTTGCCTTGCAGCCGGCGAAAATTTGCTCGAAAATCTGCGCATTTGTCTTATGTGAACAGGCCCTAGAATCTGTGTCCCAAAACCGCCGAACACTGTTTGCCGGTTCTTTTCCCTCCATATTACGCGAATGTTCCTTGAAATTTGCCGGGATTCCTGCGGAAAATTTTCCTGCCTGAGGGGGAGATTTCCCAGCCTGTACTCCCGGTTATGAATAAGGATTCTTACTAGAGTAGGAAAGAAGAGGTGAAGCCCCTTGCTGCTGGAAATGAAGCATATTACCAAGGTCTATGGCTCCCTTTACGCCAATGACGATGTCCATCTTACCTTGGAGAAAGGAGAGGTGCTGGCCGTTGTCGGGGAAAATGGCGCCGGGAAGTCCACGCTGATGAAAATTCTCTATGGCCTGGAGCAGCCTACCTCCGGTGAGATATATCTCAACGGAGCGCTTCAGCGTTTCCGTTCCCCCCATGACGCCATCGCTAAGAAGATCGGCATGGTCCAGCAGCATTTTATGCTGTTGAATCCGTGTACTGTGGCGGAAAATATTGTTTATGGACGGGAGCCGAAGAAGCATGGCCTGTTCTTTGACCGGGAGGCGGCGGTCCGCATCACGGAAGAGCTGTGCGGGAGGTATGGACTCCATATCGATCCCCGGCGCCGGGTGGGAGATTGTCCGGTAGGCTTGCAGCAGCGGGTGGAAATTTTAAAGGTCCTCTATCAGGACGCGGATATCATCATTTTTGACGAGCCTTCCGCCGTGCTGACGCCTCAGGAAGTAAACGAGCTTCTGCGCACTATGCGGAAACTGGCGGAGATGGGCAAGAGCATCATTATCATTACCCACAAGCTCCACGAGGTCATGGCGGTGGCCGACCGGGTGATGGTTATGCGGCTGGGAAAATATATTAAGGAAATGCCGAAAGAGGAGACCAGCGTAGAGGAGATGTCTTACCTCATGGTGGGCCGCCGCATTGTGGAGCGGAAAGTGGCTCCGCAGAAGACCACCGGCACGGTGCTGGATGTGCAGGATCTGGTGCTGGCGGGGAGCGACGAGAAGAATATTTTGGATCATTTTCATCTCCATGTGGACGGCGGAGAGATTGTAGGCATTGCCGGAGTATCTGGCAACGGCCAGTCGGAATTGATTCAGTGCCTGACAGGGCTTCTCTCTCCTACGTCCGGGAAAATTCTTCTAAATGGAAAAGATGTATCCGGCCAGTCTGTGGGGCAGATTCGTGAGGCAGGCTGTGCCTGTATTCCGGAGGACCGCTATCTCTGGGGCTGTGCCGCTCAGGCTACACTGACGGAAACTGCCATCATGGCCCATCAGTACCGGCCGGAAATTTCCAGTAAGGGACTTCTCAGCGGCAGAAACACCAGGGCCTTTACCCAGTCTCTGCTGGAGGGGTATGATGTGCGCAACAGCGGACAGGGGCAGAAGGCTGGAGAACTCTCCGGCGGCAATATCCAAAAGCTTATTGTCGCCCGGGAGATTGAGCAGAAATCCCCGCTGCTCATCGCTGCGGAGCCGACGCGGGGTGTTGACATCGGAGCAATGGAATTTATTCATAATAAGCTCCTGGAAAAGCGGGAGCGGGGAGACGCGGTGCTGCTGATTTCCTCAGAGCTGACGGAGATTATGTCCCTGTCCGACCGTATTTATGTGATTTATGAGGGCCGGACCGCCGGTGAGTTCCGCAAAGAGGAAGCCTCGGAGGAGAGCCTTGGCATTTTGATGATGGGAGGGAAGCTGCATGAAGCCATCTAAGGCGAAGGAACTGGCCGGGCAAATCTGGCGGGCCCTGCGGCAGCCGCTGGCAGCCGCTGTCTTTGGCCTGCTGGTGGGTGCAGTGGTTATCCTGGCCTGCGGGCAGAACCCCGTCACCGTTTACATTGAGATGTTTAACAAGTCTTTTTTTACCCCTTACTATCTGTTTTCCACCCTTACCCGGGCTACGCCTATTATCATCTGTGCCATGGCTACCGGCATGGCGTGGAGAGCGGGATACATCAATATCGGCGTAGAAGGCCAGATGGTTACGGGTACCTTTGCTGCTACCGTGGCGGCATTGTATATTCCTGGCCCGCCCATTTTTGTCGGACTTGTGTCCTGGATTGCCGGCATGGCTGCCGGAGCGCTGTATGCCCTGCTGCCGGCGGTGCTGAACTGGAAATTTCAGGTCAGCATGGTTATTACCACCCTGATGCTGAACTATGTGGCAAACAATATCGCCAGCTACTTTGTCACGTATCCCTTGAAGGATACCTCAGGGGACGGCTTGGCGCTTCAGACGGCGGAGATCGCCGAGGGGCTGCGGCTGACCCGGCTGTCCTCCACCAGTACGTTTAACGCGGGGTTTCTCATCGCGGCCGCCGTGGTACTGCTGATGATCTTTATTACGAAAAAGACAGTTTTTGGCTATGAGTCCAAAATGGGGGGATTCAATTCTTCCTTCGCCCGCTATGGCGGTACGAAACAGGTGAAGGTCATGATGATTACCATGGCTCTTTCCGGGGCGATTGCCTCTCTGGCAGGGACAGCGGAGGTTTTCGGCCTGAAATTCCGCTATGCCGATGGAATGCTCTCCTCCACCAACTATGCCTGGACAGGACTGATGGCCGCGCTGATTGCGGATCTGGATCCGGCGGGTATGTTTTTTGTCTCGATCTTCCTTTCCGGGCTGCAGATCGGCGGCAGCGCGATTCAGCGTTCCCTGGGTATTCCCCTGGAGATTGCGACGATTATCCAGTGCTGCATCACGCTGTTCGTCTCTGTAAAGCTGGTGTTTCGGTTTACGCGCGGAAAGGCCCGCAGAGAAGAGGCGAAAGGAGGTGCTCAGGCATGAATTCCGCTTACATCGCATCTATCGTTAATTCCACGCTTCGCTCAACCACGCCGATTCTTCTTGCGGCGCTGGGCAGCGCGGTTTGCAGCCGGGTAGGGGTGTTTAACATTGCGTTGGAAGCGCAGATGCTGATTGCCTGCTTTTTCTCCATCGCTGTAAACTATACCACAGGAAGCGTGCTGCTGTCCGTAGCGGCCGGCATTTTCTCCGGGGCGTTGGTGGGACTGATCGTGGCGGTGCTCCAGGTGAAATATAGAGCGGCGGACATGGTTATCGGAACATCGCTGAATCTGTTGGTTCAAGGTGGAACCACCTTTCTGCTCTACCTTTTCTTTGGCCTTCGAGGCGTGCTGAACGACCCGAAGCTGGTGTCCCTGAATAAGATCAATCTTCCTGTTATCCGGGATATTCCCTTCCTGGGCCGGGCTTTGGAAAATCTGACAATACTGGACTATCTTTGTTATGTCATCGCCGTGCTGCTGTTTGTGTATCTCTTTAAAACCGTTTCCGGTTTTCGCACGCTCTCGGTGGGCATCAATAAATCCGCCGCAGAAAGTTTGGGTACCAAAGCGACCAGAATTCAAATGCGGATGGTGGTGCTCTCCGGTGCCCTCTGCGGTTTGGGAGGAACAGCGCTGAGCATGGGACAGGTGACTATGTTTACGGAGAACATGACGTCCGGCCGGGGCTTTATTGCCATGGCTGCCGCCAGCCTTGGCATGTCTCACCCGCTGTTGACGGTCTTGTCCAGCCTGTTCTTTGGCCTTTGCCAGGGCATCGGGGTGGCTCTGCAAAACGTTATCAAGAGTCAGCTGACCATGACGCTGCCCTATATTGCCACCATTGTGGCCCTGGTGATATTCAGCCGCCGGGGCGGCGGAGCCAGAGCAAAAAAGCGGACAGGAGGGCTTTGAGAAGATTTAGACAGATTTACAATTGCATCCCGTGCATTCCGATTGAAATTTACAATTTGCAGGGATTGTTTGGGAAAAAATGTAACACAAAAAAGATAAAGCGGCATCCTTCTTTCGATTTTTATAATCAACACACTTGAAAAGAATCCATTGAAATCATAAGTTTTCAGAGCTTTTAACGTTCTGAAAATTAGCTCAGGCTGTCAAAAATACGTTTTGACAGCCTGAGCCGCGAAGCGGCTTGTTGGATTTCATAGCGGATGCCTGCGGGCAGGACATGCCCAACGGACCCTGTGAAGGCCGGTTGGCTGAGAATCCGCAAGTTGCGGCTTTTCAAGTGCGTCAACTATGTCGAAAGAAAGGGGCTCGTTTTGTTTGCGAGGAATTTTTTCTCAGATGCCGCATAGAATGGCAAACAGTCTGAAAACAGAAGGAGGACCTGCCGTGAAAACAAAAAGGACTGCTGCCGGGGATGTGGATGACATGATATTTCAGGACTGCTGGCTTCCCAGCGACCGCTGATAATATCTGGGCCGCCGTAAACACGGCGGCCTTTTCGCTGTCCTTTTTTAAAACTGTGCTGCTTGACGCCGCTTTACAGGACCATTCGTTAAAATATCCAAAGTAGGAGCCGCTTTTGCGGGCAGCTTCCTAAATGAACGGAAGCTGGGGCACGTTTGAAAGCTGTCAACACGCCCAAACAGTAGGCCTTTTTTCACCATACTGCGTTAAATTTTCTTGTCATCTGTCAGGATGCCTGCGAAAATTTGCCTTGTCTGGCATAAAAATTCCTTGCCGTTAGGCATATCGCCAATTATCAAACAAGCCCCAGGGTGTTTTTTATAATCGGAAACGGAGAAGGGGTTCCAGTTCCGGCCGTTTGATTTCATATCTCTGCCGTCGTTTCTCCACGCTCATGGTCTGGATGGTTTGCTCCCTGCCCCGATATTTGAATACGGCTTCCATTCCTCTGGGTTCAGAGCGTGGAAGCCGCCATGAATTTTACGCCCCCATATTGTGGGGCCGTGTGGGTTGGGCTCCTCCCGGAAATTCACACCTGCTTCCCATCAGGAGCTGAGCTGCTTCCGGATGGCCGTTCTTGATGGCTGCCGCCAGAGGGGATTGACTGCCGTCCTTTTTCGGTGGAGCGTTTGCCGGACAGGCAATCAGGTCCGGCTTTTGTTCAAGATCAGGGCGGTCTCATCCAGCCTGTCTTGACGGATGGCGGTGGACAGCTTTTTCATGGCGGTTCTTCTGGAAGAAGGTAATAATTTTGAATTATTATTTTCATGACAGGCACTGGCTCCATTCAGTCTGCTTTCGTGAAATTGACGGAGGCTTATGCCGGCAGTGCTCCTCTTATAAAAAGACTTTTCACTCCAGGCGTTGACAAGCCTTTTTGATGCGCATATACTGATTGCGTAACTTGAGAAGGAGTGTGCGTCCTATGGATTTGACTTTAAATCATGCGGTGCTGGATGTGGAGCTGTCCGGTATCCGGCGCTTTACGTTCCAGGTGCGGGATACACCCGGCGCTTGTGCCCTTACTATCGGAGAACCGGACCAGAATACTCCTGAGGAGATAAAAGAGGCGGCGAAAGCGGCCCTGGATGCGAATGATACGCACTATCCTCCGGGTAATGGCTATCCTTATATGCTGGAGGCCATCTCTGGATTTGAGGAACGTGTCCATGGACTTCGCTATTCTCCTGAGGAAATTATTCTCACCATTGGGGCCACAGAGAGCCTTTTTATCGCCCTTTCCACCGTGCTGAATCCTGGTGACGAGGTAATCATTCCCACTCCGGCTTTCAGCCTCTATGAGTCTATTACCCGGCTCTGCCGGGGTGTCCCGGTGTTTCTGCCCACGGAAAACAACCGCTTTCAAATCGACCCTGAGGCGCTGAAAAAAGCTGTTACGCCAAGGACGAAAGCCATTGTTCTCACCTCTCCCAATAATCCGACAGGCTGCATTTACACGCGGGAAACGCTGGACGCTGTCCATGACATTCTGAAAGACCAGCCCATTTTTGTTCTCTGTGATGATGTATACCGCACCCTTGTTTATACAGACGCTTACCACAGCTTTGCGGAGTTTCAGGATATGCGGGATCGGATCATCGTCATCAACAGCTTCTCCAAGCCCTATGCCATGACCGGTTGGCGGCTGGGCTACTGTCTGGCGGATGCCCCCATCCGTGATCGGATGCAGATATTTCATCAGTACTCTGTGGTCTCTGCTCCCGCGTTCGTTCAGCCTGCCTGTGTCGCTGCCCTGAACTGTGATACTGCCCCTATGGTGGAGCTGTTCCGCAGGCGCCGCAACGACGTATATAAACGCCTGATCCATATGGGATTGGACGTTCAGGAGCCCGAGGGAGCTTTTTACATGTTCATTGACATCCGGAAATTCGGCATGGATTCCCTGTCTTTCTGTGAAAAAATGCTGAAGGAGGGCTTGGTGGGCCTCATCCCCGGTATATATTTTGGAACTGAGGGATACATGCGCTTGAGTTATTGCTATTCTGATGAGGACCTGAGGGAGGGTTTGAATCGTATCGAGAAGTTTATCAAAACTTTTTAAAGCTGTTTTGCTTTTTTCAAACAGCACTTAAGCCGGCGGGTCTTAAGACGCGGAAAAAGGAAATGGTATGGGAAATCCATACTGCGCTTTGAACGGCGCCGCGCCCTGAAGCGTCATAACGCCCTCTATGCAGCGTTCCGGAAGCTCTGCATGGAGGGCGTTGTCAATTGGCTGTTTTGCGCTGGGTCTGCTTTTTGTGTTTGATTTTATAGGAGCCGCATGGGCGCTCTGTGTCCCGAGGCGTCCTTTCCTGCCGGAATTGTGTTGATTTGACTTGAAATCCGTCAGAATTCCTGCGTCAGACTGCTTTGCCTGTCGAAAAGTCTGCTCCCGTCCGGCATTCCGCTGGTTTTCAAACAGACATTAGAGCGGTTCTCAAAAGTAATACGAAGAAAGGAAGTGAGAACATACCCGCAGAATAAGACAGGGAATGCAGGTGGACCGGCGCCCCGTCAAGCACGGCAGCGCAGCCATGTGATTCCCGAACTGCTGCACATTTCTTGGCATTTTTAAGATGTGCTACGGGGGAACTCCGCAGGAATAGAGTGGATTTTTAATGGAGGAAATGCCGGTGTTTATTTGAGCTTATTCATCGGTAGCGGCAAAGGTGCTTGGGACCATCCCCGGGATCTCCTCAAAGCTGTTTTCGCCGGCTTCATAGCCGAAAAAGTCTTTCATGAAAGCCGCTGCCGCTCCGGTGGGGGACAGCAGGGACTGGTGGCCACCGCTATCGCATGCTTCCTGCAAGCCAGCATAGTATTCGGTAGCGGGTTTTCCGCTGTCCGGAAAGTAGAGGTATTGATTTCCCCACTCATCCAGCCATTGTTCCACAGCCCAGATGCCGCCTTCACCTTGCTTGACGGGCTGACAAAGGAACAGCGTGTAATGGGGGGAAGCGGTGCCGCCGTCAGGGAGACGGGAGCTGTACTTCAAACAAAGATATGATTTGTTTTCAGAGGAAAGCCTGTTTATAAAGTCCGCAACGGTGAAGGGCTGGAGGCTGTTCCTGGAAAGAAAATCCTCCCGGACAGCAGGGCCGATTTCGTTCAGCTCTTCCCATTTCTTCCACTCTTCGCTCTCCGAGTTGATTTCGCCGCCGGGGCGGCAGAATTGCACGTCGGTGGGGTAGGTGTAAGCATAGTAACGCTTACCGTCAGTCGCAAAAACCTGTATACCGGAGCCGTCGGCGTTAATGAACTGTTCGAATGCCGCCTGGTCCATGACCAGAAAACCAAAGAGAAAGCCTCCGCCTCCGCCATACTCCTTTATGGCGGCCTCGTAGGAGGACTTTTCATAGATGGAGATCAGAGGCTTCCAGCTCTCCTCTGCATCGGGAAAGTCCGTATCAATCCGGAGCAGGTCCAGATATTTCTCCGGCAAAGCGATTTCCAAGCCGTCAATATTTTGAAGAATTATACCGCTGCCGCCGGAGGGAGGAAGGGAATTTATGTCCGCAGTTGTTTCACCGCCGGATTCCTGACCGCAGGCGGCGAGGGTGATCAGGCAGGACAGCACCAAGACGAAGTTACACAGCCGGCGCATAGAGACACTCCTTTCATTAGATAGGAAGAGTGCGCGTTGAGGAACTGGAGGATGTTATGGAATATTTTAAACAGTATGACGGTTTCCTTTGGGGAAGAAACCACAAAAGCAAAACAAATGGTAACAAAGCAAAAACAGAAAACCAAGAGTTTACGCTGTTGTGAACTGCCGGTAAATGTGGTATAATCACCAAGTAATTTTAAGCCTTGCTTGGAAAATGCCGGTGTATTCAATCAGTGGTTATATTTCCACTGCGCGGCGTTAAAAATTCTTGAAATCCGGCAGAGCGTCTGTAAATTTTTGCTGAGACCGGCGAAAATATCTCAATTCCAAATTCTCCGCCGTTTTTAAAACAAGGCCGAATCAATTCACAGCTCCTGCAGGAGGTTTTTCCTATGAAGCTTATGGTCATTGACGGAAACAGCATCATCAACCGGGCTTACTATGGCATCCGTCCACTCAGCACCCGGGACGGCCTCTACACCCATGCCATTTATGGCTTTTTGACAACGCTGCTGCGGCTGGAGAGCGAAGAGACGCCGGATGCGGTCTGCGTCACCTTTGACGTTCATGCTCCCACCTTCCGCCACAAGGCCTCCGCCGCCTATAAGGCTACTCGGAAGCCCATGCCGGAGGAACTTCGGATGCAGGTACCGGTGCTGAAGGAGGTGCTGGATGCGCTGAATATCCCCCGCTACGAGCTGGAGGGCTGGGAGGCGGATGACCTGCTTGGCACGATTTCCCGGAAGTGCGCGGCGGCAGATTGGGAGTGTGTGGTGGTCACCGGAGATAAAGACAGCCTCCAGCTCATTGACGGTTCCACGAAGGTGAAGCTGGTCTCTACCCGCATGGGGCAGACCACTACGAAGGACATGACCGAAGAGTCGTTTCGGGAGGAGTATGGGTTCGCTCCAATCCACATGATTGATTTGAAGGCCCTGATGGGAGACAGTTCCGACAATATTCCCGGTGTTAAGGGGGTGGGAGAGAAGACCGCCATGAGTCTGATTCAAACATATGGTTCTATTGACCACCTCTATGACCACATGCCGGAGATTGTGACTGCCCCGTCAACTCCGGCTAAACCGGGAATTGTCAAAAAATTGGCGGAGGGAGAGAACGCTGCACGGGAGTCTTATTGGCTGGCAACGATTGTCACAGATGCTCCGCTTGATTTTTGTCCTGAGAACAATCTTTTGAAATCTCCCGGGCCCGACGCTTATCCTCTGTTTTTGAAGCTGGAGTTTACCAGGCTTATTGAGAAATTTGGCCTCAGTCCGGATGCTGCGCCAGCTCAGGAGAAGCAGCCCCGTATTTCCGTCACGGTGGAACAGGTAACGGAACCGGACCAGGCGGAGCGGCTGCTTTCGATGTGGAAAGCGGCGGACCATGTGTCCCTGCTTGTTCTGCCGGATTGTTCTGCCGTGGGAGTTTTCTGCGAGACAGGGAATGGAACGGCTGTTATGGCAGAGCTCTTCTTTGAGCAGTACCTTGGAGACTGGAACAGCCTTTTGGAGGTCTTGTTTTCCGAGAAAGTCAAAAAGGTTTCCCATAACGTAAAAGACGTCATCCGCACTCTGCTGACGGGAGGACTGCCGGCCGAGGGGTTTATCTTCGACACAGCGCTTGCCGCATACCTTCTGGACGCTACGGCGGGAAGCTATGATCTGCAGCGCCTCTTTGTGGCTTGGTTTAATGAGGAGCTGCCCAAGCCCCTCTATTTGGAAAAGGACGCGTTTTCCCTCCTGGCTGACACCGCGGCTTCCGCGGCCTCTCTGGACAGCTATGTTACAGCGGTGGACGCGCTTTATGGTGTGTTGGCACCTAAGCTCCGGGAAAGAGACATGTGGAAACTGTTTGAGACTGCCGAGCTGCCTTTGTGCCGGGTACTGGCGGAAATGGAGCTGGCAGGCTGCGGGGCGGACGCACGGGCGCTTGCTGCTTTCAGCGAGAGCTTGTCCGTGCGGATTATGGAGCAGGAGTCGGCGATTTATGAAATGGCGGGAGGGAAGTTTAACATTAACTCCCCCAAACAGCTTGGGGAAGTTCTCTTTGAACGGTTAGGCCTTCCCCATGGAAAAAAGACCAAGACTGGCTGGTCCACGAATGCGGATGTGCTGGAAAAGCTCCGCTTTCAGCATCCCATGGTGAATGCTGTGCTGGAGTACCGCCAATTTGCGAAGCTGAAATCGACCTATGCCGACGGCCTCCTCAAAGCGATTGCCTCTGATGGGCGGGTGCGAACGAGCTTTCAGATGACCGTTACCTCCACAGGCCGTCTCAGCTCCACCGAGCCGAATCTGCAGAATATCCCAACCCGGACGGACCTTGGCAGTGAATTCCGCCGCATGTTTACAGCGGCGGAGGGCTGCGTGCTGGTAGATGCGGACTATTCTCAGATTGAGCTGCGGCTTCTGGCTCACATAGCCGGAGATGAAGCGATGCGCTCAGCATTTTTGGCAGGGGGAGACTTCCATGCCGAGACGGCGGCCAAGGTTTTCCATGTGGAGCGGAAGGAAGTCAGCCATGAGATGCGCCGCAGGGCAAAGGCTGTAAATTTCGGGATTGTTTACGGTATTTCCGCCTTTTCTCTCAGCCAGGACCTGGGCGTTACTGTGGCCGAGGCGAAAGATTACATGGAGGCGTATTTTGCTACCTTCCCCGGCGTTCGGAACTATATGAATGAGGTGATTCAAAGGGCCCGGGAGACGGGCTATGTGGAGACGCTGTTCCACCGGCGGCGGGATTTGCCGGAGTTGTCCAGCTCCAATAAGAATATGCAGGCCTTCGGGGAGCGGGTGGCGCTGAACATGCCGATTCAGGGCACAGCGGCGGATGTGATGAAGCTGGCTATGGTGGGAGTGTGGAAGCGTCTCCGGGACGAAAAACCGGAAGCCAGGCTGGTTCTTCAGGTCCATGACGAGCTGATTGTCGAGTGCCCTGAAGCGGAGGCGGAGACTGTGGCGAAACTGTTGGAGGAGGAAATGGAGAACGTGGTTCTGCTCAGCGTTCCTCTGACAGCGGAGGCCCACTGGGGAAAAAACTGGCTGGAGGCCAAAGGATGACGGAGCATATCGGAAATCATCTGAGGCGCCGGAGAGAGGAGTCGATGGCTTGAAGCGGCTGTACCTTATCGGCGGGCCTATGGGTGTGGGTAAGACGACTGTCTGCCGGGCGCTTCAAAGGCGTCTGGACCGCAGCGTTTTTCTGGATGGGGACTGGTGCTGGGATGCGCATCCGTTCCAGGTGACAGAGGAGACAAAGGCTATGGTGATGGAGAATATCTGCTTTTTGCTGAATCGTTTCCTTCGCTGTTCTGCCTATGACCACGTGATTTTTTGCTGGGTGCTCCATCAACAGGCTGTTTTGGACGGCATTCGGTCCCGGCTGGATGCAAGCGGCTGCGAGGTTCGGCCGGTCTCTCTGATTTGCACTGTTCCGGCCCTGACCGATCGGCTGGAAGCAGATATTCGGACCGGAAGGCGGCAGCAGGATGCCCTGGCCCGGAGCTTGGCATATCTTCCGCTGTATGACAAGCTGGATACGGAGAAGCTGGATGTTTCCTGCCTGACGCCGGAAGAGGCCGCGGCCTGCCTGGAGGCGCTGCCGTGAAGCGCCTGGCCGTGATTTTCGGCGTAGCGGGTGTTTCGCTTTCTGCCGTTTTTGTCCGGTGGTCCACGGCTCCGTCGCTGGTTTTGACGTTCTACCGTATGGCGTTTTCGGTTCTGCTGCTGACGCCTGTGGCTGTGGCCCGGCGGTCGGAGTTCCAATTGCTCCGGCGGCGGGAACTGCTTTTGTGTCTCCTCAGCGGAGCCTTTTTGGGTTTCCATTTTACATGTTATTTTGAGGCCCTTCGCTGGACGTCTATCGCTCCGGCGGTGGTGCTGGTTGATACGGAAGTGCTGTTTGTGGCCCTGGCTTCGGCGCTGATTTTTCAAAAGAAGCTTAGCGGCAGAGCCTGGCTTGCGGTGCTGGCGGCCTTTGGCGGCAGTGTGCTTGTGGCCTTGTCGGACGCCTCCGCGGGGTTTAATACTTTGTGGGGGGATGTTTTGGCATTATTCGGGGCGCTGTGCATGGCGGTATATACTCTGATAGGCGTGACCTGCCGCCGCAGACTCAGTACCACGGTTTATACCTGTTTGGTCTACGCAGCGGCGGCAGGGACGGTTCTGCTCATTATTGTGGGATGCCGCCAAAGTCTCACCGGCTGGGGTCCTGTGAACCTGCTGGCGGCCTTGGGCATGGCGGTGTTCTGCACTCTGCTGGGCCACAGCGTGTTTAGCTGGGGGCTCCGATTTTTGCCCCCGGCCTTTATTTCCACGGTGAAACTGCTGGAGCCGGTGTTTGCCGCAGCCTGGGGACTGCTTTTGTTCGGAGAGCGGCCAGGGATTTTGATGGCGCTGGGCGGCTTGGCAATCCTGATGGGTATTGCCCTGTATAGCCGGGAGGAAGCGTAGAAAAGGAGAGTTCATCTTTATGGAAAATAGAATGAAAATCCAGATCGTACCCATGAACGGAGACCATCTGGATGAGGTGGCGGAGCTGGAGCGGGTCTGTTTTTCGGACCCCTGGTCTCGAAATATGCTGTCGGAGGAGCTGGAGAACGATCTTGCCGCTTTTCTGGTGGCGCTGGATGAGCGGGGCGCCGTAGCGGGTTATGCGGGGATGCAGGTGGTGCTGGATGAGGGATATATTCTGAATATTGCCGTCCGGCCGGACTGCCGCCGCCAGGGGGTGGCGGGAAGGCTTCTGCAGGTTTTTCTGGATTTTGCTAGGGGAAACCGCTTGTCCTTTTTAACGCTGGAGGTCCGGGCTTCCAACTATGCTGCCATTGCCCTTTACGGGAGCCGGGGATTTCGAGGCGTGGGCCGCCGGAAAAATTATTATGAGCATCCAAAAGAGGACGCGGTTCTTATGACGCTGAATCTTGCTGGAGAAGAGGAGCAGGGATGATGGAGCTGAGACTGGCCTCGCCGGAGCAGGTGGAGTTGGCCTATGAGCGGGATATGAGGCCTGCCTTTCCGCCGCCGGAGCTGAAGCCGCTGAAAAATATTTTGGCTATGAGCCGGGAGGAACACTACCGGGCCTGGTGCCTTTTTGATGGGGAAGAGCTTGTGGGAGAGTGCTTTTTGTGGCTGGGGCATCCAGGCTGGGCGCTGCTGGACTACCTCTGCGTTTCAAAAGAGCGCCGGAATACAGGAGCGGGCGCTTTGATTTTATCGGAGTTGACCCGAATGGAGCGGGAAACGGTAATTCTTGGGGAGAGCGAGGCCCCTGCCCACGCTCCAGACCGGACCTTGGCGGAACGGAGGCTGGGCTTTTATGCCCGGAATGGCTGCCAAACCGCAGGCTATGATACGGAAATCTTCGGAGTTCATTACAAGACGCTGTATCTGGCGCCAGGGCCGGTGACGGATGAGACGCTGATGCGGGAGCATCGGTTTATTTACCAATCTACATTTCCACAGGAGAAATACGAGCGGTATGTCCGCATTCCAAGGGACCCAGCGGCAGGCCCAGTTCCCCAGGTGCCCTGGAATGAAGACTGAAGACGCTTTTGCCGCCTTGGGCTTTGCAAAGATTCCATATGCCTCCTGAGCCGGGGCCGCCAAAAATTCGGTACGCTGCAGGACATAAGACATGTGGGCCGGAAACGGCGGCAAAGCAAACACGTTTATGGGAAGTGAGACGATGAAAATTTTAGGCTTTGAGTCCTCCTGTGATGAGACGGCCGTCTCCGTGGTGGAGGACGGACGGACGGTGCTGTCCGACGCCATTGCCTCTCAGGCGGAGATGCACGCGCTGTATGGCGGCGTGGTTCCTGAGATTGCCTCCCGGAAGCATGTGGAGGTGATTGCCGCCTTGACGGAGAAAGCGCTGGCGGACGCGGGCTGCGGGCGTTCCGATATCGACGCAGTGGCGGTGACCTACGCGCCGGGGCTGATCGGCGCGGTGCTGGTGGGGCTGAGCTTTGCCAAATCTGTGGCATTGGGACTTGGTGTGCCGCTGATCCCCGTTCACCATATCCGGGGTCACATTGCCGCCAATTACCTGGCTTTCCCGGAGCTGGAGCCGCCGTTTCTGGCCCTGGCTATTTCCGGAGGGAACACGCTGCTGATCGACGTGGCGGGCTACACGGATATGAAGATTTTGGGCGGCACACGGGACGACGCCGCGGGAGAGTGCTTTGATAAGGCGGCCCGTGTGCTGGGTCTCAGCTATCCGGGTGGAAAACCGATGGATGAGCTGGCCCAGCAGTCACAGGGCGGCGTTTACAAGCTGCCTCACGCCCATGTGGACGGTGCGCCGCTGGATATGAGTTTTTCCGGTCTGAAAACGGCGGTGGTGAATTTGGCCCACCATGCCCAGCAGGTGGGAGAGACGCTGGACCGGGCGGCTTTGGCCAGGGATTTTGCTCAGGCCGTCAGCGATACCTTGGTGCCCCGAGCAATGGAGGCGGCCCGCCTTTCATGGCGAAAGACGATCGTGGCTGCGGGAGGTGTGGCAGCGAATTCCATTATCCGGGGCAGCTTGGAGCGGGCCTGCCGGGAGGCTGGCTGCCGTTTGTATCTGCCGCCTCTGCGGCTCTGCGGGGATAACGGGGCGATGATTGCCGCTCAGGGCTATTATGAGTATTTGGCGGGCAATACGGCGGGAATGGAGCTGAACGCTTACGCCACAAGGGATATTTCCGAATAACAAAAAGCGTGAAGACGAAGGCCGCCTTCACGCTTTTCCTGTTATCAAGGGGTCCACTGGCACAGCTCCAGGTTTACAGTGCCGTCTGAACGGAAAATCACGCCCTCCGCTTCCAGCAAGGCCCGCTGCGTACCGGGGGAGTGCGTGTCAAAGGCGGATTTGGTGCCGCCGAAACGGTCCACCACCCGATGACAGGGTACAGTGGGGTCCTGACAGCCCGCCATGGCATAGCCCACCGTTCTGGCGCAGCGGGGCATGCCTGCCATACGGGCAATCTGTCCGTAAGTGGCAGTTTTTCCGGCGGGAATACGGCGCACAATTGTGTAAAAGACCGCAAAGACGCCTCCGCTCATCTCTCCCGCACCTCGTAGAGGTCCGTCCGCCTTGCGGAGAGAATAGGGAGCTGCCGCCGTATGCTCTCGATCCGGCTGAGATCCATGTCGGCGTACAGCGTTGCTTCTTCTGCGCCAGCCCGGCAGAGAACAGTTCCCCAAGGGTCCGCGGCGATGGAGTTTCCATAGGCCACATAGGAGGCGGCTTCGTCTCTGGCGGGAGAGACGCCTATAGTGAAGCATTGGTTGTCCACCGCCCGCTGGCGGAACAGCAGTTCCCAATGGGCAGGGCCGGTGGTCATATTGAAGGCGGCGGGAACGAAGATGCACTTGGCTCCCCGGAGACACATGCAGCGGACCAGTTCCTCAAACCGGAAGTCGAAGCAGATGCAAAGACCCATGATTCCGAATTCGGTCTCAAAGGTGGTGATGGAATTTCCGGGGGAAAGGGTGTCGGACTCCATGAAATGCTGGCCGCCGGTTACGCCGATGTCAAAAAGATGGGCTTTGCGGTGCCGGGCGAGCGGCTCCCCTCGTCTTCCGTAGACATAACTGGTGTTGTAGACGTTCTCTCCTTCCAGCTCCGGGATGGACCCGCCCACTACATACAGCTCCAGCTCCGCTGCCAGGACGGAGAGCGCCTTCTGCGCCTCGCCGCCCTCGGGTTCGCCATAGGCCCGGAAGCAAGCGTTTTCGTAAGGACAGCAGAACATTTCCGGCAAAATGGCGAGGTCCGCTCCATGGGCCTTGGCTTCCCGGAGCTTTCGGGAGGCGGTTTCAATGTTGGTTCGTTTATTTGCCGTCACCGGCATCTGAATCAGAGCGGCGCGCATAATATGCCCCCTCTAAAATAGATTTGTTTCTCATTTTGCTGATGGCGTTTCTCCCTGTGAGAGATGTTGAGCTTGCGGGGAAGCCTCCGTCATTTTTCAAACAGCCCCTTAGGTATACTCCCGCAGCACAAGCTCCGTAGCCCCGCCGTCGGGGGAGCGGAGGAGCCGGCAAACTTTCGGGTGCGTGGCATAGGTCTCCCGGATAAAATCCCGCAGGGCGGTCCCGCCGTGGCAGCCGTGAATCAGGCGGAGACGGTAAGTTCCGCCTCCCGTCCGGCGGAGCAGGGCGTCAATTGTGATTTTTGCCTGGTAGGTGTTTTTTCCGTGGAGGTCCACAGTGATAACGCCGGGCCCCATAGGCGTTCCCCCTCTTGTTGTAGTGCAGCAAAGCTATTGTATCACGGCTGAAACCGTGTTACAATGCAAAAAATGGATAAAGGAGGCCATGGCATGGCGGTTTATACAGAGAAGAAGACATACCAAACCAGAGCCCATATGGGTATGATTGATGTGACGGAGGACTTCCAGCATGCGGTGGCGGCAGCATGCAAAAAGCACGGTATTTCTGCCGGAACGGTGACGGGTTTTACTACCGGAGGCGTGGCGGGCTTAACTACTTTGGAGTTTGAGCCGGGAATGGTAAACCACGATTTGAAAGCGGCACTGGATGTGTTTTCCCCCTATTTGGACGAGCAGGGGCATGTGGTGCCCTATTGGCACCACGAGACCTGGCATGATGACAATGGGTCTTCCCACATCAAAGCGGCGCTTCTCTCCCCCTTTATCACGGTGCCCTTTGTGGAGGGAAAGATTACGGTGGGCCCCTGGCAGAATTTAACTCTGGTGGAATGCGATACCCGGAACCGGGTTCGTGACATCGTGTTCCAGGTGATGGGGGAGTGAGGCCATGGGGCTTTTATTGGGCTTCGGGCTGATGGGCGTTTTTGGCGGAAGCGCACTGGCTTTCGCCTGCTTCGGCGAGGCCCGGCGGCTTCTGCGGCAGAGGCACCGGCTTCCGGCAGGATGCTTCGCGGCGGGAGGGACCCTGTGCGCGGCGGTGGCTCTGGGCGGCGCCTGGCTGGCTTGGAGCATGGCCGGATTTCATTTATAGTCAGCGCCGTAAGCCCCATCAGCGGCTTTCTGTGCTTAACTTCATAGAAAACGCATGGGCGCTCTGCACCCCGGTGGACATTTGGTCCGCCGGTTGAAAAGAAGCATTTTCCTCTTTTCACCTGCGTTGACTATATAGCGTCGAAACGGGCGGCACTGAACAATCAGGTGCCGCCCGCTTCGCGCCTATTTATGATTCTGCCCGAAAGAAGAAAGATTCACGTTGCCTCCAACCGCTGCCTGCATCGCCGCTTCGGCTTAGCTGCCCGCCAGACATGGAAGCGCGCGAACATTTTTTTGCCTGCCCCTAAACGATGGAGCATGTTAGAAGCCTGCTCCGCTGTTGTCGCAGCGCCAGACGCCGCCGGCTTTGTACATCAGGCCCATCAGCCGGCGGGAGAGGGCTCCCTCTGGGGCGTCAGCCCCCTCGTATTTGGAGGTGTTTCCCGCCCAGTTCCAGCTGTGAGTGGTATCCTTGTCGTTTTCCGGGACAAAAATTTCCTCGTAGGAGAAGTAAAACCGTTCCATGCCCTCTGTCCAGTCCGGGAAAGCGTCCTCGGGGATATCCTCTTCCAGTTTCGCCGCCGCCCGGTTATAGGTGTGAGCGTATTTACTGCCGGGGGTGCAGCGGAGGGCGGACCGGGTATCGGCGTCCACCCACGCTTGGGCGACTTCCAGATGGCTTTGACCTTGGTCGGGGATGGCAATATCCCCTCGAAGTCCGGCGAATTCCGCCTCGTCGTACCAATCGCGCATAAAGTCGAAGATGTCTATGCATAGGGGCTCGCCAGGCTTGCCAATGGGTTCTGCCCGGAGCCAGATATGCTCCAGACGGGTATTAAGAAGGACGAAATCACTGCCCGGCCAGAAGCGAAAGCTCAGATCGCCCTCCGGGCTCATCACCAGCAGAGACTCGCCGGGCATGTCGCCGGGGTCCTCGGCGAAGCTCCAGTCATAGCTGGCATGGAAATAGTTTGCCCGGTTGGGCCCCTTTCCCGCCCGGGGGTCTGCATCGTACCGCCCTCCCCCCTCAGATGTCAGCAGGTTCATGTTGACAGTGTCTGACTCCAAAAGGCGGTCCAGCACCATCCGGGCGAGGGTGGCGGCGGAAGCGGCGGAGGATTCTGCTTGGAGAACGGCGGTTCCCAGGGGAATTTGGGAGAGCCGCTGGGGAAGCTGCTCTGCCGTGGGCCACGGGTTTTGCTGTATGGAGAATTGATAGGTGAGGTCTATCTGGAAGCGGTCCGGGGAGTCGTCCCGGAAGACCAGATAGAGGGCCTCCGGGTAACAGGGGTCCACCCAGCGGTCGGGGCTGCCCAAAGCCTGGGAATACCGAGGCTCCGGCGTGTGGAATTCATAGCGGATGCGGAAGACTGGGAAGGATTCTCCCGCCAGCTCCAGCGTCCGGAGCTCCTCGAAGCAGACGATGCGCCAGTCGTCATAGAACTCCCTGGCGGACTTAAACTCCTGCAGGACCATCCTGCGGGCGGTGTCAAGGACAGTGCGGGAAAGGGCCGGCCACTCCAAAATATGGTTGTCAGGGTGCCTCTGGTCATTGTAAATCAGCAGGCTTTGTCCATCGAAGTACAGCGTCCGGTACTCTTGGGACTGGACAGCGGCGTAGGAAGATGCGCCGGACCGGATCGATGTCCGGAAAGGCATGAAGCGGCCGGCGGGGTCCCAGCCGTCAAACCGAAACTGGGGATTTTCCGGCCAGACGGTCCCCAGGAGAGACTGGATGTCCGCCCGGTAGAGCTTTCCGTCCCGGCAGAAGTAAAAGAAATGGTCCAGAAAGCTCTGGGAGACCAGCTCCTGTTCCCCGTCACCGTCCAGGTCGATCAGCTCCGGATAACCCGTGATCTGCGCCAGACGGACGGGCCGGCCCTCCTCGTTTAGATAAAAATAGTCGTTGATGCGGGTCAGACTGGGGCTGAAGCCGTCATGGGAGATGCAGAAACCGTCGTGACCCAGAAGATCACGGAAGAAATATGCGTCCCAGTTTCCGCCCTGGGCCATGCTGAAGGAGAAGAAGGGCGCGGGAAGGGAGCTCTGGCGCTTATCCTGAATTGCGGCAAACAGTTCTTGCCCGCCGCTGTAGAAAACCAGACCGCAGTCCCCCAAAATTTGGTCAGGACCCTCCAGTCTGCCTTGGTATTCCCGGTAATTGTAGGGGAAAGGAAGGGGTTCCATAACCTCCGGCTCGCAGGGTTCCAGATTGTCCAAGGGAACGGTGTGGATGGGCTCCCAGTCCGGATAGGCCGGGGTCCCATTGGAGGGGGCCCACTGATTGGACACGAACCACCAGCCGCCCTCCTCCGTCTCCTGAAGGGTAAGGCAGAGGGTTCCGGCGGAATAGTGGTAGTAACCCGTACTGACTTCTCCCTCGTAATAGAGGTGCACCTGGTCCCCGTCCCGTTCTCCGGCGGTGAAGGTGACATCGGCGGGGAGGCGGCGGAAACCGTAATAGCCGGAATAGGGAGAGACGTAGCGGACAGAGTACCATGCGTCGTAATCTGGGAGGGGATCGAAGCCGTACAGGCCCCTTCCATCCACTGTAAGGAAATCCCGCAGTCCCCGCAGTCCTGTGTTTTCCCGAAGGAATTTGTCAATGTTGTCCTCGGAGAGCTTAATATAGTTGGCGGTGGCCTGCTCGGAATTTAGCGAATTATTATAGTATTTCAGAACTTCCCGCCTCTCCTCGTCCGTGATCTCTTCCGGAAAGCCGGTGCCGCGGTACAGCAGCTCAAAGAGGTCGATGTCCTGGGGCCGGTCGTAGACGGAGGTCAGGAACTGGCGGCGGAGATTCTCCGACTGGCTGTAGTTCTCCGTAAAGAATTCGCCGTTGAAATAGGCCAGCTCCTCCTCCGTCAGGGGCCGTGGGGCGGGCACAGCCTCTGTGAAGGTGATGGCGCACACCAGCCCCGCCAGGGCCAGGACGGCAAAGAGGGTGGTCCCCAGGTATTTCCGTTTCTCCGCGATGCGGGTGATCCGGTCGCGGAGCTGGCGTTTGTGCGCTGTCATGGTAGTGGCGGAGAGGAGAAGATTTCCGGGAGCTTTCTGAACGGGAATCAGAGACAGAAGGGTCTGGCCGTAAGGGATCCGGTCCGCCTCCCACAGCCGGGAAAGGGCTCCCTCGTCGCAGGCCAGCTCACAGTCCGTTCGGGAGGCCAGGGCGGCCCACCACACTAAGGGGTCAAACCAGTAGACAACGAGGCATATCCCCCGGAGCAGGGACCAGAGAGGGTCACGGTGCCGGGCATGGGTCTCCTCATGGGCAAGAACGTGACGGAGGCTGTCCGGAGAAGCCAGGGCGGCGGGGGTCAGGTAGACGGCGGGCCGGAAGAGTCCAAAGAGGCAGGGGGAGGGGAGACCCTCCTCCACCAGATAGACCCGCCGGGAAATACCCGGAACGGCGTAGGGCCTCCGGACTTCCCGGAGCTTCCGCCAAAATATCAGGTTGGAGACGGCCAGCCAGCAGGCCATGACCATCATTCCGCCGCACCAGATAGGGCGGAGCAGGTCTTCCAGAATAATTTGCCGGGTGTACACCACCTTATGGGTGGGTTGGTGTTGGTCGGTGAAGGTATAGGTATTGTCGCTTGATACGGGGCCCAAAACGGCGTGAGGCGTTTCACCGACGGAATAAGGCTCCCCTTCCATCTCTTTAGGCCGGATGTATTCAATGCTTTTGGGCTCCACGTAGAGAGAGGGGGCTTCCATAGTTACCGGTTCCACCGCCGTCAACAGGCTGAAATCCGCCGCCGGAAGGCTGAATGGAACCAGGAGCCGCAGCAGTACCAGACTCCAGAGAGCGTACTGTGCCCGGCGGGAGAGGACCTTCCGGAACAGCCGCCGGAGGGCCAGCAGCGCCAGGATCAGTGCGGAGGATGTCAGCAGAATTTCTTTCATTTCTTCCCGCCTCCCGCCTGCTCCAAAATGGCGGACAGCTCTGCGATGTCCGATTCGGACAGCTGGTGGCTCTCCACCATGGTGTTCATCATCAGCCCAAGACTCCCGCCGTAGACCTTGGAGAGAAAGCTCTCCGTCTCGTCCCGGGCAGCGTCTTCCCGGAGGACGGAGGGAAAATAACGCTTAGCTTTTCCTCCCTCCTCATGTCGGACAGCCCCCTTGGCCTCCAGACGGGAGAGCATGGTGATGACGGTGTTTTTGCTCCAGCCGGTTTCCTCCCGGAGAGCCGCCGTCAGCTCCGTAATCGTGCTGGGAAAGTGGTCCCACAGGCGGCGCATCAGCTTCCACTCGCTGTTGGATAGGTCAATTTTCATAAGAACACCTCCTATATTAGGTATACGAGTGTCTACCTAAAGAGTAACAGAAAGGTAGACACTTGTCAACCTAAAAATGGTTATAGAATGGAACTGTCCTCCGTCCTTTTAAGGGCTCTTAGCGCGGAGATAACCCAGGAGGAAGGTTCCCGCTCCATTCTGCCGTTGGGTTTCCGGTTTATCAGCCTGGCCAGCTAAGAGTGTTTTGGCATTTTTTATACAGCCTGTGGTCAAAAGCTCTTTAGCCAGATGACAGCTACCGATTCTCCGGCGGTGCTGCTGCTTTGTGCAATAATAGATAATTTTTCGCTTTTTGCTGAAATTTCCAGAGGTTTCTTATTCATTTCGACAGAAAGCCGTGATGGGACGTGCTATCATCAAATTGGAAAGCCCGCTTGATCAGAGAAGAAAGCCGGAAGCCGTGCTAAAGCGTCCGGCCTTTGAAAAGAGGCGGAACAGGTATATTTTTGACGGAAGAGGGGAAATATATGGAGATCCAGGTGAAGAGCGCAGACCGAAATCTGCTGCTGGAATTCAGCGGGGAGCTGGATAACCAGGGGGCCGGGATCGCCCTTCGGGAGCTGGAAGAGGCGCTGGAAGCAGCTTTACCCAGGAAATTGGTACTGGATATGTCGGGAATTACTTTTATGGACAGCTCCGGCATTGCGGTGATTCTCCGGGCACAGCAAAAAATGCAAACGCTTGACGGCAGTCTGCTGGTGCGGAGAGTGCCGCCTCAGGCCCGGCGGGTGCTGGAGGCTGCTGGGATTAACCGGCTTGTGACAATCAAATAAGGAGGTTTACATAATGAGAACCAAGGCAGTCAATGAGGTCACTCTGGATTTTCCCAGTCAGAGCCGGAACGAGAGTTTTGCGCGCTCTGCGGCGGCCTGCTTTGCCGCTCAGATGGACCCTACCCTCAATGAGCTGGAGGATATCAAAACCGCCGTCAGCGAGGCAGTGACGAACGCCATCGTCCATGGCTACCCGGACGCCATCGGCGGCGTAATGCTGAGGATGAGGGTTTTGGAGGGAAATGTGCTGGAGCTGACCGTGAAGGACCGGGGCCGGGGCATTGCCGATGTGGAAAAGGCCCGGCAGCCTATGTTTACTACCGGAGGAGAGGAGCGTAGCGGCATGGGGTTTACGATTATGGAGAGCTTTATGGATAAGGTGGCGGTTCGGTCTGCCGTGAACAAGGGAACCACGGTAGTAATGCGGAAAAAGCTGGCTCCCCGGCTGAAGAAATGAGCGCCGCGCTGGAGCTCCTCCGGGCGGCTCAGCAAGGGGACCGGGATGCCTGTGAACAGGCGGTCATTGAGAATAACGGCCTGATCTGGAGTGTGGTTCGGAGATACTATGGCCGGGGAGTGGAGCCGGATGACCTCTATCAACTGGGCTGCCTGGGGTTTCTAAAAGCGGTCCAGGGCTTTGACTTTGATTATGGCACTTGTTTTTCTACCTATGCCGTTCCAAAGATTGCGGGAGAGATTCGCCGTTTTCTTCGGGATGACGGTGCCGTGAAAGTGGGGCGAAGCATCCGGGAACAGGCACAAACGCTTTATACTGCAAGAGAACGCCTCCGCCATCAGCTTGGCCGGGAGCCGGCTCTCTCTGAGCTGGCGGAGGCTACAGGCTTGACGCCGGAGGAGATTGCACGGACGGACCTGGCAACTGATACGCCGGAATCTCTGCAGAGGGAGACGGCGGACGGATTGACGCTGGAGGGGGCACTGGGTACGGAGGCTCCGGAAGAGGGGCTGGTGGAGCGGCTGGCTCTTCGGGAGGCCATTGACCGCCTGCCGGAGAAGGAGAGAATGACCATTTTTCTCCGCTATTTTAAGGGATTGACACAGGAGCAGACGGCCAGAGTAGTGGGAGTATCCCAGGTGCAGATATCCCGCTTGGAGCGTCGGGGCCTGAAGCGTTTGCGAGAGAGCTTTGAGGTTTGAGATGCTTTTTTTCAAGAGAAAAGGTAAAGAAACTTTTAAAGAGGAACTCTAAGAACCTGTATTCACAGCCGGGGGATGCAGGATGGACGAGGATTTTTCTCGTCAGACAAGGAGATTTTCCGCAGCCATACTGACGTATGGTAAGGGAAATCGACGCAGTATGGCAGGAATAAGACCGGCCAGAAGGCGTGCAGCGGTTGTGAATACAGGTTCTAAGTTTCAGAGAGAGGGCGTCTTGTTAATTTTTCTGCCAGGAAGGCTGCTTGAAATGAAAATTTGAAATGAGATTAAGGCAAGTAAATACGGCACAGTTGTCCGGCGGCAGAATGCCGCGGAACCGTGCCGCACAGATTTAAAAGCTCTTGTTGTGTTCTCCCGGAGGCGGTGGCAAGCTGATCTGAATCGCTGGCGGCGCAAAAGTGTCTTTTGCCGGGGGAGAGACAAAATGTTCCTCGCCTTGAAACTCTGTCATGGTGTTCCAATAACGCTTGGGCATGTTGCTCATGCGGAGGCGGGGATTTTCCCGCTCCTTGATGGCAATGGTGTCATAGAAACGCTTCCATAATAGGCGGTAACGAGCCTCTGCTTCATCCGGCGGGGCCATCTGAAAGTCGGCCAAAGGCCGGATAACCGACCGGCCGGGAACGTGGAACAGCGCCTCCTTATGGGTGCGGTCATAGAGAAAAAAACGCTCATTATGAAACCGGGAGCAAAAGTGCCCGCCTAGTACGGGCAGCACCCGATTTTTTGGTTCGATTTCTCCTCCCAGCACACCCCCAAGATCAGAGAAGCGAACAAAGCCTTTTAAAAGATGGACTTCGCCGTTCAAATGCTGAACGGCCTTTATGACCGGGTAAAACGTTTTGTCGGAGCGGTTTCGAAGAAAAACTGGGCCTTCCCGCAGGAGCTTGTAGATGAGCCGGAGAAGCAGGAGTTCTTTATCCGGCAGGCAGGTCAAAAAACCCCGGCGCAGCAGAACGGCGGCTTCAGGGGAGAGGGCGGTAATTTTCCGCAAAACCCGGTCTGCATGATCCGGGTTTGTTCTGATTATCCGGGAATCGAATAAAGTGTATGCCGAGTCCTCGCCGGAATAGATTCCGGCGGGGACTTCTTTACAGGCATAACTGCTGAAAATACAGGAGAGAAAGCCGTTAAAGCTGCCATCATAGTAGTAGATTACATCCATAAGAGATAAAAATTCCCCGAAGATCATGTTCTTTTAAAATGCTTATCTTTGTCAGTTGGCGGAACTGAATTGGTTTAGGCTGTGTTTGAAAAATATCAAAATGCTGCCTTGTACCGTCTTTTTCCGCCGGGACTGCGTTGATTTGACTTGGAATCTGTCAGGATTCCTATGGAAAATCGCCCTGATGAAAAAATATGCCGGATTCGGTATCCCGCCAATTTTCAAACAGGGCCCAGGCGGCTTTTCGAACCCTGCTCTAAGAGAAAAGGGATAACTGCACCATCTCCTGCTGAGGCAGAAGAGGCTGCTCCGCGGCAATCAGACCCCGGAGAACACTGTCCGGTGTGAAGCGAAAACCATCCGCCATTTTACCGGAAGCAGTTAAAAAATACTGAGCTCGTTTCATCACTACGCCAAGCTTTTTCAGGTTGTCAATATGAAGCGGCCCCACACGCCTGGCGGAGAGGATACGGCGGGCAGAGGTGACGCCAACACCGGGTATTCGAAGCAGCGTTTCATAGGCGGCGGTGTTGACTTCTACCGGAAAAAATTCCAAATGGGCCAGCGCCCAACTGCATTTTGGGTCCACTCTGGTGTCAAAATCTTGGTTTTTTTCGTCCAGCAGTTCATCTGCCCGGAAACCGTAGAACCGAAGCAGCCAGTCTGCCTGATAGAGACGGTGCTCTCGCAGAAGGGGGGGCTTCACATCCTTGGCGGGAAGGAGCGCGTGTTCTGTTACAGGCACATAGGCGGAGTAAAATACCCGTTTCAGGCTATAACGGTCGTATAGCCCCTGAGTCAGCCGGAGGATGTGAAAATCTGTGTCTTGGGTGGCTCCCACAATGAGCTGAGTGCTCTGGCCGGCAGGGGCAAAACGGGGAGCGTGGCGGTATTTTACCAATTCTTCCCGGCTTTGCCTGTTTCGGGTCTGAATCTGCCGCATAGGGGCCAGGATGGCTCCCTTTGTTTTATCTGGGGCTAGGGTTTTCAGGCCTGCTTCCGAGGGCAGCTCAATGTTGACACTGAGCCGGTCGGCTAGAAAACCCAGGCGTTCTACTAGTTCGGGCGCCGTGCCGGGAATGGCTTTGGCGTGAATATAGCCATTGAAGCGGTGCTTTTCCCGCAGCAGCGACAGGGCTTGAATCATTAATTCCGTGGTGTAGTCGGGGCTGCGGAATACGCCGGAAGAGAGAAAGAGACCTTCGATATAATTCCGCCGGTAAAAGTTGATCGTAAGGTCTGCCAGTTCCTCCGGGGTGAAAGCTGTCCGCTTGGTCTCGTTGCTCCGGCGGTTAACGCAGTATTTGCAATCATATACACAGCGGTTGGTCAGCAGGACTTTCAGAAGGGTAACACAGCGCCCGTCAGCGGAGAAGGTATGACAGCAGCCCGCCATGGCAGTGGAGGTATTGCCAATATAACCTTTTTTGGAGGTCCGGCTTCCGCCGCTGGAGGTACAGGCGGCATCGTATTTGGCAGCGTCTGTGAGAATTGTCAGTTTTTCCAGAACATCCATCGTACTTTCCCCAGAGCGTTCCACAGAAAAATGTTCCAAGCCGCCGGAAGAGCGTGCTGGCGGGCTAAGATTCCGCGGCCTTGCCGCGTGGGTCTTTCAATAAAGTCGATAAGGCGGAAGAGCTGAGCGGTAAGGAAAGCCGCGCCTACAATGATGAAGAAAAGAGTCCAGCCAGTCATAAAAGAACCCTCCTTGAAATGGAAACTTTGTTCGATTTCTATTGTAACTCGAACAATAGTTTCTGTCAAGAGGGAAAATAGAAAACGGTGTGGCTTTTGATGCCGCACCGTTGAAAAATTTGGTTGCTGGGAACGGAGAAAAAGACTTAGCCGGCGGAAGGTACGGTTTGTCTGGCTGAGCCATCCAAATAAACAGCGCCGCCAAACCCGAGGACTGGAAAAAATAAAAAGGGAAGAAGGGCAAGTCCGATACCGAAAAGGACTCTTTGATTAAAGGAGCGGGCCAAATGCACATGATATTTCAGATAGACATAAATATTGTAGAGCGGCAAAAACAGGTACAGCATTTGCCAGCCATATCCGTAGAGCTCATGAAAAAGCAGATAAGTGCGGTAAATTGGGACTGCCGCTTCCCAGCCATGGCAGCCCATTTTTTGAAAGCAGCGCCATTGTCCGGCTATCCAGGCAAACCGGAGAAGGATGGCAAGCACCGCGGCAGTCTGTGCCATATTTTTTTGTCCTCCGTTTGTTTCTTAACATGCTGCATATCGCTTGGCCTTGTTGGGAATAGTAGCACATAAGTATTCAAATGTCAACATATGTATTCGGCGCAATTCTTGTTTTCGGATACACTTTTCGAGAGGTGATGAAAATGAGCGAAATGCGCTTGAATCCAGTCGTTGTCGGTGAAGTAATTGCTGGCTACCGGCTGCGGAAGGGTGTGACTCAGGAGGTGTTGAGCGGGCTGGCGGATATTGGCAGAACCCATCTCAGCGCGATAGAGCGGGGAGGGCGGAAGCCCACTCTGGAGACACTTTACCGGATTAGTTTGGCGCTGGATGTAAAAATGAGTAATATTGTCATAGATATTGAAAATGCGTTGGAGAAGTCTTGATGAAAAGCGCTGTTTTTTTTCCTGTCTGATGGTATAATGAGAATATCAACATATTTAAAGGAGAGCATTTCATGAAGCGCTGCTTTATTTTCGCTGCCGGAACATACTATGGAATGCGCGAACGCCCACACAGTCCAGGCGATTTTGTAATTGCTGCCGATGCGGGATACCGGATATGTCAGAGAGAAAATATGATGCCGGATCTCCTGCTGGGGGACTTTGATTCCATGGATCCTCCGGCGGAGGTTACACATCTTTGCCGCCTGCCGGTGGAAAAGGATGACACGGATACGCTGGCCGCTATACGAGCGGGGCTGGAGCGGGGGTGTACAGATTTCTACATTTATGGAGGCACCGGCGGGAAACGTTTGGACCATACTCTGGCAAATCTCCAGTCCCTGCTGTTCCTTCGCCGGAGAGGGGCAAGAGGCTTTCTCTATGACGATGATTTTCTCTGGACCGTGATTGAAAATGAAGCGATTACGATCCCAAAGATGGTGGAATGGGGACTGGTTTCCGTTTTCTGCCTTGGAGACCAGGCAGAAGGTGTGGATGAGACTGGCTTTCAGTATCCATTGGAGGGAGCGGTGCTGAGACCGGACTTTCCCTTGGGTGTCAGCAACCATATTCTGGAGCCAACGGCCCGGATTGCCGTAAAAAAAGGGGCGCTGGCGGTTGGATGGGAACTGCCGCCCATACCAAAGACCGGACGGCAGATATAACTGTTTGCAGTCCGGCCGCTGTTTTGTTCTTTCCACCCTGCTGCGTAGTTTCTCTTGCGGATGAAGGGAGCGCGGAGCCGTGATAGAGCGGCTGTTTTGAGATGTAATGTATAAAGGGTGGTTTCACCAGGCTACTACATTACATTGACTGCGGTTCATTTGTGGCAGAATGGCACAGGCTGGAGGGGCGGTGATTGACCAGCAGAAGGGAACCGAAGCGGGAGCGTCCGGGAATGGCCTGGGCGCTCCATTCTCTTTGTCGGCCCTCTGCGAAGAGCGCATTTACTCACCACCGCCGACGGCTGGTGGTGGTATGGCCTGCGGCCATCGTGCGCCCTCCGGGGGCTCCGCCGGGGGCCTTCCCTGCTGGTATACCAGCAGACGCCAACGGTGGCTTGTGCATCGGACGAAGCTGCGCCGATCACTGGGAGCTTGGGGGCCGTCGGTCATCAACAAGCGGCACCGGGTATATACCGGGGCATTGCTTGCCACTACTGTCAGGACCGATAAATGAGGGTTGAAAGTTGACAGTATCGGTGGTATACTTTGCTCGTATCAATTTGACAAATAGCAATTTTGTAAAGGGGACATAAATTCATGGAAGTGGATAGAAAAATCATCGTTGGCTTTAAAACTATCGTCTTGGGATTGTGCCTTTATGTCATCGAGCTGTTATCTCTCCCTGTTTTCGGTACATTACAAAAAGCACAAGTAAACGGAGATGGTTTTTATTCTGATTTTTGGAAGTATGCGGGGGAACAACCTTATCCCATTATCTTTGTGTTGACTGGGATTATTGTTGTAATGGGAATCGTTTTGATATTCTTAGGCTATAAAGAAAAAAAGAAGTGAATTTCAGTTCGTCGGGGGATTTCATCTTTTAGGTGAAATCCCCCTTGACAAATGTTCTCTTGACAAAATAGCGTTAGATAAAAGATAGAATAACGAAATAACAAAAGTGTGGTTGCTTAGCGGAGAAACTTCGTGTATAATGAACAACGACAGAAAGGTTGACCTTTCTGAATACAACATGGCCGTGGGACCGAGGACGGGCACGGGGACGAGGAGTTTTTTATGGCGGCATTTACCGTAAATGGCAAACCAGTATCCGTGGAAAAAAATCAAAAGCTGATCCGCTTTCTCCGGGATGAGCTGCGCTTAACTTCTGTGAAGGATGGATGCAGCGAAGGCGCCTGCGGCACCTGTACTGTGCTGATTGACGGCAAACCAACCCGGGCCTGCATTCCTCAGACGGACAAGCTGGAGGGAAAGAGCGTCCTCACCGTGGAAGGGCTGTCGGACTTTGAAAAGCGGGTGTACACCTATGCCTTCGGTCAGGCCGGGGCAGTCCAGTGCGGATTCTGTATCCCTGGCATGGTGATCTGTGCCAAGGCTCTTCTGGATGGGAACCAGAATCCAACCCGTGAAGAGGCGGCCTTTGCGATCCGAAATAATATCTGCCGGTGCACAGGTTATATAAAAATCATTGACGCTATCTTGCTGGCGGCGGAGCTCCTCCGGGCTGGGGAGGTTCCGGAGGTTCCGACCGACTGGTCTCTGGGTGCCCGGGTGCCCCGGGTGGATGTGGAGGAGAAGGTCACAGGCTCGGGAATTTATCCCGACGATGTTTATATGGACGGCATGCTTTACGCCAGCGCCGTCCGGTCTGCCTATCCTCGGGCCAGGGTCCTGGCGATTCACACCGAGGAGGCCAAGGCCCTTCCCGGCGTGGTGGGAGTGTTCACCGCTGCCGACATCCCCGGGAATAATAAAGTGGGCCATCTGAAAAAGGACTGGGACACCATGATTGCCCTGGGGGAGATTACCCACTATTTAGGTGACGCCATCTGTATTGTGGCCGCTGAGGATATGGAAACCCTGACGAGGGCCAAGGCCCTGGTGAAGGTGGATTACGAGGAGCTGCCCATGGTCCGCAGTCCCCAGGAGGCCATGGCGGAAAACGCACCCCTGGTCCACCGGGAGGGAAATCTACTGGCCCACAAGCACATTCAGCGGGGAGACCCGTCGGCGGCGATTGCAAAGTCGAAGCATGTGCTGAAGGAAACATTCTCCACCCCTTGGACAGAGCATGCTTTTTTGGAGCCGGAGTGCGCCGTAGCCTATCCCGACGGGGATGGGGTCATGATTCTCTCCACAGACCAGGGCGCCTATGACACGCAGCATGAAACCATGGGGATGCTGGGTCTCCCGGCGGAGAAGGTAAAAGTCCGCAACTGCCTGGTGGGAGGCGGCTTCGGCGGCAAGGAGGACGTGACGGTTCAGCACCAAGCCGCCCTGGTTGCTTACCTGACAAAGCGCCCGGTGAAGGTGAAGTTCAGCCGGGCGGAAAGTCTGCTGATTCACCCTAAGCGCCACCCAATGGAGATGGAGTTTACCTTGGGCTGCGATGAAAACGGCATCATTCAGGGTGTCAAGGCCAAGGTGGTGGCGGACACCGGCGCTTACGCCTCTCTGGGCGGGCCGGTGCTGGAGCGGGCCTGCACTCACGCCGCCGGACCTTACAACTACCAGAACTTTGAGATTGACGGCTGGGCTTGGTATACCAACAATCCTCCCGCCGGGGCCTTCCGGGGCTTTGGCGTGACCCAGACATGCTTTTGCATTGAGAGCCTGCTGAACCGGATGGCGGATGTTGTGGGCATCAGCCCCTGGGAGATTCGCTACCGTAATGCTATCCGGCCGGGACAGGAGCTGCCTAACGGACAAATTGTAGACGATTCCACCGGACTTGTGGAGACTCTGGAGGCGGTGAAGCCTTACTACGAGAAAGCGAAATACGCGGGTCTTGCCTGTGCTATGAAGAATGCCGGCGTGGGCGTGGGCATTCCGGACACAGGCCGGGTCCGGCTGACAGTGGAGGACGGTAAGGTCCATATCTACGCCGGAGCCTCCTGCATCGGCCAGGGCCTGGGCACCGTGCTGACCCAGATGGTCTGCGACCAGACGGGCCTGAGCCATGAGAATATTGTCTACGAGCGGTCCAATACCTACTTTGCGCCGGACTCCGGCACGACATCCGGCTCCCGGCAGACGCTGTTTACCGGCGAGGCCTGCCGCCGGGCCTGCGAGGGGTTGCGTGCGGCCCTGGAGAATGGGGGCCTGTCCTCCCTGAACGGGCAGGAGTTCTGCGGCGAGTATTTGGGTAAGACAGATCCCCTGGGGGCAGACGTACCCAATCCTGTCAGTCACATTGCCTACGGCTACGCTACGCAGGTGTGCATCCTGGACGAGGAGGGGAAGCTGAAGCAGATTGTCGCGGCCCACGACGTGGGCAGGGCGGTGAATCCCCTCTCGGTGGAAGGACAGATCGAGGGCGGCGTGGTCATGTCAATGGGCTATGCCCTGACGGAGCGCTACCCGCTGGCGGACTGCAAGCCCAATGTGAAATTTGGAACACTGGGTTTGTTCCGGGCCAATCAAGTGCCTGAAATTGTTCCCATCATCGTGGAAAAAGAGGGGCTGAATGTGGCCTGCGGGGCCATCGGCATCGGAGAGATCACGTCGATTCCCACGGCCCCTGCCATTGCGGACGCATACTTCCGCTACGACGGAAAGCGCAGAACGGCCCTGCCCTTGGAGGGGACGCCCTACGCAAAGAAATGAAGAGGAAAAAGCCGGGGCGGTTCCCCGCTCCGGCTGAAGCCCTAAGGATTCAATTTTTTCAGCGCCTCCGGTGTGTCGACATCGGTCAGCTCTTTCTCCGGGACGTCCAGCAAAATCAGATCCTCCTCATGCCGCCGGATGACGGTGTTGCCGCCGCAGTCCTCTCGGAGCTCCAGCAGCTCCGGAAAAAATCGTGCGGGGAATACGCAGGGGTTTCCCCGCACCCCGCCGTGGGCCAGGGCGGCAATCTTGTCCGGCTGAAAACGCCACCGTTCCACAAGCGCGTGAACGCTGTCCCGCCGCAGAAGAGGCTGGTCGCTGACCAGGAACATGGCCCCGCCGCAGTTCCCCAAGGCTTCCAACCCCAGGCGGATGGTGTGGCTGATACCCCAATCCGGATGTTGGTTGCTCAGGGCGGTGAAATGGAAGTCCTTTGCTAAGTTCAATACCTCCGGATATTGAGTGACCACCACTATTTCATCAAATTCTTCTGCCGGTATTGCTTCCAGTGCCCGGAGAATCAAGCTCCGGCCCCGGACCTCCGCTGCCAGCTTGTTTTCCCCGAATCGCCGGGCGTTTCCTGCCGCCATGACCACACAGCCCAATTTCAGCGCCATACCCTTCGACTCCCCCATTCAACCAGGATCGAGACTCATTGCCAACATAGTATATCCTCTTTTCTCCCGTCCAGTCAAGCACCTCGTTTTTCGGGAGCAAAGTCTCAATAAAAAGGAGGGCACCTTATGAGCAAAAGCGTCGGTAAGAGCGTAACCCGGGTGGATGCCTATGAAAAGGCCACAGGCCGGGCAAAATACATGGACGATCTCTGTGACCGCAGCGCCCTGATTGCGAAAATCTGTCATTCCACCATTGCCCACGGCTTCGTGAGGTCTGTGGACACATCGGCGGCGGAGGCTGTCCCGGGCGTGGTGAAGGTTCTGACCTGCTTCGACGTCCCCGATATTGAGTTTCCAACAGCAGGACATCCCTGGTCCATGGACCCCCATCACCAGGATGTGGCAGACCGGAAGCTGCTGAACCGGCATATTCGCTATTACGGAGACGAGGTGGCTGTGGTCATTGCGGAGGATGAGGTGGCCGCATCCCAAGCCGTTCGGGCCATCCGGGTAGAGTACGAGGAGCTGCCCTTCGTGCTGGATGTCCAGGAGGCCATGAAGGACGGCGCGCCCCAGATTCAGGAGCGTTATCCAGGCAACATTCTGGCCCACTCCGACCTTCGCCGGGGAGATTATGAAGCTGCACGGAGGGAGCCTGGCCTGATCAAAGTTGAAGGATGGTACGATACCCCCACTGTTCAGCACTGCCATATTGAAAACCATGGCTGCTTTGCGTATGAGGAAGCGGGGCGGATTGTAGTGGTCAGTTCCACACAGATTCCTCACATTGTCCGCCGGGTAGTCGGTCAGGCTTTGGGGATTTCCTGGGGTAAGGTTCGCGTTATCAAACCATACATTGGCGGCGGTTTCGGCAATAAGCAGGATGCGCTGTATGAGCCCCTGTGCGCCTGGTGCTCCACAAATGTCGGCGGACGCCTGGTGAAGCTGGAGTGCAGCCGGGAGGAAACTTTTGTTTCAAACCGGGTTCGCCATGCCATCCGCACTCATATTATTTCTTATGTCCGGCCTGACGGAACATTGGCAGCCCGGAAGCTGGAGGCTTTTTCCAACCAGGGAGCCTACGCGTCCCATGGCCACGGCATTGTGGCGAAGGGCATGAACGCTTTTCCCCAGCTTTATCCGTGCCCAAACGTGGAGTGTGACAGTTGGACGGTGTATACCAACCGCCCCTCCGCCGGAGCCATGCGGGGCTATGGTATTCCCCAGGCCATGTTTGCCGGGGAATGCCACATGGACGATATCTGCAAGGCAATTGGCATGTCTCCTTTGGAGTTCCGCCGGAAAAACCTGATGCCCATGGGTTATGTGGACGGCTTTTCCAAGAATGAACTCTATTCTGACACCTTCAACCAGTGCATGGACAAGGCCCTGGAGATGCTGGACTACCGAAAGAAGTTTGAGGAGTATCAAAACCAGACAGGACCCGTTCGAAAGGGTGTGGGACTAGCCGTCTTCTGGTACAACACCGCTGTGTGGCCCATCTCCCTGGAGTCGTCTTCCTGCCGTATGGTGCTGAACCAGGATGGTTCCCTCCAGTTCCAGACTGGCGAAACGGAAATTGGCCAGGGCTGTGACACTGCGTATTCCCAGATGGTGGCGGACGCCGTGGGTGTTCCCCTCAGCGACGTCCATGTTGTCTCCACTCAGGACACAGATATTACACCCTTCGGCACCGGGGCTTACGCTTCCCGGCAGACCTACATAGGCGGTTTTTCCATTATGCAGACGGCCCTGGCTCTGCGGGAGCGCATTTTAAAGGTGGCTCATGAGCAGACCCGGATGCCTGTTTCCAACCTGGACCTGGTGGATGGACAGATTGTCCGCAGGAGCGACGGCAGGGTTTTGAAGTCCCTGGGAGATTTGGCGATGGAGAGTCTCTATTCTGTGGAGCACAGCCAGCATATTACTGCCGAGACAACCGCTCAGATCAAATCCAATGCCTATTCTTTTGGCTGCTCGTTTGCGGAAGTAGAGGTAGATATTCCTATGTGTAAGGTGAAGCTTCTGCGTTTGGTGAATGTCCACGACTGCGGCACTCTCATCAACCCGGCCCTGGCGGAGGCCCAGGTTCATGGAGGCATGTCCATGGCTATCGGCTACGGTCTTTCAGAGGAGCTGAAGTTTGACGAGAAGACTGGAAAGCCCTTGAACAACAACCTTCTGGACTATAAGCTGTCCACATTTATGGATCATCCCACGTTGGATGTCGGTTTTGTGGAGAACCCAGAACCCACTTCACCCTATGGCACGAAGGCCCTGGGTGAACCCCCGGCCTGCTCCGGTGCTCCGGCCATTCGGAATGCTGTTTTAAATGCCACTGGTGTGGCAATTGATTCCTGTCCCATCACGCCCCACATCCTGTACCGTGAATTTAAAGCGGCGGGATTGATTGAAGAGTAAAAAGGAGGGCCAGCATATGTATGATATGAAAGCCCTGTATCAGGCTAAAAGTGTGAAGGATGCCGTGGCCCTTCGGCTGGCTCATCCGGAGGCTCAGATTATTGCCGGAGGCTCCGACGTGCTGGTCCAGATGCGGGAGGGGAAACGGGCCGGGGCAGAGCTGATCTCCATCCAGACCCTGGATGAAATTCGGGGTGTATCTCAAGATGAAGACGGAACGCTTCGGATTGGCTCACTCACCAGCTTTTCTCATATTACGAAGGACCCTTTGATTCAAAAATACATCAATGTTCTGGGTGAGGCTGTGGACCAAGTGGGCGGCCCCCAGATCAGAAATATCGGCACCATTGGAGGCAACACCTGCAATGGCGTTACCTCTGCCGACTCCGCCTCTACGCTCCACGCTTGGGACGCGGTTGTTGAGCTCACCGGACCTAATGGGGTCCGCCGTCAGCCCATCCGTGATTTCTATATCCGTGCGGGGAAGGTGGATATTCGGGAGGGAGAGATACAGACTGCCATTCTTATCCCGAAGGAGAGCTATGAAAACTGTTTTGGGCACTATATCAAATATGCTATGCGGAATGCGATGGATATCGCGACTCTGGGCACATCTGTCAACGTCCGCCTCTCGGCAGACAAAAAAACAGTGGAACGGGCCCGTGTAGCTTTCGGTGTGGCAGGGCCGGTACCGCTTCGGGCGGAGCATGCGGAGGCATTGGCTGCGGGTAAGTCTCTTTCAATGGAACTGGCGGAGCAATTTGCCCAGGCGGTGAAGGAAGATATCAATCCCCGGGATTCTTGGCGGGCGGCGAAGGATTTCCGTCTTCATATCGCTGTGGAGAGCGCGAAGCGGGCCTTTGTCGAGTCCGTGAGATTGGCGGGAGGTGACCTGTGATGGAAAAGCACCAGATTCAGTATCAAACAATTCGCTTCAACTTGAATGGCAAGGATGTGGAGAGGACTGTGGATGTCCGTGCCAGCCTTACTGATATGCTGCGAAACGATTTTAGAATGACTTCTGTGAAGAAGGGCTGCGAGGTTGGGGAGTGTGGGGCCTGTAATGTCCTTATCGACGGAGAGGCATTCAATTCCTGCATCTATCTGGCTGTCTGGGCGGAGGGAAAAAAGCTCCGCACGCTGGAGGGGCTGCTGGGTCCTGACGGGGAGCTCAGCGACATTCAGCAGGCGTTTGTAGACGAGGCGGCTATTCAGTGTGGTTTTTGCTCTCCTGGTTTTATCCTGACTGCGGTAGAAATTCTAGAGAGCGGAAAGGAATACACAGATGAGGAACTGCGGAAGCTGCTCTCAGGACATCTGTGCCGCTGCACGGGCTATGAAAATATCCTCCGGGCAGTGAAGAAAACGATGTATCGCCGTCTGGGAAAAGAGATGCCTTGATAGCAGCGGAGCTGAACAGGCAATGTGCCTGGCTTCATAAAAGATGCAAGGGTGGTACATTGGCAAGTCAGTGGGTCTCGGGTTAAAAAACAGAAAATTTCCACTTTTTAACGCATATCGGCTGTATTACCGCTGTATTCTTTTCAACTGTGTTGGCTATAAAAGAAAGTAAAGTTCCGGGAAGAGCTTTTATGCTCTTCCCGGAACTTGCTGTATGGGAGTTGGATGAAGAATAGGAATAAATTTATTTGTTATTACCGTCGATGGCATCCATCAACACGGCAATGGCACCATCGCCGGTGACGTTGCAGGCAGTGCCGAAGGAGTCCTGCGCAATGTACAGGGCAATCATCAGGGTCAGCATGGCCTCATTGAAGCCCAGCATGGATTCCAGGATACCAAGAGCGGCCATAACGGCGCCACCGGGAACGCCAGGGGCGGCGACCATGGTCACGCCCAGCATCATGATGAAGGGGAACATCTGAGCAATGTTGACGCTCCAGCCGTTCAGCATCATGATAGCAATGGCGCAGCTGGTCAGGGTGATGGTGGAGCCGGAGAGATGGATCGTGGCGCACAGGGGGCACACAAACTCGGCCATCTTCTTGCTCACGCCGTTCTTCTTGGTGCAGTCCACAGTGACAGGGATGGTAGCCGCAGAGGACTGGGTGCCGATAGCGGTCATGTAGGCGGGGATCATGTTCCGGACCATGCTGATGGGATTCTTCTTGGAGAAGGTTCCGGCAATGGTGTACTGGAACAGGATGATGAGGACGTGCATGATAATGATGATGACGAAGACCTTGGCGAACACGCTCATGATTTCCACAACGGTGCCGGCATAGGTCATGTTGGCAAAGATACCATAGATATGGAAGGGCAGCAGGGGAATGAGAATATTGGCTACCAGCTTCTCCACGATCTCCTGGAAACCGAAGAAGATGTCCTTCAGAGGCTTATTGTGGGTGACGGCGATGCCCAAGCCGATGATGAAGGAGATCAGCAGAGCGGTCATGACGCCCATCACAGGGGGCATCTCCACAGTAAACAGGCCGGGGAGCATGGTGTCTTCCGCATTCTGGGCATTGTCCATCACGATGGAACCAACTTTCAGGAAGGAGGGGAACAGGGCCCTGTCCACGCAGAAAGCGAAGGTGCCTGCGATCAGGGTGGAAATATAAGCAATGCCGGCGGTAAGGCCTAAGGTTTTGCCTGCGCCCTCACCCAGGTCGGCGATGCCGGGAGCTACGAAACCGATGATAATCAGCGGAATGCAGAAGTTCAGGAAATTGCCGAAAATGCTGTTGAATGTTGCGCCGATGCGAACAATAATCGGGAAGTCCGTCATTTGCGCGATGGCGCCAACGATGATACCCAGAACGATGGCAATCACGATCTTGGGCAGCAAACCCAACTTCTTTTTAGTCATAACTCTTTCTGCTCTCCTCACTGCGGGAGAGTCTCTCCTTTATTTATTCTGAATAATATGCAGAAAACGATAACGGTTTCATTGCGCCGCCGCAGGGAAGCGCCGGTTTAGTTGACAAAGGAATATCCTTTATCACGAAGCGCCTGCTTAATCTGCCGCACGTGAGTAATGTCCCTGGTCTCCAAAACCATAGAAACAATACAGGTGTTGACGTCGGCGTGTTCATCGTCCCGGACATGATTGATGCTGACGATGTTGGCTCCACTCTCCGAAACTACCTGCAAAAGCTGAATCAGGCTGCCGGGTTTATCCAGCACCCTGGCAGAGATATCCGCCAGACGGCCGGATTTGACCAGACCCTTGGTGATTACGCGGGACAGTGTGGTTACATCTACATTGCCGCCGGAGACCACACAGGCGGTCTTTTTCGAGGAGGTGTCCACCTTGCCGAACATGCAGGCTGCCACAGTTGTGGCGCCAGCGCCCTCAGACACGGTTTTCTGACCCTCCATCAGAGCCAGCATGGCGGCACAGATCTCATCTTCGGAAACAGTGACAATATCATCCACGTATTTTTGGCAAAGCTCAAATGTCAACTCACCGGGGGTGAGTACATGGATGCCGTCGGCAATGGTATCGCCGTCGTTGACAGTGGTAACTTCCCCCGCCTTCCGGGATTCGTACATAGAAGCCACCGTAGCGGCCTGTACGCCGATCACGCGGCATGCAGGCTTCAGGCTCTTGATGGCAAAGGCAATGCCGCTGATGAGGCCGCCGCCGCCGATGGGAACCACCACCTGCTCCACATCCGGAAGCTGTTCCAGAATTTCCAGGCCGATGGTGCCTTGGCCTGCAATTACGTAGGGGTCATTGAATGGGTGGGCAAAGGTGTAGCCATGTTCCTCGGAAAGGCGCGCAGCCTCCCGGGCGGCGTCATCATATACGCCGGGAACCAAAACTACCTCGGCTCCATAATTCTTGGTAGCCTCCACCTTGCTGATCGGGGCGCCTGCGGGCATGCAAATGATGGATTTGATGCCAAGCTTTGTCGCGGACAGCGCAATTCCCTGAGCATGGTTTCCGGCGGAACAGGCAATCACGCCTTTGGCGGCCTCCTCCGGGGAGAGGGAACGTATTTTGTTATAAGCGCCCCGGAGCTTAAAAGCGCCGGTAAGCTGCAGATTTTCCGCCTTGATGTACAGGTTTTCTCTAATTTTTGGCGCTGCTTCCAGCGGTGTACGCTGGGCAATGCCGAGCAATGCGTTCTGAGCCTCCCAAATCATCTGCAAAGTAAGCGTAAAAATCCCTCCTTAGATCGGTTGCGCGAGCTGTGGACATGCAGGGTACTGGATTTTGCGTGTGCAGAAATGCAACCGTTATATTGCAAAGAGAAGTGCCGGGAAAAGTGGAATGCCTCGCTATCATTGATGACATATATTTTTGCAGAGGCAACTGTAAATATATGTTTCCTCCTTTCAGTATAAGTATAAAGGAAGTACCGTGGAAAAGCAATGCACAAATCCTCTGAATGTCTATTGTTAAAAAACAGCAATATGACGGCGTGTTCTTGATGGAAGGACATATGCGCATGCGGAGAACGCAAAATACTACCCTTTCAGTAAAGAAAGACTGGAAGATCGTACCAGTTTTAATGTGCTGTTTTGAACAAATAAGCAGCCGTGCCGTGTGAATTGAGAGTGTTCCGGCCTCGGATTTCCAAAACTGGCGGAAAATAAAATGCGGATGAAAAAATCAGCCTTGCACCTCAGAAAAAGACCTGAGGCTCAAGGCTGATTAGAAGAGGATATTTCTTTAATCAGAGAAGATAAGCCGGGCTGCCGCAGAGGACGAGGGAGTCATTGTAAAATACATGCTCCAATTTAAAACCGTCTGGTTTTTGGGGATCGCACATGGGCCAAAGAATCTGCCGGGTTGCCATTTTGACCATTGGTGAGACGGAGGGGATTTTGTCGCTGACGTGTCCGCCGACGCATGCGTCGATAATCTCATGAATCACAATGGAGATCAGCGCCGCCACAATGGCGATTATGATACAAACGATGACTTCCTTTACGACTTCTTTGATGACTTCTCCGGCGACAATGGCAGCTACGGCCAGAATGATACCCGCGATGGCCTCCGTCACGATGACTCCTGCGCTCACCTCGGTGGTTTTTGTAATGTCCGGCTCCTGAGCGGTTTCGTACTCGATATACTGCTTTCCGTTCTTTTCACTCAGTTTCAGCGTTTGATAAGTAGTGATCGTGACGATGGACTCAATTCCGGGGGAGATAGAGGTGCGGACCTTGGTTTTTGTTCGGATGTAGGTCTGCTCAAACCACACCTCGAAGTTCTCTACCTCGGGATGATAGTCGATGGCGCCGTATCGGACGCTACTGAGCTTGAGGTTCTTGGCTGTGATGCCGTTTTCCGTTTTATTCAGGGAGAAATCCGAAGCGGAAGCGTTGTCGAAAGCGAAGGGGAGCGCCGGCAGGAACTGATATTTTGCGAACAGCTCTTTTTTGATGACAAAGCAGGCTTTCTCCTCTCCCTGCAAGCAGGCCCCGTCGATCTGGCGGGCCAGCGATATGGGACTGCGGTCGTTGGTCATGCACAGAACGCCGAAGACGCTGCTGGACAAACTCCCGGTGTCGGTATAAGCGTAGCTCATAAATGTGGACTTCAGCCATTTGAACTCTGTTTCTTCAGACAGCGATTCCAGAGAGACCGTGGAAAAGATAGCGTCAAACTTAGCGAGGTTTTGGGTGAGCCATTCATTCAGAACTTCTTTAAAGGCTCCGGCCATCAGCTTTGGGAGCTTGTGTTCTTTATTTTCATACTGAATGACAGAGACAACAGGAACGTAAGGGTCTTTGCTGCTAAGTGAGACTTTTAGATCATAGTTGCCTGGGGCGGGACTGTTCAGCACTTCCGGGAAGTAGGACAGTTTGACCTGCGCAATGGCCTCGCCGCCGTCTAAGGAATATTCCGCCCCGTCATAGGAAAAGGACCCGTTTTGAAGAGGAATTTTGACGTTGATATTGCTTCCGTCTCCACCGGGGGAGATGGCCCAGGGTCCAAAGGTGCTCTTGATGGAAGCGGTGGCTCCATCGTCAATAAATTGGTAATCTATATTCTCGGGATAGGTTTTTTTCTCTTTAATGGCGCGGTTTAAGTCCGAGGCACGGACAGCGCATACCGTGTCCCATCCATTGGTGGAGACCCGGCCGGACAGTTTGACGGGCACGCTCTTCTGAGACGCAGCATTTGCCTCCGGTATGAGCAGCCTCTTGTCTTCGTCAGAGAGCTGAGCCAGAACGGACTGCAAAAAAGAATCATTGAACATTTGAGGCTGAACAAGTTTCGGATGTGTCATTTCCATAATCGCCTCCTGAACGGTTAATATAAAACGCGGGCCGTCAGATATTCCACAGCCTGAGCAATTTCCTGCTGCTGGTCCTCTGGCAGTTTTCCGCCGGGAATTTCAGCATAGTGACTCAGAGTGGAAGATGCTCCGGCGCGGAATCGGACTTCTCCTCCGGAAAAAACCGCCTCAAAGGAGGAGTGAATGATCAGATGTACGGTTCCGCCGCTGGGAAGGGAAAGGCTGACGTCCATTTCCACATGAAGATGGGGCTGTGTGCGGATGAGAAGGGAATTTATTGTGAGAGAGGGGCCATTTTCATCAGCGGGAAGGAGAGGGCAGGGCTCTTTGGCGCGGAATTCTCCGTTAACCGCTTCCAGCCCCCCTGCGGAAAACCTTTGGAATACGGGCAGCGTTTGGAGCAGTGCTTCTCCGGAGGGGCTGTCTTGATTGACTAGAATAGTGTCAGCCTGCTCAACTGGCAGAATATGCTGAAGCCCGGAGAGGCAGGAAGAGTTTTCAGCAGAGAGGACGCCGATCATATCGGCGCTGGAGTCAAAGGATTCCAAACAGGCGTAACGGGTCTGCACCGCCGGGAGTGACTCGATATCTGAGAGGAAGGAGAGCAGCGTATCCAAGTGCTCCCGGCACCAGTCGGCCAGCGCAAGTTCCAGCCAGGCCGCAGTCCGCAGCCTGCGCTTCTCTCCGCCGGATATGGACAGGATGGAAACCGCTGGAGTACGCGGCTTCTCCATTCCTTCCCATGGAAGGGAGGAGAGATCGATTTGCACGATTGCAGTGAGCTTCTGTAAGCGCAGAGGTTCATTGCCGGATTCCTGAAGCGTGCATTCTTCAACCGGGAGGGAGAGGTTGAGATTCCGGCCTGCCCCGCCAGGGGCGATCTGCCAGCAGCCCAGGCGGCCTTCAGCTGTCAGGGAGGCGGTTTCATCACTGGTTTGTATGGAGAATGGGATTGAGGCGGGATTGGCGGCGCGAATATGCTGGTTAATCTCCGATGTGCGGCAGACCCGGGCGCTGTTCCAGCCGTGAAGGCAGCTGCCGGGAACGAATTTGACCGGAACGCCGCCGTCTTGATTTTCTTGGGAGGCGGCGCCCCAAAGCGCGCCTTTTTTAAGCCGTCCTTTCAGTGTCTCCTCACATTGAACAAGGGTAACCGTAAGAGGCGGCGTGTGCTGAGCAGTTTGTTCCATAAAAGAACCTCCTATGATATTGATTGCAGTTCGAGGGGACTGCGAAGATAGCTCGCGTCAGGAACCGTATTCCAACAGCAAACAGTTTTCCAATCGTGCGGACAACAGACGGCCGCTTTTTTTCCCAAGCCAACTGACAGCGTCCAGCTCCAGGAAAATTCGGGTGTCGGAGAGTGAATGGTCCAGACGCTGAATCAAATTACCGCTGAATTCCTTGTGCAGCAGCTTTACCAATCCGCCGGCTATGGGGATATCGGAGAAGCAGCCGCCGTGAACGGTGTGCTGTTCGGATGCTGTCACTACCCTGCACAGCGCGGCCTGACCGCTGACGGTCAGGGAAAACCGGATGTCCAGAGTGAATTCCAGCTCGGCGTCCAGCGGGTCCAGATCACAATTCCCAGACACTTCCATTGATATTTGACTGCCGGAAATTTTGAGCCGGACTGTCTGCGCGGTGGGGGCGTATTCCTGTCCCCCGCAAACGAGAGAAGCCATATCGAGCGGAATCAGATTTTGCAGCCAGCCCTCCTGCGGTTCAAAGATGCCGGCGCTAACGCCGGGAAACTGGCCGTTCAGAGCGGGTATAAACATGTTGGAGAGAAACAGGGGACCGGAGATGGCCAGACAGGATACCGCCCCGGCAGAAATCGGAGGAGGGTCTATGGTCAGGGGAAGCTCGGATTGCCATTGGATGCCGCAGATGCCTAAAACGCACAGGACGGGAGGCGTGCTGTCTAAATAGGCATAAGCGCATTCCCCCGGTATGCTCCAAATGCGCTCGCTGGCCTGCTGTGAGGCGACATAAGCCAGCAGGCGGCTGAAAAAGCTGGGATATTCGATAAAATACTGACATACGCACTCCAGAATCGTCCGCCGCCACAGCTTTGGGATTTGTCCCTCCGGGCTGAAAAGATCAATGGGGAGCATCCAGCCGCCGCCGGGCTCGGCTTCTTCAGGTGTTTTGGCAAGCTGCCGCAGATCAAAACCAAGGGCTTGGCCGTCCTCATGGGGGAGAAACTGAAGCATGACGGCAATGCAGCATTCGCATCCGCTCAGGATGCGCTGTTCCACACCCACAGTCACTGTGCCGCTGACGATAGGCAGGGAGATGCGGAGTGCCTTTCCGCTTCCGCCGGGGATAATTTTTGGAGGGCCGAAGCAGCCCTCCAGTGTCAGACCGTCGCCGCTGTATTGGAATTGTCCCATTTCCTCCCGATAGGCGGCGGCGAACTGCTGGTCAACAGCCTCGGTTCTGAGAAAGCTGATAGTATCCCAGCCCTTCATGTCCATAGATCTATTCCCCCGCCCGCAGAGAGAAAAATTGCGGCTGTTCCGCGCGGCAGAAGAGGGAAGGAGATACGGCGCGCTCCGCTTTCGGCAGGGGAGGAGCCGCTTGCATTCCCGTGCCGTCTTTGTATGCGTAATAGGGAAGGACACTGTTGATGAAGCCCAGGATCATAGGCTGCTTGCCAAGGGAGATTTTCGCATTGCATTTGTAATCCGTCTGCTCCTGGTCCGTAACCGTGTCGTGGTACTCGCTGTGTTCCTTGCCCAAGCGGAACCACAGGAAACTGACGCCTAAATCCGCAGTTTCATCTTTGCTGTCCTGTAAGAACCGGCGTTCTTCGTCGGAAAAATTGCAGTATACTTCTACATCCTTGGCCAGAACCAATTCTGTAGGGAGAACAGGCATAGACAATCCCTGCGTATTTTGAAGAGTTCCATTGCTGATTTGCCCGGCAGAAAGTCCGGGAATCCAGGAGGTTTTATAGCTCATCAACGAGGTGTTCAGCCAATCGCGGTAAATCTGCACTCTGGCAATTTTCATCCGAAGAGTGGTGGTGCATGCGGTGGACTGCTGATTGAGCCGCTCGACAGTATCTTTATATTTGCTGTTGGAAGAGACGCTCCAAAAGCCTGTGGAGAAATGGGTTGTGAAATTATCGGCAACTTTTTCAATATCCTTGTGAATATGTATCCGCTTGGTGCCCTCATTGATAAGGATATCCGCCCAGGACAGAGCGCATTTGGGGTCCTGCCAATTTTTTGGAAGGAAGACCGCTTCATAACCGGAGAGGGGGTCCTCCGCCTCCTCGAAAACTCTGCTGGCCGCTTCGACTAGGCGGCTGGGGCTTTTTTGGTAAAATTGGTGCTGTACAGCCAGGGAGGATTCATATTTTTCCTTATGCCCGCGGCTTACCCATTTAAGCATTGCCGCATCCATCTCCGGTTTCAGAAGATGCGCTTTCGGGTCACCTGAGTTAGCGGCGCTCCAATATGCGTCGCGCGCCTTGGCAAATTCGACCATGCCGGTGATGTAGGCGTCTACATGATCGCTGTCTTCAAGGTATTTCTCAGCATCGGATAAGCGCTTGAGCTCCTCGTCTGTCGGTTCTTGATCGGGGGGGAATTGGGATGTGAGAATTTGCTTGTAAACATCGGAGACTTTGCCGCTGGAAACGTAGTCTTTTTGCACGTAGGGGATGGTATTTGCCAGCCGGTTCCGATTGGCGGCAGAGTCTTCTGGGTCGTAATCCTCTGGAATAATGGTGCTTCCTTGAGGCATCATGGTAAAGATAGAAGCTGGGGCTGCTTTATTCCCCGGTGCGGAAGGGGCAACCGCATTGTGGATTGCGGCATACATCTTTTGAATGAGTTCCTGGTTCGTCATGGAAGGGCCTCCTTTTCAGTTAAGGTAGGTTCATTATAGCGGAGAGGCGGCGTGATAATTGTTGAAACATATGAGGCGCCTGTCCAGATTTTAAACAGTCTGAAATTTTTGCCGTTTGAGTTGCCGGCATGGAACTCCTCAGCTCTACTGACTGCGTCCTGAATGGGGATGCTGACCATGCTAAGATCAGGAAACGTTTGAAACATGCCAAAGGTCTATCCGGTAAATATTTTTGATTTGGAGGCTTCATTGGGCTTCCTTGGAATCCGCCAGGATTCCAAGGAAAACCGCTTCGTCCAGCAGTTTGACAGCTGTTGGCAGCGATGCCGCCTTACAAGTATCAGCACCGGCTGAGCCGGTATTTTATGAAGACAATAAAAATAGGGCAGTTTTCGACAAAATAGCGAAAACTGCCCCGATGAGAAGAAGTTACATAATTTTTTGATTTTTATAGGCGACAAATTTGAAAAGTATCAAAAATGTGTTTCAACAGTGTGCATCCTTTACAGCGGCACTTGCTGTTTCAGGAAGAAAAATCCATTCTTTGGTCATTTTTCAAACAAGGCCTAGTGGATGTGCGGCCCTGTAATCGTCTCAATGGTTTCCAGCAGCACATTGAGGTCCATCGGCTTGGGAAGATGGACGTTGATGCCGCTTTCCAGGGAACGGCGGCGGTCACGGATGCCGACATTGGCGGATAGCGCGATGATTGGTATACGTGCCAAAACGGGATCGGAAAGCTTCCGGATGACGGCGGAGACCTGCCATCCATCCATGATTGGCATTTGGAGATCCATGATGATCAAATCATAATCGCCGGGGAAGGCCTGCTCTACCCGATCCAGAGCCTCCCTGCCGTCTGCCACCGGATCTACAAGGAACCCCATCCGTTCCAAAAGCTCCGTCTCAATCTCACGGTTGATATCATTGTCTTCTGCCAAAAGAATACGCAGATTTGGCAGAAGGCCGGTGGGCTGCTTGTTGCCGGAGACGTCTGGAAGCGGCTGAACACGAAAGGGCAGGGAAACGGTGAAGGTGCTGCCTTTATTGACGGCGGTTTTTACCGAAATGGTTCCGCCCAGCATGTCGGCAATGTTTTTAGCGATGGTTAATCCCAGGCCAATTCCATGAATTCCGCTGAGGGTGGAGGATTTCTCCCTGCTGAATGGGTCGAACACGCGCTCCAGAAACTCTTCTCCGATTCCAATGCCGGTATCCTTTACCTCGAAGTGATAAAGGGAATGATGATCTGGAAGTGTCTTTTCCTCAGTCAAAATAATGTCCACACTGCCGCCTGGGTTCGTGTAAGTAATGGCATTGTTGGACAGGTTGAGAATAAGCTGCTTCAACCGTTTGGGGTTAGTATAGATTCCCCGATGCGTTATACGCTTACAGTCCAGAGAAAAAGCGATGGATTTTTCCTTTGCCTGAGGCAGGAGGAAATCATATACCTCCTGAAGCATGCCGCGCAGGTCGCACTCTTCCTGTGCGGAACCGGCAGCGCTGGAAAGGGCGGAAACATCCAATGCCTGGGTAATCATATCCAAAAGCTGGCGGCTGGCAGTCTCAACCTGGTCCAGATATTCCGCAGCCATGTTTGGATCATTAAGACTGGTTTTCGCCAGCGTGGTAAAACCGAAAATTGCATTCAATGGCGTGCGCATTTCATGCGATATGTGAGAAAGAAAATCGTTTTTCGCTTTGACGGCCAGGTCTGCTTTATCCAGTGCCTCTGTTAAGATCCGTTTTTGCCGCATCTGCTTTTGACTTTTTTCGTCAGTAGTGTCTCCCAGAAAAACGTAAAAAACATCTCCGGCCGATTCCCTATGGACAAAATGCCCATGGTTCTGCACCCAGCGGATAGAACCGTCTTTACGGCGGATGCGGTATTCCGCGTAGTCCGGGTCGTGTTGATTTACGGCAATTTGTTTGCGGATGGAATCTTCCACCGCATCCAAATCCTCGGAATAAACAAGCCCTTTAAAAGAATTTCCGGTAAGCTCCCTGAACTCTTTCAGAGTGCTGCACTGAAACATACGCAGGATGCCTTGATTTGCGTAGATAATCTGCTCATCACCACCGGCATAGTAGATGAAAAAACCACCGGGGATTTCGTCCAGGAAGCGGATGCTGCCAAAGGCAGCCAGAATATCCTGTGCCGGATGTGCCGCCATGTTTTATACAGCCCCCAAATGTCGGCGCAGAAAAATTCCCTGCCCGGTTAAAAAGCCTTGCAAAAGGCGGAAACAACCGGACAGGGAATTTTCAAGAGATTTCAGCAGTATTTTTGAATGGCGGATTGAATCATTTTGTGGGCCTGGGCAACGGCTTCCTGGTCACCGGACTCCAGTTCCAGCAGAGGGGCGCGGACGCTGCCAACGTCGGGACCGCCCTGGAGCCGGAGAATTTCCTTGATAACCGCATACATGTTCCCCTGGGTGGAGCACATTTTGTAGATAATGCGGCAGCATTCGTTTTGTACTTCCCGGCCCTTCTCCAGCTCGCCGGCCTTGAAGCAGCGGAAGATTTCCAAATACAGCTCCGGCATGGCGGCGTAAGTTCCGCCGATGCCGCCGGCGGCTCCGGCAGCCAGGCCGCTGAGAAGCTGCTCGTCCGGACCGTTGAAGACCAAGGCGCCCTCGTCGTGCCACATCTGTATGTCCTGGACGGGCATGGAGGAGTTCTTCACCCCGATGACACGGGGGTTTTTCAGCATTTCCTGGAGCAGGGGCACTGTCAAGGCCACTCCCGCCAGCTGGGGGATGTTGTAGATCACAAAGTCTGTGTTGGGCGCGGCATCGGAGATGTCGTTCCAATACTTTGCAATTCCCTTGGGGGGCAGGTGGAAGTAGATAGGCGGGATCGCGGCGATGGCGTCCACGCCCAGACTCCCGGCATGAGCGGCCAGCTCCCGGCTGTCGGCAGTGTTATTGCAGGCCACGTGGGCGATGATAGTCAGCTTGCCGCCCACCTCCGCCATGACATGTTCCAGGGTTTCCTTCCGCTCGGCGACGCTCTGGTAAATGCACTCGCCGGAGGAGCCGCCTACATACAGCCCCTTGACGCCCTTGTCCAGCAGAAATTTCGCCAGAGCCCGGACCGCCGGGCCGCTGACATTGCCCTCCCGGTCATAGCAGGCGTAAAAAGCGGGAAAAATGCCCTGATATTTGGAAATATCTTTCATGTTGTCACTCCTTGTCATAAATTTTCACCTTGAAGACCACCTTGCTCACGATTTTTGGCCCGCCCAGCTGCATCTTGATGCGGTGGGCGTCTCCGGGAAACACCACCAGGAAATCCCCGGGGGAGAGCGTCAGCTTATGGTCCCCCTTGCCCCGGTAGGCATAGAAATCATTGGCTTCCACCCGGTCAAACTCGGTCAGAGTCTCCGGCGGGGCGATCTCCACGCCCTCGGAACCCTCTGTCATAATATGAATGTCCAAAAATTTCTTGTGGGCTTCAAAAAAGCTTTCCTCCGCCGGGATAGTCTCATAGGTGAAGCGGGTGGCGTATACCTCGCCGCCCTTGAGCTCCACCCGCTCCAGGCCTACGCTGGCAAGAAACTCCGGCGTAATGTGTGCCAGCGCCAGATCCAGGTTCGGGTGAATGCCCTGATAGGCCAGGGCATCCTTATGTTTGGCATAAATCATCGCATTTCCTTCTTTCCGATTCAGAAGCTTTGTGCCGCCGTTCCAGAACGGTTTATTGCCAGATGCTGGAGTTTTTGTGCCTGCGTTTGCCGCAAGTGGTTTTAAAGCCCCGAAAGCGCATGCTCCGCATCCACTAAAGCCTCATATCCCTTGAGAAAAGGCAGGTCAGCCTTTTACCGCGCCCATGGTGATACCCTGGGTGAAGTACTTCTGGAAAATCAGGAACACAATGATAATAGGAGCCGCAGCCAGGGTGGCGCCGGCCATCAGCAGGCCATTGTCCACCGAGGTTTCCGCCTGAAGGGTGGCGACGCCCAGGGGAATAGTGAAGTTGCTGCCGCTGGCCAGCATGACCAGCTGCATAAAGTAGTCGTTCCAGCAATTGATGAAGGTAAAGATCGCCAGCGCGCCAATGCCTGGTTTAATCATGGGCATGACTACCGTGGAAAAAGTATTCCATTCGCTGGAGCCGTCAATTCGGGCGGCCTCCAGAATTTCGCCTGGTATGCTTTCTGAGAACTGCTTCATCAGGAATACGCCGAAGGGCCAGCCTACTGTGGGAAAGATCACCGCCCACAGGCTGTCATAAAGGTGCAGGGCAGACATCTCTTTCAGCAGGGGAATCAGGATAACCTGCTTGGGCAGGGCCATGGCGCAGACGATCAGAGAGAAGAGGAGGGTCCGGCCATTGAAGCGCTTCTTCGCCAGGGCATAGCCCGCCATGGCGGCGGTGAGGCAGGTGAAGAGCATCGCCAGCACGCTCATGAGTACCGCGTTAATGAGCCACCGGATAGCGCCGGGAGCCTCCGGACCGGCAGTGAGGAGGATTTTCTTTCCTCCGTTGAAGAAGCTGCCGAAGGGCAGATAGACCTCCCACAGAGGGACGGTGCGCTGCTTCATCAGCTTGTCGAAGTTGTTCATTACCCACTCGGTGGGAACCCAGATCGGTTTGGTGGCGTTGATGTCCGCGCCGTTTTTGAAGGCGCCGGTGACAATCCAGTACAGCGGGAAGGTGAAGAGAAAGGCCAGTATTACCAGAATGATAATGGAGACAATCTTATATGCGCGTCCGTTTCCGCTTTCAATTTTCATACCAGCACCTCCTTACTTTTCTTTCGCCAGCTTGAACTGGAGAGCGGACAAAAGACCGATGAAGATGGCCAGCACCACGCCCATGGCGTTGGCATAGCCAAAGTGCCCTGCCTGCTCCGTCAGCTTGAAGGCGGTCCAGTAGATGTCATACATTACCGTATTCGTCCCTGCGCCGCCCTTGGTCAGCAGCTGGATCAGCGCGAAGCATTGGAAGGAGTTGATGGTGGTGATGACCAGGATATACAGGGTAGTGGGCATCATTTGAGCCCACTTTACTTTCCAGAAAACCTGGAAGCTGGTGGCCCCATCTACCTCGGCGGCTTCAATAAGGGTCTGGTCCACGTTGCCCAAGGCGGAGACATAGAGCACGATGGGCTGGCCCACGGAGGTGGTAAAGAGGATCAGGATGATGCACCAGAGGGCGTATTTAGAGTCGCCCAGCCAGTTGATGTTCTGCTCTATGAGGCCAGCGCCCTTGAGGACGTGGTTGAAAATGCCGGTATAATTGTCATACATCCACTTCCACACTACAGTAACCGCCACGGAGCCAGTGACTACGGGCAAGTAAAAAATGCAGCGGAAGGCGGAGAGCACCGGCCCGCTGAGCTTGTAAATGGCAGAGGATACCCACAAGGAGAAGGCGCAGACCGTGGGAACGCTGACGACGACAATGATAAAGGTGTTTTTCAGCGCCTCCAGAAAATCCACGTCCTTGGTCAGCTTGGTGAAGTTGGACAGGCCGACAAAGTTGCCAAACATGCCTTGGTCATGCATGTTGGCATCTGTGAGGCTGGTAATAATGCAAATGATCATGGGAATGACTACAAAGCCAATAAAGAAAATCAGGCTGGGCAGCATAAAGAGATAGCCGGTGATATTCTCCCGCTTCTGCAATGCCCGGCTCATGGTGGGGTGAGACTGTTTTGCCAAGATCAACACTCCTTTGCAACTGGATTCAAAAGGACCAGGTTTTTCCAAATAGAAGCGCACCCCTCTCCCGCCCTTCGCGGGAGAGGGGCGCAAAAACCCTTATCTCTTTAACTGTATGCGGGTCCGTTTAGCCCGCAGCGGCGTTGGCGTTGCCGGCGTAGGTAGCGACGGTTTCGGCAATGTTTGCGCCTTCGCCTACCTTCTGGAGCATGGTCCACCACTCGGTACGAGCGCCGGCCCAGCCCTTGGTTACCTGGTAGTAGTCGCCCAGGTAAGGCATCAGAACCTGGTAGTCGTTCATAATATCGTTGTCAGCCCAGATGGCAGAGAGATCCGTGCCCTCGGCAGAGGAACGGGCGGCAAAGTAATTGGCGGTCTTTACCGCGTCCACGGTATGTTCGGAGTCGCACATCCATTTGATAAAGGTTTTGGCATTATCAATACGGGCCTGATCACCATTATCGAAGATGCCGAAGCCCCAGATACCGCCGCAGAGCTGAGGAGCGCCGCTCTCAGAGGGGAAAGCCATGAAAGCAATTTCTTCGCCGCTGGCAGTGAGGCCTGCGCCGGTGTCGGCCAGGTTGGGGTTCAGCTGCTGGGCGATGTTCCAGCAGAAAGCCATCTTCAGGATTCCCTGGTAGAAGACCTTGATCTCATCGCCGCCCTCCAGAGAGGCGTCGAAGGTGATGCCAGGCATGCTTTTGAGCTGCTCCAGAGCCTTGACATTCAGAGGATCGTCCCAGGTGTACTGGTCATGGGCGGCGTTGGTGAAGGTTCCGCCATACATGTTGTTGACCAGCGCACGGGTGCCCTGGTCGCCGCCCTGGCCCTTGCAGAAAACGGCGCCCACGGGGGAGTTGAAGTGTGCGTACAGAGCGTCCACGGCTTTGATGAAGTCGTCAGTGCTCCAGGTACGGGTGGCCATGTCCAGATACTGGTCGGCACCGGCCTCCTTGAAGGCGTCCAGATTCACAGCCATGCAGTGGGCGGTTACGACCAGAGGATACTCATAAACTTCGCCGTTGGAATGAGTGCAGGCGGTCATGGCGGCGGCGTTAATTTCGCTCTTGTCTGTGTCGTCGAACATGTCGCTCAGGTCTACCAGGTAGCCCTTGTCGCCCCAGTTGGTCACCAGGCGCTCGGGACCCTCCATAATCAGGTCGGGGGCGCTCTTGGCGGTGATGGCGGAGTTAACCTTGTCGTCGCCGTCGGCGTAGGCTAAGTACTCTACCTTCACGGAAATCCCGGTGTCGGCAGTGAAAGCGTCGGTGATGGCCTTGACCTTGTCCTCCTGGCCCCAGTTGCCGATGGGGTAGGTCCACAGGGTCAGCTCACCGCCTGCGGCAGGGGTTTCCGGGGCCTCTGGGGCGTTGTTCTCGGCCGGTGGGGTATCCTGAGCAGGGGTAGTGGAGTCCTTGTTGCCTCCGCAGGCAACAAGGGCCATGACCATGGTCATGGCCAATACCATTGCAAGCAGCTTCTTCATCGTGGATCCTCCTTTAATGTTTACAAAAAATAAACCGGCAAGTTCCGGCTCGCTGTGTAAATTATACAAGGGCTTCCTTCTTTTGTCAATTAAAATCGAAAGAATTTCTGTAGAGCCACAATATTTAGGGGATATCTCAAAAATGATTTCGATTTTTGGTGAATTTTCCCTTTAAATTCGGAAGAAAAGCCAAAAATGCGCCTTGACAAACGGAAAAAAACTGCTAATTTATACACTGAGGGGTAAATTTCAGACCGGGCGGCTATAGATGAAAGGAAGATGGATCATGAAAAAACACGTTCTCTGCTTGGGCGATTCCAATACCCACGGGTACTGCGCGGACCCTGCTGACTGTGCTGACGGCGGGATCCGCTTTAACGAGGATGAGCGCTGGACATGCCTGCTGCAAAAGGCCTTGGGGCCGGATTGCTTGGTGACAGAGGAGGGACTTAGCGGGAGGACCACTGTCTTTCCAGACCCCCTCCATGAGACCATGGATGCCCTCACGGTTCTGTATTCTCTGTTGAAAAGCCACGAAGTGATTGATTTGCTGATTATTATGCTGGGCACCAACGACGTGAAAGAACGCCTGGGGATGAATGCCTCCTGCATTGCCATTGGTATGGAGCGCCTGGTCCGTAAGGCCCAGAGCGTAGATTGCTGGGGGGATCATGCGCCCAACATCCTGATTGTCTGCCCGCCTCCCATCCGCCCGGAGATGGAACGCTCCGAGAACGGCATTCCTATGGGAAAGGGCTGTCTGGAGAAGTCCAGGGAGCTGCCTGAATACTACAGGAAGACTGCCAAGCTGGTGGGAGCCCATTACCTGGACGCCAAGGACTGCGAGTTCAACGCCGTGGACGGGATGCACCTGACCCGCAGGGGCCACGCCCGGCTGGCGGCACTGCTGGGGGAAATGGTGCCGGGTTTGCTCCCATAAAGGATGGGGAGGAGAGAGATTGATGGGACTGCTTGACCGCTTCAGACGAAAAAAGGAGCCTGTTCCAGACTCTAAGGAACCGCCCGCTCCGGGATATGCCCCGGAGGCGGATACCATGGCCCTGATTCTGCTTCGGGAAGATATTGGCTGGACTGCCGTGTCCAACGCTTTGGAGGCTTCTTTCGGTCCCCCGGCTTCTGTGGATAACAGCCATGCCCAGGTTCCCGCAATGACCATCTGCTTGGAGGGTACCGAGTTCTTTTGCAGCTATATGCCCATGCCGCACCCAGCGGAGGTCTGCGACATTTCCGCCGCAGGGGAAGGTCTGTGTTCTCCTCAGGAGCAGGAGGATATTCTGGCCCATAAATGCTTTCTGGTGCTGGCTCAGAAGGGCGGGGGAGAAACTCTGGAGAAAAAGAGGAACATTTGCCGCCTGTTTACCCGCCTGGCCGGTGTGCTGATGGAATTGGAGGCTGCGGCGGGCGTCTACATCAATTCTGCCGAGCTGTTGATCAGCCGGCGGGTGTACCTTCAGCACACCGCTGTTTTGGAGAAGAACTGGGAGGACCCGGAATATTTTCCCGCGCCGCTTTGGGTCAGTATTCGCAGCGGGCAGAAAGGGGAGGCATCCCTGGTGGGAACCTGGGGGCTTAAGCAGTTCGGTTTCCCGGAGCTGTGGTTTTTGGATGCCAAGTCCCCGTGGCCGGAGCTGCACGAGAAGCTGTATCTCATGTCCATTTTCCAGATCACCGGGCGGGAGCGGTATCGGAACACGGATACCATCATGTTCACACCAGGGGCACCGGCGGTGTTCAAGGAGCTGAACGGCGCACTGTTCATTGTTGGCGGCGGCGTCTGAATGGATTTCAAAAAAACAAAACAGGTCTGCCGCAAACTTAAGCGGCAGACCTGTTTTGCTATTCGCCGGGCTCCGTATTCTTCTCCGAAGCCGGAGCGTGTTTTTGAAAGATTTTTTCAAAAAACAGCGATACCAAAAGCATAGTGATGACCGGCATAAATACCACCGGCCACCACCGCTCAATGCAGAAAACGGCAGTTTGGGCTGTGAGCAGCACCACTACCACGGTGCTGGGCAGATGAGCGGCGGTTAGTTGAAGGGCGGTCCGAAACAGTCCTCTGACGTCATAATCAAACCGTCCCAACAGGGGAAACAGCCAGCACAGTACTCCTGCCGGAAGAATGAGTGCGAAATAGTAGGCTACGTAGAGAACATAGGCCATACCTCCCAGGCGGGTGCCGTACCACCGAACGATGAAATGGCCCCCAAACAGCAGCAGAGCCATAGGAATCACAATGAGTCCTGTCAGCAGTCCGGTTTTGAAATTCTGCCGGAAGGAGCGGAAGTAGTACCCGAAGGCCCCGCTCTCACGCGGCCGGACACACTTAACAACTGTATAGTACAGGGCCGCCGTAGCCGGGCCGGCAGTAACAATGGGCAGACAGAGACAAATCCAAAGAATGGACAGGCCGCAGATATCCACCAGCGTGCTCAGCCAAGCCCAAATGCCCTTTTCAGGATTAAAGAACTCACCCAAACGCCCGACCTCCTATAGCCCTTTAAAGAAATTATTTCGATTCTTTTGATGTCTGCGGCGATTTTCACCGCGGGAGGCTGCCTATGCAGCCTCAGTCTGAATTTTTCAGTCAACACTTGTCAAGAGCGTGTATTCGGCAGGCGGCGCTGCTGGACGAAAGAACGCGGCTTGTCTCTTTCCAGCTATGCGGGGGGTCTCAAATACATTTTTGTGTCAGGGCTTTGCCGACGGATTGGCGGCAGCGCTCCGCCTCCTCAGGGTCCCGCCGGATAAATTCGTTAAGAAGCACTTCCAGCACATAGAGCTGCGCGATCAGGGCGGATGTGGAGCCGAACTGAAAGGGCTGCTCGTTAGGACCGCAGAGAAGCACCGCGTCGGCGTGGGCGCTGGCAGGAGAGTTGGGGTAACGGGTCACTAAAATCAGCTTTGCGGACCGGGCACGGATGACATCCACCGCCTCCAGCAGTTCATGCGTTGCTCCGGAATAGGAGAAGTAGAGCACCGCGTCCCCTTTCGACAGGGTGGATAGAATGACTGTCTGCATATGGGAATCCTGAATCGTTTTGAACTTGGAAGAGGTGGTGGAGAATTGGGCCCAGGCGGCCAAGGCCACTGTGGAATGGTTGCCCTGACCCAGGCAGATTACCTGTCCCGCATTCCGCAGCAGGTCTGCCGCTTGCGCCACTTCCTGCTCTCTGAGCATATGGTAAGTGCTGTTCAGCGCGTTTTGGGAGGCGCACAGAATTTTGCCCATGACAGTGGGAGGAGGATCATCCGGAGTGATTTCGCCTCCTGGCTCACTGAGTGCCGCCCGGGCGGGGAGTGCCGCCCGGGCCAGTTCCAGCTTGAAATCGTTGAAGCCTGCCAGCTTCAGCTTCCTGCAGAACAGGGACACGGTAGACACCGCCACTTCACATTGACTGCTCAGGTCGGTAATACTGATATATTGAGTCTCTTCCTGATGTTCCAACACATAATCCGCAATTTTGCGCTCGGATCTGGTGAAGCTTTCATATTCCTGAAGCATCAGCGCCACGATGTCCTTTTCCAACGGCACACCTCCTCCTGATTCCTTAAATACGCGGCAGGCAGTTTGAAAACCGGCCGCACTGGGCGGCAGCGGCGCCCCTTGACTCAGGTCACTTATCCAGAATCTCGCCGATCAGTTTGTCCGCCAAAATCATGCTCCGGGGCAGGTGGAAGGGGCCTTTGAAGGTGCTGCCCTTGGTGGAGGGCTCCGTTGGAAGGCCGTCCCGGCGAAGATAACCATACCACTCGCCGTACTCAGGGTCGGCAAAATGGGACTTGCAGTAGTTCAGGGTTTTGTAGAACCAATCCAGATATTTTTCTTCGCCAGTGTCCCGATAGAGCATAAGGGAAGAGATCAGAATCTCATTGTGGGGCCACCAGAGCTTCATGTCGTGCTCATAAGCCTCCGGAGGTTTGCCCAAGGCGTCGGTGAAGTACAGCAGACCGCCGTATTCCTCGTCCCACCCGGCGGCGATGGCCCAATCAAACATCTCCGCAGCTTTTCGTATCAGGGTTTTGTTTCCGGTGCGCTGAGCGTGCTCCAGAAGGAACCAGACACCCTCAATGTCGTGTCCGGGGTTGACGGTGCGGCCTTCGGTGTAGTAGAGACGGGGGGTTCCGTCTGCGTCTACGTTCTCCAGAGTGCATTTCAGCTCCGGTTTCACGTGATATTTAAAGATATCGTCCACGCACTGCTGGGCCCGCTCCTCATAGAGCGCCTTCCGCTCCGGGTCTGTCCGCAGCAGCACGCCGGTGACGTTCAGTATGATCATGGGCGTGCCGAAAGCACGGCCTGTCCGGGTCTCCGGAATGGTTTTGGGCCCCATGCCTACAGGGTCCGGCTTGCCTTGGCTCAGGTCCCAATAAAGATCATAGCATTGCCGGGCCCGCTCCAGCCGCTTCCGCTCCCCGGTAACGCCGTAGTACTCCGCATTGGCGATGGAGCAAAAGGCCTCTGAGAAGTAGTAGCGCCGCTGGCGGAGGGGCTGTCCCTCCGCCGTGACGGTGAAATACATCCGCTCGCCGTGCTCATGGTTGAAGCAGTGGGCCTCCATAAAATCCAGACAGCTCTTCGAAGCATTCAGCCATTCCTGTTTCACACCGTAATTGCTGCACAAAAACGCGAAAATCCAGCCGCAGCGGCCCTGCATCCAGACGCTCTTGTCCGTAGAGTAAATTTCTCCCTTCCGGTCCAGGCAGGTGTAAACGCCGCCGTGTTCCCTGTCCATGCCGTGCTCCAGCCAGAAGGCGGCGGAGCGCTCCAGCTCCCCCCGGACCCAGGTCCGGGCTTCCTGCAGTTTTTGCCGGTCCATGTATTCACCCTCCTAATTATTTTGTAATCTCCGGCAGGCTGGCGGCGGCCATGGACTGGCCTACCCGGCGGAATTTCTCGTCAGGCAGCTCGGGAACGATTTTCCCGTCCAGCTCCGGATACTCGTCTGCCAGCACCTTTTTGGCGGTGTCCAGAATCAAATCTCCGCCCTTGCCGCTCATGACCCGGCCCAGCAGCAGCACATGCCGGCAGCCATAGAGATCGAAATAGTATGCCAGGGTGTGACCCAGATAAACGCCGATAGACTCATAGACCTGGGCGGCCCGGGGATCGTCCTCCGCCATGAGCTTTTGAACGGCTTTCAGCTTCTCGGCGGGAGAGGCGCTTTCGTCCAGCTCGATGCCCGCCCGGGGAGCCAGCTTGATGACGCCGTCCTGAGAGAAGTATTTCACGCCGCAGCCGATGTCGCCGCTCCACTCGTCCCGCATGGCGCCGGGCTGGGCGTCCACAGGGACGAAGGCCAGCTCGTTGAGCCAGCCGGTGATCCGGCCCTCCTCGTCCACATAGCCCACGGCTTCGCTGGTGCCCATGGCGATGCCTAAGACACTGTTGTCATTCAGGCTCATGGCTCCCGCCAGGGCAGAGACATCGCCGTCGTTGATGACGCAGTAGGGCACGTCCCCAAACGTGTCCCGGATAGCCCGGATATAGATGTCCTTGACTTTCTCGCTGTATATCTCCTTGGGAACCTTGAGGAACAATGAGGCGTTCATAGTCCGGTTGTTGATGAACACGCCGGCGGAGCTGACGCCAACCGCGTCCACCCGCGGCATATGCTCCGCGGCGGATTTCAGGGCGCTGACAATGCCGTCGTAATGGTAATCGGGGTCAGAGTTGGTCTTGGGGAACCAAACGACCTCCTCAGAGTAGACGGTTTCTCCGTCGATGACGGCGGAGACCTTCCGGTCGGACCCGCCGGCGTCAAAGCCGATGCGGCAGCCCTCCATGTGGCCTCCAATAGCTTTAGGAGCGTCCTTGGCGGCAGGGATGTCATCCACCAGAACAATTTCAAAGGGATGCTCGAAAACGTCTGCCATGTAGTCCCAGTCAAATTCCTGCTGTCCACCGGCGCAGTATACGGATTTCAAGTATTCGAAGACGCCCGCGTCGCCGCTGACATAGATCTTGAAGCCGCCTTTCATCCAGAGAATGGTCTTGACCAGCCGCTCAATATAATAGTGGTCAGCGGCCTCCATCTCCGGAGTGCCGTGGATAAAGGTTTGGCAGGAGGCCATCTGCCCGTCGGCCCGTTCCACGGCGATGCCCACCGGCTTTTTTGCTGCGGCCAGGAAGGCGCGGTTGAAGCGCATGAGAGGGATAAAGCCCGGATCCAGGGGCGGCGTGTGCTTCAGTTCCACATTGATTCCGAATCGGTCCATAATGAGTCTCCTTCATTTTATAATTTGCAGGCGTACTGCTGGAAGCTGGAATTGGGGGGGTGAATAGCAGACAGACAAAAAGCGGTTTTTCGCCGCGTTTTCATAAAAACTTTCAGCCGGGGTCTGGTGAATAGGCTGACAGGCATACGGTCCCTTGTCAATTAATGGTATTCTCATAATATCATGAATTTATCTAATATTCAATCCCTAATACAAAAGGCCTTTTAACAAATTGTACAGGCGGCAGCTGGAAAAGACTTTCCCTGGAGAATATTGCCGGAGGCTGTATACCTCCAGAACTATTTTTTTCCGGAAGGCGCGGCGCGGTGTCATGGAATTGTTTGGCTTTCCAGCTGCTCCGCCTCTTGACGGAAGGGGAAAAGAGGGCTATCCTTGTGTATATCAAAGCGTATAATGGATTTGATACGGAGGAGGACCTGTTATGGATTACGCAAAGGAATCCCTGCGGCTCCACGGCGAGTGGAAGGGAAAGATTGAAGTTGTTGCCACCGTTCCTGTGGAGACGAAGGACGACCTGAGCCTGGCCTATACCCCGGGTGTGGCGCAGCCCTGCCTGGAGATTCAAAAAGATATCAGCAAGAGCTATGAGCTTACCCGCCGGCACAACCTCTGTGCCGTGATTACCGACGGTTCCGCCGTCTTGGGCCTGGGGGACATCGGCCCAGAGGCAGGCATGCCCGTTATGGAGGGCAAGTGCGTTCTCTTTAAGGCCTTCGGCAACGTGGATGCCTTCCCCCTCTGTGTAAAAACCCACGATGTAGACGAGTTTGTCAATGCGGTGTGGCTGATGTCCGGCTCCTTCGGCGGCATTAATCTGGAGGATATCGCCGCTCCCCGCTGCTTTGAGATTGAGCGGAAGCTGAAAGAAAGGTGCGATATCCCCATCTTTCATGACGATCAGCACGGCACCGCTATTATCACCCTGGCTGGTCTTACCAATGCGCTGAAAGTAGTGGGGAAGAAGAGGGAGGATGTAAGGGTGGTTACATCGGGCGCAGGCGCGGCGGCAGTTTCCATTGTGAAGCTGCTGCTGTCGGCAGGCTTCCAAAATATCATTATGTGTGACCGGAAGGGCGCCATTTATCAAGGACGGGCGGGGCTGAACTGGATTAAAGAAGAAATGGCCCAGGTGACAAACCTGGAGAAAAAGACTGGAACTCTGGCCGATGTGCTGAAGGGGGCAGATGTATTTATCGGCGTTTCCGCTCCCGGCACAGTCACCACCGATATGGTGAAGACGATGAACAAGGACGCGGTCGTCTTTGCCTGCGCCAATCCCACTCCGGAGATTTTCCCCGATGAGGCCAAGGCTGGCGGAGCTGCGGTGGTTTCCACCGGACGCAGTGACTATCCCAATCAGATTAATAATGTTCTGGCTTTTCCGGGGGTTTTTCGGGGAACGTTTGATGTTCGGGCCAGCGACATTAATGAGGAAATGAAGATGGCGGCGGCCCAAGCCCTGGCGGCCCTTATTTCTGACGAGGAACTGAATGCCGACTACATTATCCCGAAGGCCTTTGACAAGCGGGTGGGGCCTGCGGTGGCAAAGGCTGTGGCCGAAGCCGCCAGGAGGTCCGGTGTTGCCAGACTGTGACCGGGTCCGGTTTGACCGGGGAGAGGCCGCCTGTCCTTTTAACGGGATTGTCGTGCGAAAATAGGGCGGAAAAGCGGCAAAATAGTTTCAGTGAACGAACAAAAGCGGTAGTATGATGAGATAAATAGTAAAGCGGCAGGGAATATTCCCTGCCGCTTATGAGTATGGGGAGAACCGGGAGACCGATTTGACGTGGAGGAGTGCGGGGCTGTGCCCGCAGGTGCGATTCGGAGTGCCGCCGCCTCTTAGCCTGTTGACATAAGCCCAAACGCACGCCTTCCCGGCAAATTCTCCGTCTGCCGCGTTAAAAATTTTTGACGTGGGCCGGCGCGCCTGCAAATTTTTGTCTTGCATCCGGCAAAAATTTGCTTGGAGATTCTTAATACGAATAGGCTCGACAAGGAGAGAACCCGGAAGGAGGTTCCAGCACCATTGAAAATGATGTTCACATCGCTTTACATTCGCTCCGGTGCGTCTACGCCGATGAGCTTCAATCCGTTCCGCAGGACAATGCGCGTGTCATCCGCCAGCTTCAAACGGGCGGCGGCCAGAGCGGGGGCTTCCTCCCGGATGTGGCAGGCGGTATAGAAGCGGTGGAAGCAGCCTGCCAGCTCCATCAGATAGCGGTTCACATGGGAGGGATCGTAATTCTTCGCCGCCGCCCGGACTGTATCCGGCCAGGCCGCGAGCTGCTTGATGAGAGCCTGCTCCGCCTCCGCCGTCAGCAGGCTCAGATCCGCCTGGCCGGGAGCAGGCACCGTCAGCCCTTCCTGCGCCAGCTTTTCGGTCAGGGAGCAGATGCGGGCGTGGGCGTACTCCACATAGTAAATGGGATTCTCGGAGTCCTCACGGACAGCCAGTCCCAGATCAAAGTCCATCTGGGTATCCGGCTTGGCATTGAAAAACCATCGGGCGGCATCCACGGGCACCTCATCCAGAAGATCAGAGAGACTGATCGCCTTTCCGGTGCGTTTGCTCATTTTTACCAGTTCTCCGTCCCGCAGGAGCTTTACCAGCTGCATCAGCACGATATCAAGCTTTCCGGAACCGTCCAGTCCCAGCGCGTCTAAAGCGCCCTTCAGACGGGCCACATGGCCATGGTGGTCTGCTCCCCAAATGTTGATGACCTTGTCAAAGCCCCGCGTCTCAAATTTGTTCCGGTGATAGGCGATGTCGGCGGCAAAATAGGTATAGAAACCATTCGCCCGGCGCAGGACGTCATCCTTCAGGTCCAGCTTCTCAATATCCTTTTCCTTTTTTCCGGCTTTCAACAGATTTTCCCGAAGAATGTCCGCTGTTCTCAGCCAGAGGGCCCCATCCTTTTCATAGGTCCAGCCCCGTTGGGTCAGAAGCTCTGCCGTCTCCGCCACAGCGCCGCTGTTATGGAGGGAAGATTCATAAAACCAGGTATCATAGTCAATTTTATAGCGCTGGAGGTCGCTTTTCATTTTGGGCAGGTTAACGGATAGACCATATGCGCTCATGGCGGCCATCCAAACCTCTTCCCGGGTTCCGCCAGGAAAGTTCTCCGCCTGGGCCAGGAATCCCTCGGCCAGCTCCCGGATATCGCCGCCCTGATAGCCGTCCTCAGGGAAGGGAAACTCGTCTTCTCCATAGGTCAGCTGCATGCAGCGGGCATAGATGGATCGGGCGAATTTGTCGATTTGGTGCCCGGCGTCGTTAACATAGAATTCCCGGCTGACGTCGGCCCCGCAGGCGGCCAGAACGGAGGCCAGGGTGTCTCCGAGCACGCCGCCTCTGGCGTTGCCCATGTGCATGGGACCAGTGGGGTTGGCAGAGACAAACTCCACCATAATCTTCTGGCCCTTCAGGGTGTCGGAATGCCCATAATCCGCGCCTTCCCGCTCTACGGCGGCGCAGACGTCTTCGTACCAGCGCTGTCCGAGATGAAAGTTAAGGAAGCCGGGACCGGCAATTTCCGCAGAGGAAAAGTAGCTGCCCTCTAATTTCATATGTTCCAGCAGGGCTTGGGCAATGACCCGGGGAGGCTGCCGCAGAGCTTTGGAGGCCGCCAGGGCGAAAGTGGTGGTGAAATCACCGTTGGCGATGTCTCTGGGAATCTCCACCGGTGCGGTGCGGACTTCGGCCTGGGGCAGGGTCCCGTCCGCCGCTGCGGCCTGATAAGCGGCCATAGCCAGGGCGGAGACCTGGTCTTTGGCGTTTTGTACCATGTTCGTCATTGAAAAAACCTCTTTCTTTTCGGTGTCTTTTGTATCAGGATGGACCGTTTTCCCGAAACTCATGCTTCCGCCGCACTCGTATTTTAAAGGCATTCCGCCCGGTGACGGAGTGGTCCACGGAGATGGAATATTGAATATCCATCAGTCCGCCCCGTTCTGTCAGACTGTGGCGGAGACGGCTGGTTTGGATGCCGATGGCCAATTCTCCGAAGGGGGTTTCATAGAGGGAGGTGTGCTGCTTCCCCTCCTCAAAGACCATCTGGGAGTTCACATTGCCTTTTCGGGTCAGAATTACCTGGGGACCCTGAATTTCAAAGGCAGTGGTGGTGCCCTCCAGGCCGGTGAGCTCGCTCTCCTGATAGGAGAGAACGATTCCGTTTTCTCCGGTGAGGACCAGTGTGCCCTCGGTCATCAGTTCAATGCTGTCCGGCTCTGTATCTTCATATCGCTGCTCTGACCGGATGGTCAGCAGAACGGGCAGCTTGTTTGTTTCAATACTGGTCAATGTCAATCCTCCGTGCCATGTGATGAATATTCTCCTGCAAAAAGAGGGAGGCCACGCCCTCAAAGTCCTCTGCCCGGTCGCTGACGTAGAATTCGGCCTCTCCCCGCCGGTCCGACGGCGCCCGGAGGCTTTGGACAGTCAGAAGGCGCTTAAGTTCAAAAGCGGATTCCTCTCCGGCGGAAACCAGAGCGACGCTTGGACCGCAGATGTTTGTAATAACATCCTCCAGCAGCGGGTAATGAGTGCATCCCAGGATAAGCGTGTCCGCGCCCCATTCCAGGAGCGGGGCCAGGTACTCCTGAGCCACGGTTTCAATAACTACATCCCCTGGGCGAAACCGGCCGTTCTCCACCAAGGGAACGAACAGCGGGCAAGGCTGGCAAAAGACCTCTACCGATGGGTCCAGCCGCCGCAGCGCCGCCTCATAAGCCCCGGAGCGAACGGAGGCCAAGGTGGCGATCATGCCGATCCGGCGTGTTTTTGTTACGTCCAGTGCCCTGCGGCAGGTGGACTCTACCACGCCGACGAGAGGCAGATCGTTTTCCTGCTGGAGAGTGTCCAGAGATGTGGTGGATATGGTTCCGCAGGCAATGACGACGGCCTTGAGGTCAAAAGAACGAAGGAAGCGCAGGTCCTGTCTGGCATATTTCAGCAGGGTTTCCCTGGAGCGTCCGCCGTAAGGTACCCGGGCGGTATCGCCAAAATAAATCAAATTTTCCTCCGGCAGAATTCGCCGCAGGACCCGTACCGCCGTCAGGCCTCCGAGACCCGAGTCAAACACACCGATAGGACGCATATCCATTGCTGTTTCTCCTCTCGCTGCAGGGGAACGGGAGAAATGTCTCCCGGCCCTGGTCACAAATTGCTCTAAGACATGTATTATACTATGAGAGTTCTTTTGCCGCAAGACAGATTTTAGTCTTTTTGCCCGCTTTTTTATGTGGAATTTTTCAAAAGGCTCTGCTATAATGATTTTATCTGTTGAAACCGGCCGCCGACAATGCCGTGAGGAGGGGTCAGCCTATGAAAATTGAATTGACGGAGCAACAGTACCGTTATCTGCTGGACCTGGTCTACATAGGTAACTGGGTTCTCAACTCCACCAGAGAGGATGACCGCATACGGGAATATGACCAGGTAGAGAGCCTGATTTTTTCCCACTGTCTCCGCCATGGCATGGGGAAGCTGGTGGAGCTGTATCAGGGAGACCTGATCCCTTCCCGGGCTTTTGCGGATGGCGGTATCCATGAGGCCATTGAGAGTTATGAAGATGTTGTGTTTTATGAGATTCTGGCGGAGGAGCTGGCCCTGCGGGACATGGACGGGGAGCCGCTGACCCGTGAGAATTACGGGATGCTGATGGAACGGATTGATACATACCTTGATGAGTTTGATGAACACGGAACAGAACACATTTCGATTGATTTTGATGAGTGAGGCCGCCGGATAAAGCTTCAGGCTTATTTGGGAAATGCCAGAGCCCCGATTATCGGATGTTTTCCGCACAGGCTGCGGGGTGTTTTTCGGGCGCATAATTTTTCCAGATGCCGCATACACTGGATAAGCGGTCTGAGCTGCGACTGAAAAATGCCTGCCCTGCGGTCCGATGTAATCCAGGGGGCGGCTTGCCGGGCGGCTTTCGGCACGCGACTTCTTTGCGCGGGGGCTGGTGTTTTGAAGCGGCGGCTTTTTTTCTGGGAATTTGGGGGCTTTTTATTTACAGGAGCACTGGGAGTCCTGCTGCACTTCGCCTACGAGTGGAGCGGAGGCAGTATGCTTGCCGCGATTTTTTCAGGAGTCAATGAGTCCACTTGGGAACACATGAAGCTGCTGTTTGTTCCTCTTTTCCTGTTTTCTATGGTCCAGGTTTGTCTGCTGGGGAGAAATTATCCTAATTTTTTGGCTGTTCGGGCGCTCAGCGTTTTGACAGGACTGGCGCTGATTCCGGTCCTTTTCTATACCTACACCGGCATCCTTGGCTTCCATGTCACTTGGGTGGATATTTCCATCTTTTTTCTGGCGAATATGGGGGTCTTTTGCCTGGATTTTGCCCTGCTTCGCCGGGGGTGGCTTTCTTCCGGCTGGCAGCAGATTTTGGGACTGCTGGTCCTGTGGGGGCTGGCCTTCTGCTTTGTCTGGTGCACGTTTCACCCGGTCTGCTTGCCGCTTTGGCGGGACCCGGTAGGGGGAACATACGGCATATCCTGAAAACGCCCTCAGGGGCGTTTTTTGTTTATTTCCATACCTGGCTTGACCCGGAGCGTGCCTGGGGAGTATAATACGAGCATTAGGAATCCGGATACGCATAATGAAAGATGAGAGGAGGTTTTGCCGTGGCGGAGAATCAAAGAAAGCCGGTAGCGCCTTTTTATGCCGTGTCCGCGCTGTGGCTGCTGAGCGGATGTTTCCTGCCTCTGTATACTTGGGGGGCGTATTGTCTGTTGGCGGCAGTGTCGGCGGCGGCGTTCTTCTTTGTGAACAGGCTCTGCCTGGGAGCGGGAAGCATAGCAGGGACTGCCGCTGAAGAGAAAAGGAACGAAATGGACGCAAAGCCCCAGGCGGCCTCTCCTCCCGGAAACGCGGAGCTGGACAAGCTGCTGAAGGACGGCCGCCTGGCCCTGAGTGAAATGAAGCGTCTGGATGATAATATTGCAGACATGGAAGTTTCGGCAGATATTGTGCGCCTCAGTCAGGTGTCGGAGAAGATTTTTCAGGCGGTCAAAGATGATCCGGCGAAGCTGCCGCAGATTCGCAAGTTTATGGATTATTACCTGCCTACTACTCTGAAGCTTTTGAATGCCTATGACCGTATGAGCGGTGTGGGAATTTCCGGTGAGAACATCGACGGGACCAAGACCAAGGTGGAGAATATGATGAAGACGGTGGTCAAGGCTTTTGAAAAGCAGTTGGACAGTCTGTATGGGGCGGACGCTCTGGATATTTCCGCTGATATTCAGGTTATGGAAACTCTGCTGGCCCAGGAGGGCCTGACGGAGCCGGAGATGAAAGCCGACGCTGCGCAGCCTGATGGAACGGACATTCGGCTGGAGCTGTAGGGAAGGAGATCGCTTGTGGAAGGCCGGAGCGGCTTTTTAAAACAGGCTGTTTCCTGTGCGATCTGCTGCATTATATGACTGCACTGGCATTGGGCCGGCCGTTGAGAGGAGTGCCTATTCCGGAAAAGACGCTGGAACTGCTTCCGGTTCTGTTTATTGTGTTCGCCGGGCTGCCGGTGCTGAGTTTTTACCGCTGGAAGCACTGTGAAGATGACTGCTGAGAGGGATAGAAGATGAAAGGTTTTATAGAGTCAAGGAAGGGTTTGCTGTTCAGCGCCCTGTTTTTCACCGGCGTGTGTCTGCTCTATGTGATAACTGCCCTCCGCAGAGGGCTTTACGAGGTCCTGCAGTTTCCTTCGCCCATGGCTAATATCATTCTTTTCAGCGGTTTCCTCACTCTGGCGGTGATTTGCTGGTATCGCTATCTGCGTTACAGACCGGACCGGGAGGAGTTTCGCCATAAAAAGAACGCGCCTCTTTGGGCTGGCATGGCGGTATTATGTCTTTTGCTTGCCATCGTTTGGCTGCTTCTGTTTTTGTATTTGGGACGAAGTGCCGCCGCTTTGGCACTCTGTATTCTGGCGTTGATTTTGGCTGCCGTCTCGGTGGGCCGGGCGTTGAAGTCGAGAAGAAAGTGACTGGCTGCATGCGGCCTGTTCCTTTTTTCATGGGATGCTGGGCGGCCGAGAGAAAAAACATATTCTGCTAGTGGAGGAAGACGACTATGAGTGACAACATGATTCCTGAGCTGACCCTGGACCCAGCCGCTGCTGCGGCTCCCATGCCCGAGCTGACCCTGGAGCCTGCGGCAACCCCCGCCGCGCCAAAACCGGAAAAGCCGGAGGTCAAACCGGTGGAGTTGGATGACTCCATGCTTTCGGAAGCGGAAAAGAAGGCTGTGGAGGAGTTTTCAAAAAAGATCGACGTAATGGATTCCAATCTTGTTCTGCAATACGGCGCGGCAGCGCAGAAGAATGTGGCGGGCTTCTCGGAGAGCGCCTTGGCCTCTGTGCGCACTAAGGATCTGGGAGAGGTGGGAAAATCCCTCTCTGAGCTGGTAGTGGAACTGAAGGGGTTTGGCGAAGAGGAGGAGAAAAAGGGCTTCTTCGGCAAGTTCAAGAAGGCCGGGAACAAGCTGGAGGCGATGAAGGCACAGTATTCCAAGGTGGAGACCAACGTGGACAGGATTGTCCGGGAGCTGGAGCAGCATCAGGTGACGCTGATGAAGGATGTCGCCATGTTCGACCAGATGTATGAGCTGAATTTGAAGTATTACAAGGAACTGACCATGTATATACTGGCAGGGAAGAAGAAGCTGGCGGAGGTCCAGGCCAATGAGCTTCCTGCCCTCCGGGCCAAGGCGGAGCAGACCGGAGCCCAGGAGGATGCCCAGCGTTATAACGATTTGGTTCAGATGTGTGAGCGCTTTGAAAAGAAGCTCCATGATTTGGAGCTCACCCGGATGATTTCTATTCAGATGGGTCCCCAGACCCGGCTGCTTCAAAACAACGACACCCTTATGGTGGAGAAAATCCAGTCTTCCCTGGTGAATACCATTCCTCTGTGGAAGAGCCAGATGGTGCTGGCGCTGGGAATGGAACATGGCCGCCAGGCGACTGCCGCCCAGAGCGCGGTGACGGAGATGACCAACGAGCTTTTAAAGAAAAATGCCGATATGCTGAAGATGGGTACTATCCAGACCGCCAAGGAGGCGGAGCGGAGCGTGGTGGACATCGAAACGCTCCAGCACACAAACCAGCAGCTGATTTCCACCTTGGATGAGGTGCTGAACATCCAGAGGGAGGGGGCCCAGAAACGGAAGGCCGCCGAGGCGGAGCTGGGCCGCATTGAGGGTGAGCTCCGGGCGAAACTGATGGAGCTGCGCAAGTAAAGGATTAAGCCTATGAAAATTCTGCAAAAGCGCCCTGTGGCGGCGGTTTTCATGGTCCTGGCCGTCCTGGCGGGCATTGCTCTGGGGCAGGCGAAAAAGCCGGACACGGAAGCCGCTCTCACCGGAGATTTCCTCTACCTCGTCCACAATGAAGGCGGTGTGATTGCGCAGGAAACCGCTGAATACATTGAGGCTGTGAATACCTCTCTTTTTGCTCAAACCGGGGCCCAGATTGCTGTGGACGTGGTGAAAACCACGGGAAGCGAGGACATCGCGGATTATGCCGAAAGGACATTCAGTGAGTTGGGAGTGGGTTCCCGAGAGCGGAACAACGGCCTTTTGATGGTGCTGGCCCTGGAAAACCTGTACAACGGTGCGCCGGACGGGGACTATTATCTGTCCTGGGGCAGCGGGTTCAGCGCTGGCCAGCAGAGCCATTTGGAGGATATCCTGTACAGTGCTTTGGAAGATGATTTTGCTGCGAAGCGCTATGACCAGGGTGTCCGGTATACCTTTGATACCTTGGTGGATTACCTGGAAAGTGTTTATCATGTCACCGTCACCACAACTCTGCCGTCTTCCGATGTGATGGGAAACTATGAGACCATTTCCGGCGGCTACCGGTCCGCTGGTGCGGCGGTGGCCATTGGAACGGTCATTACCGGGCTGGTGGTGCTGGTGATCCTTTTGGCTGTCCTCTGGGTGGCTCTGGATGGGATGCGTTACAGCCGCTACCGGCGGCGTTATTATGGACCGACTGTGATCGGGGTTCCAAGGCCGGTATATTACCCCGTTTTTTGGGGACGTCCAAGACGGCCCCGGCGGCCTCCTCCGCCTCCGCCGCCCAGGAGACCGGGCGGGCCTGGAGGGTTCGGCGGCGGTTCCTTTGGAGGAGGCGCTGGCCGGAGCGGACGTCCCGGCGGTTTTGGCGGCGGTTCCTTCGGCGGCGGAGCCGGCCGGGGGACCCGGCCTGGCGGTTCGGGACATGGCGGTTTCGGGGGAGTCTCTTTTGGCGGCGGAGCGGGTCGCAGCGGGCGGCCCGGAGGTTTCGGCGGAGCCGGAAGAGGAGGCTTTGGCGGCGGGCGTTCCGGCGGTTTTGGAGGCGGCTCCTTTGGGGGAGGCGCTGGCCGGGGCGGCGGAATGCGCGGCGGCGGCCGCCGCAGATAGCAGATGAAAAATACAAGGCCCCCGGCGTGTGACTGCGCCGGGGGCCTTGCTGTATGGATGACAGGGAACGATGCGGCGGACGCTTCAGCCTGTGTAAGGGTCAGGCTTCGGAGCGGGAAAGAGTTTTCTTAATGGACTTTTGCCGGAAGAGATTAATCAAGCACCTGCACCGCAGCGCCCAGAACACCATCGCCAATGTAAACGCTGAGGGTGCCGTCAATTTCGCCGTCCCAGATATGACTGTAGTTTGGGAGGGCGGCAGTCAGCTTCTGGCGAACGGTTTCCATTTCGGCGGCGGCGCCGCCGTTGGCAACGGCCAGGTTGTATTTCTTATGGGTTCCGCAGCGCTCTGCCGTCATGGCTACCAGCTTGTCGATGACCTGGTTCCGGCCTCGGACCTTGGCGATGGACTGGAGCTGACCGTCGGGGGCAAAGGTGATAATGGGCTTAATTTGCAGCAGCGTTCCGGCTGTGGCGGTGACTTTGCCGATGCGCCCGCCTTTCATGAGATATTCCAGCGTATCTACCGAGAAAAAGGGGAACGTATTCGCGATGAGCTGCGGGGCTCTGTGTTCCACCAGGGTTTTCCAGTCCATACCATTCCGAATGTCCTCTGCCAGCTGCAGTACCGTCAGACCCTGGCCAAGGGACCCGCTGACAGAATCGAAGACCCGAATGGGGAAGTCCTCTCCGCTTTCCTCCGCAATGAGGCGGATCAAGTTATAAGTGCCGGAGAGACCACTGGAGAGCATAATGGCGATAACACCGTCATAGCCCGTGTTACGAATTTCCTCCAGTACGGCTCCTACGCTCTCCACGGAGGGCAGGGAGGTTTGGGGAAGCTCTCCGGATTTAAGGCGGCGGTAAATGTCGATATTGTGAATGTTTACGCCGTCGGCATATTCTCCATCGGCGCAGAGAATGCGCAGGGGAACGATGTAAATGTGGTTCTCCGCTACCAGACGGGGGGACAGGTCTGCACAGGAATCCGTCAGCAGGGCGATTTTTTGAGGGGTCACGTGCTCCCAACTCCTTTTTTATAAAGGCTGCCCTATCCCGCGGAAGGAATGGGCGCAAAAACACATTGACGCTATTATCCCACAAATAAAGGAAAACTGCAAGCTCAATCTGCTCGTTTCCGCATTTATGTTAGGAGCCGTTGATTGAAATTCAGTTAGTTTGTTAATGCTTTTTTGTAATGACGCAAATTAGTTGCCGTTAATGAACGATAACGCAGTCAATTATTTGCGCTTCGTGCCGTTATTAATGACATGTTTCGGACGAAATTGCAGAAAGCGGTCTGCTTGTGAGGCCGAACTTCTTGGAAGGAGTATGTTTTGCGTACAGGCCGGATAAAAGGCGGCGGAATGAAAATGATAGTTTCTCTTTTGCCCTTGCCGGCGTTATCGGGCAGTTTTTCATTGGTGGGCCGTTCCTTGTTCCTTTACAAAAAAGCTATGCGGAAAAGTGTTTTGACGTCCCCGATTTTTGAAGTGGGTTTATCAGAATGTTTCCCGGGAAATTTGGTTAGAGAAAAATACAGGGAAATCAAAAGGATTTTCCTTTACCTGCCGGGATTTCTCTGTTATAATATACAAGTTATATTTTGCCTGCCTGCGGAGTGGGGAAAGGGGGGCGCTTTTTTGAAATATAAGAGATGGAACATCGGCGCTCCAAAGGAAGAGGACGTTGCCCTGCTGCGGGAGGCGGGCTATCCCTATTTGATGGCGCTGGTGCTGGCTGCCAGAGGAGTCATTTCTCCGGAAACAGCGGCAGAATTTTTGGACCGGGACCGGAAGCTGACGCTTTCACCTATGCTGATGCGGGATATGGACAAGGCTGTTGCCCGGATTCAAAGAGCCGCCGGCGATGGAGAGACCATTGCGGTCTTCGGTGATTATGACGTGGATGGCATTACTTCCACGGTGCTGCTGATGGACTATTTGAAGAGCTGCGGCGTGAAATGCCTGCGGTATATTCCGCGCCGGATTGAGGACGGCTACGGCCTGTCCAAGACGGCGATTCAGGGTCTGTGGGAGCAGGGAGCCACATTGATGATCACGGTGGACTGCGGCATCACCGGAAACGAAGAGGTGGAGTTTGCCAACTCTCTGGGGATGGATGTGGTGGTGACGGACCACCATGAATGCAAGGAGGAACTGCCGGCAGCGGCGGCGGTGGTGGACCCCCACAGGCCAGACTGCCCCTATCCTTTCAAATCTCTGGCCGGATGCGGTGTGGCGCTGAAACTGGTGATGGCCTTGGGTGGCGAGAGCCGGGAGGATGCCCTGTTTGCCCGTTACTGCACCTTGGCGGCCATTGGCACTGTGGCCGACGTGATGCGGATGGAAGGAGAGAACCGCGCCATTGTCTCCTGCGGCCTGGAGGCCCTGCCGCATACGGATTTTGTGGGTATCCACGCGCTTTTGCGGGAGGCGGGGCTGGTGGGAAAAGCCATTACCTCAATCCAAATCGGATTTGTCCTCTCTCCCCGAATCAATGCCGCAGGCCGTATGGGGGCGGCGGACCTGGCGGCGGACCTGCTGGAGACGGCGGACCCTGCCCGTGCCGAAGAGCTGGCCCGGGAACTGTGCGAACTGAACCGGGAACGCCAGGCTGTGGAGCAGGCGATCTGTGCCGATGCCATTGAACAGATTGAGTCCCGGCCGCAGGAGGAGCGCAGTGCGCTGGTTCTCGCAAGTGAGGAATGGCACCAGGGAGTGGTGGGTATTGTGGCTTCCCGCCTCAGCGAGAAATACTCCTGCCCCAGTTTTATGATCCATTTGAAAGATGGTACGGGACGAGGGTCCTGCCGGTCTTACGGCGGCTTTAATCTCTTCGCCGCCCTGGAGTCCTGCGCGGACCTGCTGGATGGTTTCGGCGGCCATGAGCTGGCTGCCGGTTTCACCATTCCCGAGGAGAACATTGCCGCTTTTCGTGCCAGGATGAACCGTTATGTCCGTTCCGCCACCGGCGGGGAGCCTCCGGTGAGTTCTTTGGAGGTGGATGCGGCGGTGGCCTCCCCTGGCGAGCTGACATTGGAACAGGCCGATCAGCTGGAGCAGCTGGAGCCTTACGGTGCCGGGAACCCCCGTCCCGTCTTTGCCCTGCTGGGAGCTACGGCGGAGAGTGTACAGGCTGTGGGGCAGGGAAAACATCTGAAGCTGCGTCTTTCCAAAGGCGTCAGCCGTTTTGACGCTATCTTTTTCTCCGTTACGGCGGAGGAGTGCGGTATTGCTCCCGGGAGCCGGGTGGACGCCGCTTTTTATCTTCAGGCCAATACCTTCCGGGGCAGTACCACGCTGCAGTTACAGCTGGTGGATATTCGGCCGTCTCTGCTTCCCAGCCGAAATGAAGCGGAGTCTCTGGACCTGGTCCGCCGGCTGGTGAAGGGAGAGGAAATTTCCCCGCAGGAAGCAGTCCGGCTTCGGGCTTCCCGGAATCAATATGCCGCTTGCTGGGTGGCGCTGGAACAGCGGCTCCGCCAGGGAAAGGCGGAAGAGGACCGCATGCCCTATCTTCGGGCTCTGGCGGGCCGGACCGGCGGAAGCGAGAGCTTTTTGCGGACCGCCTTGGCGCTGGAGGTGTTTCAGGAGCGGGGACTGATTTCTCTGTCTCAGGGAGGAGACCGGCTGACGCTGTGCCTGATCCCCATTCAGGGAAAGGTGGATCTCACTGCCTGCCCTTATCTGGTCCGGCTGCAAAACAAGGAGGCCACTTGATTATGACGATACAGGAACAGTATGAGCTGCTGGAAAAGACGGTACGGAGCTATAATCCCGCAGCTGACTTTGACCATATCCGTGCTGCCTTTGAATATGCGGACCGCTGCCATGATGGTCAGAAACGAAAAAGCGGCGAACCTTATATCATTCATCCTCTGGCTGTAGCACAGATTGTAGCGGAGGAGCTGAAGCTGGATTCCGAGTCCATTGAGGCTGCCCTGCTTCATGACGTAATTGAGGACACTCCTGCCACGCATGAGGATGTGGCCCGGCTCTTTTCTCCCACCATTGCTGATCTGGTGGAGGGGGTCAGTAAGCTGACCCGCATTCAGTACGCCACCAAGGAAGATGAGCAGATGGAGAACCTCAGGAAGATGCTCATTGCTATGAGCAAGGATATCCGGGTGATTCTCATTAAGGTCTCTGACCGGCTTCACAATATGCGGACCATGGAGTACCAGTCTCCTGAGAAACAGAAGCAGAAGTCTCTGGAAACCATGGAAATCTATGCGCCTATTTCCCACCGGCTTGGCATGCAGCGCATCAAGTGGGAGCTGGAGGACCTGTCGCTGAAGTATTTGGATCCGGTGGGATATGAAGAGATCATTACCCGGCTGGAATCCAAGAAGGCGGAGTATGACGCCTTCCTGCTCCGCACGCAGACCCAGATGGACGACCGGCTCAATGAGCTTGCCATTGAGCATATGGTCTATGGCCGCATTAAGCATCCCTATTCCATCTACCGGAAGATGTTTAACCAGAACAAATCCCTGGATGAAATTTTTGACCTGTTTGCCTTTCGTGTCCTGGTGGATACGGTGGGAGACTGTTACAATGTTCTGGGAGTCATTCACGACATTTATAAACCAATTCCCGGGCGGTTTAAGGACTATATCGGCACGGAAAAGCCCAACGGATACCAGTCCCTGCACACCACTGTTATGGGCCCCGACGGCCTGCCCTTCGAGGTGCAGATTCGTACCTGGAAAATGCATGAGATTGCCGAATATGGCGTGGCGGCCCACTGGAAATATAAGCAGCATGGCCAGGGAGCGGGGACCGAGGGGAAGTATGAGTGGGTACGGCGCCTTTTGGAAAATCAGGAGGGCGCCGATGCGGAGGAATATATCCACTCTCTGAAGGTTGACATGTTTGCCGACGAGGTCTTCGTCTTCACCCCCAACGGAGATGTTCAGAATCTGCCTGCCGGGGCAACACCTATCGACTTTGCTTACGCCATTCATTCCGCTGTGGGAAACAGTATGGTAGGGGCCAAGGTAAATAACCGCATTGTCACCTTCGACCACATCCTGAAAAACGGCGACATTGTGGAGATTATGACATCTAAATCCGCCAAAGGTCCCAGCCGGGACTGGATGAAGATTGCCAAGTCCAGCGAGGCCCGGAGCAAGATTCGACAGTGGTTTAAAAAGGAGAAGAGGGAAGAAAACATTGCGGGAGGCCGTTCCTCATTTGAACAGGAGCTGAAGCACGCGGGCCTTTCCATGAAGGATGTGACGGACTCGGAAAACCTGCCGCATCTGCTGAAAAAAGTCTCCTATGGCACCTTGGAGGAGATGTATGCGGCTATCGGTTACGGCGGTTTTACCGCACAGAAGGCGGTCAGCCGGATGAAGGGGGAGCTGCTGCGCATCTCCCGCCAGCACCAGGCCGAGGAACTGACCGTCAAGCCTGAGGAACCTCCTATTCCCGTTCCTCCCAGGCCTATGAGCAAGAGTGAGCAGGGAATTATCGTGGAGGGTCTGGATAATTGTCTTGTTAAATTCTCCCGTTGCTGCACTCCTGTTCCAGGGGATGAAATTGTGGGCTTTATTACCCGGGGCTACGGCGTGTCCGTTCATCGGGCGGATTGCCCCAACGCCGCACCGGAGCGCCGGGCGGGTCAGGAGGGCCGCTGGCTGAGAGTGACGTGGGGAAGCGATACCAATGACAGTTATCCAACGACGATCGATGTGGTGTGTAAGGACCGGATGCATCTGATTTTGGATATTTCTACGGCCCTTTCCAGCACAAATACGTTTGTTTCCGGTTTGAACTCCCGGAGTACGGAGGATGGTTTTGCCGTCATCCGCCTGGAAATACGGGTCCGGGATGGGGCGCAGATGAAGGCCATCATGAATAAGCTTCATCAAATTTCCGGGGTGCTGCAAGTGACGCGCCCAGCTGGCTGATAGTGCCGGAATTGCGATTCATTCCCTCCGCCTCCTTCAAAGGGGAGCCCGCTCCCCCTTGAGCAGCCTCACTCTGTGGGAGACGAAAGACAGAGATTAATTTTTGAAGGAGAATTGTCTATGCGCGCAGTTGTTACCCGCGTAAAACATGCTTCCGTTACCATTGAGGGAGCCGTTACAGGAAAAATAGGAGAGGGTTATCTGGTCCTTTTGGGTGTGGCTCCCAGCGACACCGAGGAGACCGCTGTGAAGCTGGCGGATAAAATCTGTAATCTTCGCATTTTTGAGGATGAAAATGAAAAAATGAATCTGAACCTGGATCAGGTGGGTGGAAGCCTTTTGGTGATCTCTCAATTCACCCTGTTTGCCGATACCACCTCCCGCCGCCCCGGCTTTTCGGGAGCGGCGAAGCCCGACATTGCTGTCCCGCTGTATGAGAAGTTTATGGCCCGGTGCCGGGAGAGGGGCTTTACTGTGGAACACGGGGAATTTGGCGCGAAGATGGACGTGGACTCTCTGAACCATGGGCCGGTGACCATTGTCTTTGATACGGAGAGACCATGACAGACGAAGCTGCGGGAGAGAAAGAACGGGTGGTTTCATGGGACTGATTTCCCGGTTTTTTCAGAAGAAGAATCCTGGGGGAGTGCAGCCCCATGCCGGGTGGAGCTGGAGCCTGTCTGTGAACGGAATGCCGGCCGCCGGTTTCGACTGGGAGGATATTGCCCGGGCGTTAGACGGCTTGGGGCCGCATGGTGGCAGTTTCGTGATTCTGGAGCAGAAGCAGGGTGAGGATTACTGGTTTATTCAGAGCGCTGTGGCCCTGGCAGGACCTCATACCGGCGAGTATATTGTGGGCGTGGGCTGGAATGACAGTGAAGGCAAGCACCTGATTGAGCGCTATGGAGGCGCCGGAGACGCCGCAGAGATGTTTCGCGCCGTATGGCAGGGAAGACATTTGGATTATACCGGCTTTGAGGATCAATCCGGTTTGCTTCCCGGCAATTCCTGAAACAGCAGTCCCAAGGAGGGGGGAATTTCGATGAATGTTAAAATGCTGCAGGTGGGTCCGCTGGGCACCAACTGCTATATTCTGGAGGATGAGGCCAGCCATGAGGCGGCGGTAATCGACCCTGGCGGGGACGCGCCGGAAATCATCGAGGCCCTGGAAGGGTCGAAGCTCCGCTATATCCTCCTGACCCATGGACACTATGATCATGTAGGCGGCGCGGCGGAGCTGGAACGGGCTTTTCCCGAGGCGGCGCTTTATATCCATCAAAGGGATCTGGAGGGTGTGGACCCGGTTCTGTTCCCGCTGCGTACGCAGGTTAAAGGCGCAAATCATTATGATGAGGGAGACTGGATCGCCTTTGGGGGAGATGCCATTAAAATCCAGGTTCTCCACACCCCCGGCCATTCCGAGGGCAGCGTGACCCTTCGCTGCGGGAATCTGCTTTTCTGCGGGGATACCTTGTTTGCCGGTTCCTGCGGCCGGACAGATTTTCCAGGAGGCAGCGTGCCCAAGATGCTGGCATCTCTTCGCCGTCTGGGGGAGCTGGAGGGGGATTTCCAGGTGCTGCCCGGCCACATGGGCGTGACTACCCTGGAGGAGGAGCGGCGGGAGAACCCCTATCTCCGCCAGGCCCTGCGGGAGACGCTATGAAGCTGGAATTTCACGGCCATGACGAGCGCTATACGGTGGAGCAAAGCCTGCTGAATCTCTTTCCCGGTGAGCTGCCGGTCTATGAGCCGGTTCGGCGTACGCCGGAGGAAAATTGGGCCATTGTGTCTTGGCATGAGGATGAGGACGGCAGGCGGGGCCACGCCCTGGTGGAATTGTGCTGGCAGGGAAAAGCGGTTCCCTTCAGCCAGGGAATGTCTCTGGACTGTACACCCTATGAGCAGGAGGGGCGGCGGCGGTATGCCATAGGCTCGGCGTTCTTCCGAGCCTATCAGATTATCACTGGGGGGCAGCCTCCATGGGGAATGCTCACCGGCGTCCGGCCCGATAAGCTGGTGACGGAGGCCCTGGCCGCAGGTAAAACGCCAGCGGCGGCTCAGGAGCTGCTGGAGAAAGTTTATTATGTAACTTCCCGCCGGGCGGCGCTGGCCCTGGAGACAGGAACGGCGGCGTTTCATGCCTCCAAAGCCCTGGGGCCCAAAGATATTGCCGTTTATATTGGGATTCCCTTCTGTCCTACCCGCTGTGCCTATTGTTCGTTTGTCAGCCAATCGGTGGAAAAGAGCTTCGCCTTCGTAGAGCCTTATGTAGAGGCTCTGGCGGCGGAGATCGAGGCCGGAGGCCGGATGGTCCAGGAAGCGGGGCTCCGTGTTCGGGCCGTATACATGGGCGGCGGCACGCCCACTACTCTGACGGCAGAGCAGCTTCACCGGCTTTTGCGTGTCTTTGAGGCTGCTTTCGGCGGTACGCTGGCTGCCTGTGATGAAATTACGGTGGAGGCCGGCCGGCCAGATACTATTACGGCGGAGAAGCTGAAAGTCTTGAAAGACCATGGAGTTCACCGTATTTCTGTAAATCCGCAGAGCATGGAGGAACATGTTCTCCGGGCCATTGGCCGCCGCCACAGCCCTGGGGATATTGAGGCAGCTATGGAACTGGCGGCGAAGTGCGGTTTTCCCCATGTCAACATGGACATGATTGCGGGACTTCCTGAGGATACGGCAGAGGGGTTCGGGCGCTCGCTGGACTGTTGTCTCCAATTTGGTACGGATAACGTAACCGTCCATACACTGGCGCTGAAAAAGGGGAGCCGCATTTTGCTGGAAGGGCTGACCATCCCTGGCCCCGAGGCGGTGGGGGAGATGCTGGGCTATGCGGAGCCAGCCCTGCGGCGGGCGGGGTATGCTCCTTATTACCTCTACCGGCAGAAGTACATGTCCGGCAGTTTTGAGAATATTGGCTGGACCCGTTCCGGCGGGGCATGCCTTTATAATATCTATATCATGTCGGAGCTGTGTTCCATTTTGTCCTTCGGTGCGGGAGGGTCCACAAAAATGGTGGATTCGTCCCGTCGCATAATTCAACGGCGTTTCAATCCCAAATATCCCAAGGAGTACATGGAGCGCCCAGAGAAAACCCTGTCCAACCTGGCGGACTTCGCCGCCTTTTACAGTGTACGCTGAGCCCCAAGAGATCAAATCTGAAAGGAGACGAACTATGTATTCCCTGAAACAGATCAACGAGGCCATCCGCAGCGACCCCGCCGCTTTTGCGCAGGAGTGTGACGAACTCTTTGCGAAAAAAGTGGAGAATGCCGCAAAAAAGATTGCGGACCACCGGGCGGAATCCCATATCATCCTCCTTTCCGGCCCCTCCGGCTCCGGGAAAACGACCACCGCTCTGAAGATTGAGGAGAGACTGGAGGAGATGGGCATAGAGACCCATACGGTCTCTATGGACAACTATTTCAATACCATTGACCCGGACACTGCTCCCCGGAACCGGGAGGGGGCCATCGACTATGAGTCTCCCTTCTGCCTGGACATCAACCTTTTGAATCAGCACTTTGCCATGCTGGACCGGGGGGAGCTGATTCACATTCCCAAATATGAGTTTGCCCGTCAGATGCGTTCTGATATTTTTGCGCAGCCTATGTGTCTGGGAAAAGATGAAATGGCGATCTTCGAGGGGATTCATGCTCTGAACGATATCATTGTCGGCAAGAATCCAAAGGCCTTTAAACTCTATATCGCGGCCCGGAGTAATATCCGGGATGAGGACGGCTCCATTATTTTTGATAAATCCTGGATACGGCTCTGCCGCCGCATCGTCCGGGACTTCAAGTTCCGGGGCAGCGACGCCGCGTTTACCTTGAAAATGTGGGAGAATGTCCGCCGGGGTGAGCGCCTGTATATTTCTCCCTATAAGGAGAATGCCGACATTATGTTTGACTCCTCTCTGGCTCTCAGCGTCAGCGCTTTGAAGCCCTTTGTAATGCCTCTGCTGGAGGAGATTCCAAGAGGGAAATATAAGGTGGTAGAGGATATTCTTAAGGGATTGGAGAAAATTGAGCCTTTGGATGAAAAGTATATCCCCGCCAAGTCTCTGTCCCGGGAGTTTATCGGCGGAAGCCCCTATGACAACCACTGATTTGCTTTTCCTGAGTGCCGGCGGCGACGCTTGCGAAGCAGGACTTCAGGGGAGCATGCTTTTTTGGGAAAAGCGGATAAAAGAATTTTTGCGTGCTCTGAGGGCTTGGAAACAAAACCGGGCCGCGGCAAGGGCGGTGGGAATTACGGCAGTTGGGATAGTGCGACGGTGATCTGCAGATGGAAAGGAGCGGCATGATGAAAAATCAGGATAAGTTTTATGAGCTGCTGGATACCCTTAAAAATGGGGCGTACTTTGCGGGAACTCTGGCTTTGGGAACGCTGGGCCTTGCCTGTGAGGGAATGGAGAAGGCGGCGGAGGCCGTGCGGCTCCGCTGCGAGGCTGCCCGGACCGAGGGAGAAATGGACGGAAAGCTGATGGAGGCCGGGGAGATGGTCTACGCCACTCACACCGGCACGCCTACAGAGTCTGAGGAATTGCTGGCAAAGCTTCAGGAAATTGATGTTTTAAAAGCCCGCCTGGCGGAGCTCAACGAGTCATTGGGCCGGACAGCCGAGGATGTGTCCTGTCCGGCCTGCGGCGCTGCCGCCCAAGATGGTGACCACTATTGCCGTGCGTGCGGCGGGAAGCTGGATTGAGAAGAGGAGAGGAAGATCATGGAATTTTATACTTATGAGCAGTATCAGGAGAGTGCCCAGGCTTTGAAGGAAAAGCTGAGCGAATTTTGTCCCAAGATGCTGGTAATCCTGGGCTCCGGCCTTGGAGCTCTGGCGGATGAGATGGAGGCTCCCCTTGTTGTGCCCTTTGCGGAGGTCCCTCATATGAAGCACTCTACTGCCCCTGGCCACAAGGGCCAATTCCTTTTTGGAAGGCTGGCGGGTCAGGATGTGGCGGTGATGCAGGGCCGCCTCCATACCTATGAGGGTTGGTCTTTTGCCGATGTGGGCTATCCTGTCCGGGTTCTGCGTTTGCTGGGGGTAAAAACACTCGTGGTGACCAACGCGGCCGGAGCGGTAAATACTTCCTACAGCGCCGGGGACATCATGCTCATTACAGACCACATCAAGCTTTTCGGCGCCAGCCCCCTCTGCGGTCCTAATATCTGCGGACCCAATAAGGAAGAGCTTGGCCCCCGATTTCCGGACATGAGTTGCGTCTATACGCCTGCCTTGCAGGAAAAGGCACGCGATGCCGCCAGCTCCCAAGGCCTGACGCTGCGGGAGGGTGTCTATATGTTCTTCCCCGGCCCTCAGTATGAAACCCCGGCGGAGGTTCGTGCAGCGCGCCTGCTGGGAGCGGACGCCGTGGGCATGTCCACCGTTCCGGAGGCCATTACCGCCGCTCACTGCGGCATGGACGTATTGGGCCTTACTCTTTGCACGAATATGGCGGCGGGGGTTCTGGAACAGCGCCTCTCCGGCGAAGAGGTTATCGAGGCCGGCAAAGCCGCGGGCCCCAAGTTTACCGCCTTGGTAAAGGGCTGTTTGGAACGGATGTAAATTCGCTGTGATGTAATTTGCTTGGGGGAGAGACCCTGCTGCGGAGGTGTACTCTGTGGGACGGCTCCTTCCGGCGTGCGGTCTGCGCTGTCAAACGAGTCTATGTGCAGGGGCGGGTGCGGCAGCCCGCCCCTGCGGAGCAATCCGGCGTTCAAATCAAGTATGTGCTGCACCGCCGCCGCATAGACTAGAATACAAGACAGGCCTTATCACGCGTGAAAGTTCTTTTTGCCTGCTTTTTCCGAAAAGGGCTTCTTTCACTGAGATTTTGCCGCGTGAATTAAAACTTGTTTGGAAAGTTCCACAATATTCAATGACGGATATTGTGTGCCGTGCGGTGTTAAAAATCATAAAAATTTGCCGGCTTCCTGGGAAAATTGTATAACCCAGTGAGGGAATCTGCCGCAATCTATTATTTTGCTATTTATAAAACAGGGCTGATTCGTCAATTTTTGAACAGAGCCTAAATGTTGCTGCAGTCCTACAGGAAAAGTAAGGGAGGTATTTCATGGCAAGCAGGAAAAAACAGTCTTTCCTGGGAGGCGCGGCCATCCTGGCTTCTGCGGTAGCCATTGTGAAAATTCTGGGCGCGGTATATAAGATTCCCTTTGGCAATATTGTCGGCAGCGAAGGACAGACTTACTTTAATGTGGCTTACAATATATACAATGTGCTGCTGACAATTTCCACCGCCGGCCTGCCTTTGGCCATTTCCAAGCTTACAAGCCAGGCCCATACCCAAGGACGGGAAAATCAAAAGAAAAAGATATTCAGCACAGCCATTTGGCTCTTTTTTGTCTTGGGCCTGGCAGGGACATTGCTGATGTATTTTGGCGCGGAGCGGCTGGCGTCTTTTATGAACGAGCCCCTTGGCTATTGGCCCATTCGCGCGTTGTCTCCCGCTGTGTTCTGTGTATGCCTGCTGGCTTGCATGCGGGGCTACACCCAGGGCCAGGGGAATATGACGCCTACAGCTGTTTCTCAGATATTGGAGGCTTTGTGCAAGCTGGTCCTGGGCCTGACATTGGCCTGGTATTTTCTGAAGCTGGGGCTGGGACTGGATATTGCCGCTGCGGGAGCGATTCTGGGCGTCACTGCCGGAACCGTTTTGTCCCTGCTGTATTTGATATTTTATCTTCTGCGTTATCGGGATAAAAAGGCGTCTTTGGATGTGCCTGACAGCGGCGGAAGCATTATGCGGCAGATTCTGGCAATCGGCATTCCGATCACGCTCAGCAATTCAGCCATGAGCATCATCACTTTGGTGGATACCAAAATTGTTTTGGGCCGTCTGCGGGATATTCCTGCTTTGGCAGACTCGGCAGCAGAGCTTTTTGGGCAGTATACATTTGGAATGAATCTTATCAATCTGCCGCCGTCCTTTGTGTTTCCCGTCACCATGAGTCTGATTCCCTTTGCTGCGGCAGCCCTTACCCGCAGGGATCATGCGGAGGCGGGGCGCATCGTCTCTTCAGGCTTTCGCCTGGTGGCGGTGCTGGCAATCCCGGCTGGTGTGGGCCTCAGCATGCTGGGGGGGCCGGCGCTCCTGATGCTGTATCCCCGCCGTCAGGCAGATGCGCTGGCAGCCGCACCTCATATGCGTTGGCTGGGCATTGCGTGCATCTTTATCTGCCTGATGAATTTGACCAATGTCATTCTTCAAACCTATGGCAGGGAGCGTGTTCCCATTTACACGGTGATTGCGGGAGGCATTGTCAAAGTAGTTATGAACTACATTTTGGTAGGGAACCCGGATATCAATATCCACGGCGCGCCGGTTTCCACTCTTTGCTGCTATATGGTGATTGTGGGGTTGAACCTGTTCTTTGTTTGGAAATACTCACCGGAGAAACCACACTATCTTCAGATATTTGTCAAGCCGGTAACGGCGTCTGTTCTGATGGGCGGTGCGGCATGGGCAATACATGGTTTTGTGAGTCGTGCCCTGGCAGACAGCCGCTCTGCCTATGGCGCCAACGCCTTGGCTACTGTGCTGGGCATTTTTGCCGGCGTAGTCGTTTATGGCGTATTAGTGGTGGCACTTCGTATTCTGCGCGCGGAGGATTTGCGGTCTCTTCCCCGGGGAGAAAAGTTGGCAAAACTGTTGCATTTGCGCTAAAAAAGTGGAAAAAACGAGAAAAATCAAGACAGCGAAGTACTTTTTATCGAAATTTCTTGCAAAGGCGGACAATATATGGTAAATTTTCAATGTAAGCGCCGCTATGACTGGGAGGACTTCTTAGAGATTATGCGGCTGCTTCGTGCGCCGGGGGGCTGCCCCTGGGATGCGGAGCAGACCCATGTCTCCATTCGCCGGAATTTTCTGGAGGAGACGTATGAGGCGCTGGATGCCTTGGATCGGGACGATCCTGCCGATATGCAGGAGGAACTGGGAGATGTCCTGATGCAGGTGGCCTTTCATGCCCAGATTGAGAAGGAACGGGGCCGCTTTTCCATGGACGACGTGATTGACGGTGTGGCGCAGAAACTGGTTTACCGCCATCCCCATGTTTTTGGAAATGTGCAGGTGGAAGGCAGTGAGGCGGTTCTGGTCAATTGGGAGGCGCTGAAGCGGAAGGAAAAATCTCAGTTCACTACCGCTGACGCTATTGAGGCGGTGCCTCACACCCTGCCTGCTCTGTGGCGGGCGGAAAAGATCGGCAGCAAGACGGCCAAAGCCGGTTTTGACTGGGCGAACACAATCGGCGCTCTGGGTAAGCTGGAGGAGGAGGTCCGGGAGCTGCGGGCAGCTTTGGAGGCCGGAGATCCGCCCGATGTGCCTCATGGCGTGCGGGAGGAACTGGGGGATCTGCTTTTTATTACCGCAAAGATTGCCCAGATGTCCGGTGTGGACCCGGAGGACGCCCTTCACCGAGCCTGTGATAAGTTCGACGCCCGGTTCCGGCGGGTGGAGGGCCTGGCGGACAAGCCCTTGGCTGAATATACGGAGGCAGAGCTGGTAGAGCTGTGGCGCTCTGCAAAATAAAAAGAGTCTTAACACGCAATTGCGTTAAGAATATAGAACACAAATGATTTCAGGAGGATACCATTCATGAACAAAGCAGAACTCATCAATGTCGTTTCCGCGGCCGCGGAGGTCTCCAAGAAGGACGCCGAGACCGTCATTACCGCCACTTTGGATGCCATTACTGATGCGCTGAAGGAGGGCGAGAAGGTCCAACTGGTTGGCTTTGGCTCCTTTGAGGTGAAGAAGCGGGCGGCTCGCGTGGGCCGCAACCCCAAGACCAAGGAACCCATTGAGATTCCCGCCTCTGTCGTGCCCGTCTTCAAGGCCGGCAAGGTTTTGAAGGACACGGTGGGCGGCTGAATCGGGAAAATGACTGTTTTGAACTGCCGGCAGGTGTCTGCCGGCAGTTTTGCCTCTGCAATCAGTGAGCTTGGAAGACATCTTTGATTTTTCAAATTTATCGGCGATATAATCAAAGGAGGTTTTTATGCGTCTTGACAAGTATCTAAAGGTTTCGCGTCTGATTAAACGGAGAACTACTGCCAATGAAGCCTGTGATAATGGACTGGTTTCCGTCAATGGCCGTCCAGCCCGGGCTTCCTATGAGGTGAAAATTGGAGATCAGATTTCTTTGCACATGGGAGCCCGGGAAATCACAGTGGAGGTTCTCGCTGTTCAAGAGACTGTGCGCCAGTCGGAGTCCGGATCGCTCTATAAACAACTGTCATAATCCTGCTCTCCCGGCCATATTCTGTGGACAGGGAGGGACGAACCATGAACGATTATTCTGTGACCCAAACCGATCACCATCTGAAACTGGACGGCCGGGAGAGCTTGACCGTTTCTGGTGTGGAAGATGTGGAACGTTTCGATGAGACCGGAATCGTCATGTCTACGGTGGAGGGGACGCTGGTCATCACGGGGGAGAATCTGCGTATCGGCAAGCTGTCCCTGGATGGAGGGGAACTCCATGTAGACGGGCGGATCGATTCGCTGACATATGAGGACCAAGGTTCTGGCCGGGGTGGTTTCCTGAGCCGCCTATTCGGATAATAGAAATGGGAAACCAGGCGACTTACCAGCTTCTGGTGTTTGGACAGTCCATTTTATTAGGAGTGTCAGCCGGGGTGCTGTATGATTTGCTGCGTCCCTTTCGTGTTCGGGTTCCTCGTTTTACAGCGGCTTTGGATTGGGCTTATTGCCTGACAGTATGCGGCACGATGTTCCTTTTTCTGCTGCGCCGGGGCGCGGGGCAGCTCAGAGGATTTATCGTTTTAGGCGCAGTAGGGGGCGCAGTATTATTTTTCTGTGCTTTTTCAGAGCTGCTCCGGCCTGTGTGGGCATTTTGGGCGGACACGCTGGCCTTTTTGACGGGACTTTTGTGCCTGCCACTGAGGTGGACGAGAAATTTTTTCAAAAAAATGCTGCGCCGGGGAAAAAACCTCTTTTATTTTTGGCGCAAATGCTTTACAATAAGAAAAAGTGGGTGCAGGCCAGCAAAGGGGGGCGGCAGGAATGGCAAAGCAAAGAAAGGGACCAAGGGCTGTAAAGCTTCGGACAGGACTTTTGACAAGACTGCTGATCGTAATCCTGTTGGCCGCGCTGGCCTGCAAGGTGTACGCGCTTCAGGAGCAGGTGTCGGAGGCGGAAGCCGAAAAGGATCGGGTCGCCGCCTTGGTAGAAAGCAGGCGTCAGGAAAATGACGCTCTGGCGGCAGACATCGAAGAAGGCTGTACTTCTGAAAAAATGCAGGAAATTGCCCGTCGGGAGCTGGGCTGGGTTCTGCCCGGTGAGTATGTGTTTGACGTTGGCAGCTAAGCGTACATCTTGGGGGTGTTTTCCCCGCATGAATCAAGGGAAGGAGAAACGAAAAACCATATGGAGCCTCAGGTAGGGAGCATTCTGGAAGGCAAAGTCACCAGTATTATGAAATTTGGCGCTTTTGTAGCGCTGGAGGGCGGCGGTTCCGGGCTGGTACATATCTCGGAAATTGCCAATACTTTTGTAGAAGATGTGCATGATTTTCTTCAGACAGGGCAGACCGTAAAGGTAGTGGTTTTGTCAGCAGAAAACGGAAGGGTAAATCTCTCGATTAAAAGGGCCCTTCCACGGGAAGAACGGCGGGTTCCCAAGCCGCCCAGGGCCGTGGCGGCTCCTCGTCCGGCAGTTCCCAAGCCCGCTCAGCAGCCCTTTCAGGGGCGTGGAAGAGCTGCGCCTCTTCCGCCATCAGGAGATCAGGCGTTTGAGGACAAGCTGAAACAGTTTTTGTCCTCGTCAGAAGGGAAGATGGCAGACCTGAACCGCAGCATGGACGGCAAGCGCGGTGGAAAAAGAAGAAAATAAAAAAGAAACAGAATGAAAACCGCCTTTTTCCAGGCGGTTTTCATTTTGATTTTTGAGGAAATAAAAAGGAGCCGCACGGCTAATCGCGTGCGGCCCAAGCGGGTGGGATATTGGAAAGCTTCCTATATCAAAATAACATGTTTTACCTTCGTTGTAAATAGGAGTTTTTGCCATTTTCTGTCTTCTTTTGCCAAAACACAGGCTGAGCTATGCTTTAAGACTGCTAAAATGCCATTTTGCGGTATTTGATTCGTGCAAATCCAGGCTTGTCCAGGAAGATAATCGAGCGAGGCTTGATTGCTCGCCGGCGGAAGCAGTTAAAGGCTGCTTCTGAGGAGGCATAGAAAATTTTTGTGAATATTTTAAAAACTGGCCGCTTTTCTCTTTCCATTTCAGCACAAATATGTTATATTATATAAAAGAGGTTTTCCTGGTCCTCTTTCAAACGAAAGGAGCGATCTCGATGAAGTACACCTACGCTTGTAAGAAGGTCTCCCTCAACGATTCTATCAAGGCCTATACGGAAAAGAAAATTGCCAAGCTGGAAAAGTATTTTCGGGAGGATACCACCGCGTTTGTAACATTTTCAGTGGAAAAAGACCACCGTTGTACGGTAGAAATCACTGTTCGGAGCGGAAGTGCCCTTCTCCGGGCCCAGACAGAGGCACCGGATGGAGATATGCGCGGCGCCGTCGACGCTGCTGTGGGCTATATTGAGCGTCAAATCTTGAAGAATAAAACCAGACTGTCCAAGCGCCTGCGGAGCGAGGGTTTTCCGCCGCCCGCTCCAGCCAGTGACTTTGATGTGGCCGAGGAAAAGGAATTTGCCGTGGTCCGTACAAAACGTTTCGCTGTCAAGCCTATGAGCACGGAAGAGGCTATTTTGCAGATGAATCTTCTGGACCACAGTTTCTTTGTTTTCCGCAGCAGCGAGGACGACGGCTTGTGCATTGTCTATCGTCGGAAGAGCGGCGGCTATGGCCTTATTGTCACGGACGAAGAGGAATAAGCGCTGTTTTTGAAGGGGCCTTTGGGCCCCTTCTTTGTTGCTTGCCTCAAATCGGAGGACTTGCTCTCGTGAACTGAAGACAGGTGTGTTACATTGAAATTTTTAAAGTATTTTAGAGTGACTTTCCCGTTTTTGCTTTGTGTGCTGCTTTGCGGCTGTCAAAGAGGTATGATTGGCGCCACACCATCAGAACACACGGAGTCTGTTGTGGATGGAGAATACAGGCCATTCAATGTTCCCAGAAAAACAATGGAAAAGTTAATGGAGTTAGTGGTTGCAGAGGATGTGGATAGCATCTGCGAGGCGTTTTCCAATAGCGCAAAAGAGAACACCAACAATCTTGATTCAGAAATTCAAGGTTTAGTCCATTTTTTGAGAGAAAATGTTGTATCCTGGGATTTCACTGGGGCTTATAGCATGGGAAACAGCCACTACGGTATGTATACGGAAATGCGGTCAGCAACATATAGTGTTCAGACAAATGGTGGAGTTTACACCTGTTGTATTCGTGATGTGCCAAATAATTCAGAAAATCAGAATGTAGTGGGATTTTCAAGCATCTCTATCTATCCCATAGGACTGGATATTGAATATGGTCACAGCGGACAGTATGGTAGTTTAGTCGTTTACCGAGTTGGTCAGGATACAGAGGATTTCTTAGTTGCTCCCTTGCCTATGGAAAAACTGGTAGAACTGATAGACCAAGGGGATACTGACGGCATCCTCAAAGTATTTTCCCCAGTAGTAAGGGATACCGCAAATGGATTGCAGGAAGAAGCATCGGAACTGATAAGCTTTATGGACGACAAGGTTATATCTTGGGAACCTTATACTTGGATGCAGAGCGCACAATATATCAATGGTGTCAAAGCTAACTTGCGGGAAATGTTCTTCTACCTACACACTGACAGTGGACTATACCGATGTGATATTCGCGATATTCCAGAAGATACAAGTCAAGGAGTAAGTGCAGGAATTTACAGCATTTCAATCTTTCCTGCTTTATTCCCTGACCAGACCCCGGATCTCAATGAAACATATGATGGATATTGTACTTGGGGCCGGGAGAATATGGGCATTTCGATAGCGTATCAACAAGAAAATCAAACCGACTAAAACCCACTCCTTTCGACATTGCTTCAAAGGCCGTTACCCTTGTGCTGCGCTCTCGTTCCGGCTCCGTCTGCGCCGCTTTTGTGTGCTGGATGGCAGTATTGGCGGCAGTTGCAACGAAAAATGCTCCTGTCAATCTTGGCAGGAGCGTCTTTGTATATGATATACTAATATAACAGACTTATTCGATTTTCGGGTTTGCGTATGAAGAGAATAGCTCATTTTCAAAATTACAGACTGCTATGGTGTCAATATGTTTGCTCTTCAAAAACAAAATCAGGTTTACATACTGGATATAATTCGCTTCATCTGACACCTATGTTTCAATATCAGCATAGTATTTCCAAAACAAAAAATCGGAAGAACCTGGGAAGTATTCATCGTTATTTCGCCAATCAAATTCTAACAAGTTTGTTTGGATAGCATGTATTCCGCTTTTTCTGCCTTTCAGGTACAGACTTATTTCGATAAATAATTTATACTGGAAACCTTGTCTTTTGCGAAAATTTTCCACTCACCATACTCTTGGATAATTGCCTGCTGAACAGCATTGGGTATGTCCCCGATGCCATATCTATCCATTTCTATTGCACTGCCACATATATTGCAATAACTGGAAAGATGCCAACGATAAACTCCATTTTGAACAGTGTCACTACAGTATATCTTAAAGCGTTTCCACATTTGCAGTCCATTTAAGTGTCATAGCGATACCCTCATTCCTATGACGGTCCATTCAGCCGAAACACCCACGCCTCCGGGACTGCCTCTTCGATAATTTCCCGGTTCAGATTGTACCAGCTTTCGCATTTATCCAAAATGATGGCGTCGGTGGTAACCACGTTCTTCAGGCGGGAAAGCACGCCGTCCACGCTGGGGTGCAGCTCCACCTGAACCCGGACAGAGCGGCCCTCCGCCTTGTCCAGCAGCAGTGCCCGAAGGCGTCCGGAGTTAGATACCTGTTGATCCAGGTAGAACAGGGCTTCCCTGACCCCCAGGGCCTCCAGCCGCCCCAGCAGAAGCTCCACGGCCCGTACCGTCTTATCCACGATGCGGTAGCTCCCCCGCAGTCCGGCCAGGTCCCGGATGGTGCCGTCCATCCCCTCCAGGAGCAGGGAGCCGGACAGGGCCACCTCCAGGGTGATGATGGTGTTGAAGCCGTCCAGCACAAGAGCCTCCGGCGTTTCCTGGAGCCGCTTGTACTCCCGTTCAGCCAGGGCGGCGCGGGAGGAGGTGATTCGGGCCAGGGCCAGCCGTTGGCGCTCCGAGAGCAGGTGGTGGCTGCCTACGAAGGTGGAGACGGATTTGGTGTCGTAGCCCCGGTCCAACAGGAACGCGAGCTCTTGGGCGGCGGCGTTCAGCTTGTCTGCGGCCTTGGGGCCAAATTCGGTTGTATCTTTCGGCACATAGCCACGTTTGACGGTTTCCATGGTGGTTTATATCCTCTTCACAAACCAATGTCGATTCGCAATTCTCCGTATATCAAAATTCTTTCGCTCAACAATTTTGGTATGCGCCTCTCAAATTCGGTTGTAATAGGAACAGCATAGCCGCTTAGATTGGCTCTAATTGAAAAATTGTCGATTACTTCTATCACATCGACTACAGCTTGGATAAAGGGTGATTGAGGGATATTTTGACAATAAAACGGTTTTTCATCTGAACTTGAAAAATCATTGACAAACTCAATTTGGAGGTTTCCCTCTATCTGAGTGCCAGCAGTCCTTTTAATACTTTTACCTGAGTTGATGTATTCGTCATGCTCAATAAAACTGACAAAAAACTCTGATTCAGAATTGATTAAGCGTATGTGGGCAATTCGTTCATATCCATCTGCCCAAATATCAAGTATGGAAAAACGCATAGCCAAACCTCCTACACCATTCATCATGTAGCTCGTCTTTTTTCGGAAAGCTCAGTTACATGAGATTTTTTAGAGTCTATGGCAGTATATTTCAATCTCACCTGATGATAACATCCCTTGGAGAACAGCCCATACGGCTTCATCAACGGTTTCATTATTTTGGGCAAGTTCTTTTTCCATGCACCGGCGGCTTTTCTTTCTTCTCTTGTGATGATGGCTTCGTCTCTGCTCCATGGAAATCATTGCGGTAGGATTTCTGTCAGTTTATCATATCTTCCGTCAGATTTCCAGTGGCATGTAAAAAACAGGATTGTCGAAACCCTATTGACGGATTATAATGTAGCCAGCTTTTTTTGAGGAGGATCACCTTATGAGCACCTGGCGGGAGAAGGGCACCGCGCTGCTGGCATCGTTGGCAGAAACACCAAATCCCGGTGTCCGCGGCGTCAGAATCGGGGGCTGTCTGCGGGCTTGTCCGCAGAGACCATCGGCTCACATTGTACGAGCAGTATGTTCTGGAGACGGAAAAGCTCTCTTGCGAACGGCTGGCTTGGACACAGCCGGACTGGTCCCGCCGGGCGGACATCTCTGATCTGATCAAAGTGCTGAATTTGAAGATAATGACGCTGCGATTCCAAGAAAAAGAGGCGGCTGAGATGTGGGACGCCTGGAACTTGGAAACATACCGGCTGAACCAGGAAAAGCGGCCCCATTATATCCTGGACGACTGCCTCACCTTCCTCCGCGCCGAGGGGAATCCCGATGCCCCGGCAAAGCTGCTGGTGATGCGCCGGAGCAGGCGGCGGCCTTTCGATAAGGGCCCTTACCACGATGAGCACTACCCCGGTGAGCAGTGCGCCTATGAGGAGCTGCTGCTTCAGGACCGGTTTTTTCCAGGCGGAAGACAAATAAATACGCGGTGAGATCGAGGAACTGCTTGTGGAGCTGTACCTGCTCCAAGAGTAAATGGGCAGTCCGGCATTACATAAAAGAGGAGATTGAACCATGGCAATCATCGGCATCGACTTGGGAACCACCAACTCTCTGGCCTGCGTCTATCGGGACGGCAGGGCGGAGCTGATCCCCAACGAACTGGGGGAGTACAAGACCAGCAGCACCGTCAGCGTACTGGAGAATGGAACCGTCCTGGTGGGCGCGGCGGCCAAGGAGCGGCTGGTCACTTACCCGGAGGCCACCGCCTCCTCCTTCAAGATTTGGATGGGCGCAGAGAAGACCCTGACATTGGCCGGGCGGAAGTTCAGGCCGGAGGAGCTGTCCGCCCTGGTGCTCCGCCAGCTGCTAGAGGACGCAAAGCGGTATCTTGGCGAGGAGGTGGAGGAGGCCGTCATCAGCGTCCCGGCCTACTTCAACGACGACCAGCGCTGCGCCACGAAGCTGGCCGCCCAGCTGGCGGGACTGAACGTGAAGCGGCTCATCAACGAGCCCTCCGCTGCCGCCCTGTACCACCACTATTCCGCCCAGGCCGGGAACTGCCAGCTGATGATCGTGGACTTTGGCGGCGGCACCCTGGATGTAAGCATCGTGGAGTGTTTTGAGAACATCATTGAGATCACCGCCATTGCCGGGGACAACCGCCTGGGCGGAGATGATATCGACCGGGCTATTGTGGGCCAGTTCTGTCAGGAGAACGGTCTTGTGGAGGAAGGGCTGGCCCCCGGCCTCCGGGCCTCCCTGTACCGGCAGGCGGAGACGGCAAAGATCGCCCTTTCCAGTGCCCCAGCGGCGTCGATCTTCCTCCAGCAGGAGGAGCGGCGGTACAGCCTGCTCCTGACCAACGACATCCTGCGCCAGCTCTGCGGCCCGGTGTTTCGGAGGGTTCGAACGGTTATTACCCGGGCCATGAAGGACCGCAGCCGGGGCGGCAGGCTTAGTGATGTGATCCTGGTGGGCGGCTCCGCCCAGCTGAAGGTGTTCGGGGATTTTCTGGAGGGCCTCTTTGGCCGCAGGCCCCATGTGGCCGCGGCGCCGGATGAGATCGTGGCGCTGGGCGTGGGCCTCTGCGCGGGCATCAAGGAGCGGGCGGAAGACCTCCAGGAGCTGGTGATGACGGACGTGTGTCCCTTCTCCCTGGGCGTGTCCACCTACAGCCGCCGGGATGACCGGACCCCCCATATGGCGGTGCTCATCCCCCGCAGCAGTATGCTTCCTGCCAGCCATCAGGAGCGGTTTTACACCCTCAACGACAACCAGCGGGGCCTGCGGTTTGAAATCTACCAGGGGGAGGGCTACTTCGCCTCGGAAAACCTGAAGCTGGGCGAGGTGGAGGTCCAGGTGCCTCCCGGCCCGGCGGGGGAGCAGTCCGCCGTGGTGACGTTTACCTATGACATTGACGGTATCCTCCATGTCAGCGCCCAGAGCAGCGGCGGGGACTTCCGGGAGCGGCTGATTCTGAACCCCGGCCTGCACCTGACGGAGGAGGGAAAAGAACAGGCCATGGAGCGCATCCGCCAGATCCAGCTGGCGGCCCAGGGCGACCAGCGAGATCAACTCCTGCTGGAACGCGCCCTGCGGCTCTATACACAGACCATCGGGCAGGGGAGGGAGATGGCCGCCAGCCTCATCAGCTACTGGAAGAACCTGATGGACTGTGGCGGCCGCATCCAGCGGCGGCGGGACTACGACCGGATGAAGGAACAGCTGGACATGCTGGAAGCCGCTGTAGAGGCGGACCCTCTGGAGGGCGGCGTCTGGTTCGGGGAGCCGGAGGAGGACGAAGACTTCGATGTGGAGTGGGAGGACTGAGGATATGGATAACATCTGGACTGTCCTGGGGATTGCCCCCACGAAGGATGTCTCCGCCATCAAGCGGGCCTATGCGGAGAAGGCTAGGACCTGCCACCCGGAGGAGAACCCGGAAGGTTTCCTCCAGCTGCGGCAAGCCTACCAGGCGGCATTGAACTGCGCCGAAGGGGAACAAGAGGAACCGGGCCTCTCTCTGGCCGGGCCTGAGCTGGACGAAGTTCTGGCCCCAGTGGATGAAGAAGCGGAAGACCCCGGCTGGAATCTTCAGGAAGTGGAGGACGAGGGCCCCAACCCTTTTGAGAACAGCGCGGCCATCACGAAGTTTCTGGAACTATACACCGGGAAGCAGCGGAAGAACCCGGCCATGTGGATGAACTATGTCACCTCCGACGCCTTTCTGGACGCTGCCTGGGATTCCCGGTTTACCGCTTTGCTGCTGCGGAAGGTGCGGGAGGTTCAGGCGGATTTCCCATCAAACCGAGAGTGCCTGACCTGGCTGAACGTGGCCTATCAGTTCTCTGGCAGGGAGGCCCGCAGCTTCGGCGGCATACAGGACATCCTCCAAATCGCCGCCCTGGGGCCCGCGCCCAAGACGCCTAAGGGCAATGAGTTCGCCATCCTCCAGAGTTTTCTGGACTACCGGCATCTGAACAGCCTCGCAGATGCGGGACGCTGGGATCAGGAGGCCATTGAGGCTTTCCGGATGATCCTGGGCCGGTACTCCTCCGCCTACATCCGGGATCGCTGCGAGCAGCGGGTGGCACCGGACTGCGAGCGCCACCCGGCGGGGGTTCGGGTATTCCTCCACTTCTTCCGCCGTGAGGATCTACCGGAGACGCTGTATCGGGAGGCGTGGCAGAGACTGAACCTGAAAAGCGCCGTCATGGGCCGGGCCAAGGTGCTGTATGGGCCCCTACGGGAGCTAGCGGTACAGCGGGTGCCGGGGATCGACGGGGAGGCACCAACTGTAAGCTTCCTCCAGCTGAACCGGAACCTAGACGCCTACCTGAAACGGCTCAAGGCGAGCCCGGAGACGGAGCCGGAGGAATCCAGGGACTTTTTTGAGAGCCCGGAGATGCAAAAAGCCCTGCCGGTGCCCCGCTTTCTGGAGCAGCAGCTTCTCGTCTTCTCCCCTTGGCGGCGGGAGGGTATGGGCGAGACCCTGATACGCCGGATACTGGACTACTACCGGGCAAACACGGACATCCCCAGGGCGGGCGAGGTGATCTCCGCTCTGGCGGACGACCTGCGGCTCTGCGAGGCCAGGCGCTGGAGCCGGGAGGACGGAAAGGCAGACCCGAAGGAGCTCCCCTATGATGAGCGGCTGTCCCTGCGCCACCGGCCGTTGCTGCGCTGGTGGCTGAACACCGCCTTTTACACCGCCCAGGATCCGAAGACCGGGACGCCTCTGCTGGAGCACCTGGAGAAGTACCTGCCCTATCAGGCGGCTTGGAGCCGCCGGTTTGCCCTGCGGGAGGATGGAATGCCCCGGACGATTGTGGCGGCCATGGGCGCGGTGGAGATCGACTGCTATCCCATGCACCTGGAGTACCGGGTGAACGGGAAACCGGTGTACCGCCCCTGTCTCACTTGGGAGCAGACGGTCCGGGAGAGCGGCGACTGGTTCGCGCTGCTTCTGCCCATCACGGTGACATCTTACCGCTGCTTCAACGAAGTATCCCAGGAAATCTTCCGCCATTTGGCATACTTTCCCCTGCCGGAGGACGACTGGGCCCTGATTGCCCGGTGTTTGGCGGGCCATGTGTGCTGTCTGCGGCCCGACGGGGAAACTGGCGAGGTAGTGCCGCCGGAGGAGCAGCTTCCCCTGGAGCTGTCCATGGAGGGCAGCGGAAAACTCTACACCGCTGTCTGGCGGGAGGGCGGGGAGTCTATCTCTATCTTCCGTCAAACCTCTTCCGGGCGGCGGATGCAGGAGGAATTGATTCCTGACCCCGACGGAACTTGGGCAGCGGCGCCCAGCTCTGTGAAGAGGCCGCTGGCTCATTCAAACGATTTCCCCCCCATCCGCTTCACCGCAGCAAGTGACTTTGACGCAGCGCAGCGGCGGCTGGCGGAGCTGACGGACCCCCGGTTTTTTGACATCTCCCGCCTCCGGGAGCTGCCCTGGAAAATCTTCTACACACCAGTCGGCGGCGTGGAGGAACGCCTGTCGCATATCGACATTCTTCGGGAGCCGCCCAAGGTCAACGCCGAGGCGTTTCTGGCGGAGTGGGAGGGGGTCGAGGATATCCCTCCGGACATGGAGCCGATCATCACCAAGGTGCGGCAGGCTGTGGAGGAACAGCCGAAAGAGGAAGAGCCCATTCCCCCAGAGATCTTGGTGACTGGTGAGGCCCTTTCTGCCCTGCTGTGCCGGTTTTCTCAGGACGAGCTGAAACGGCTGGAGATGGAGTGGATGGAGGGGCGCCTGGTGCTCTGCCGTGACGGAGACAAGTACGCCTGTCTCTATTTTGAGAACAGCTTTGGTCGCGGGGAGAACTGGTACGCCCTGCTGGCCGACCCGGAAATATACAAGACTGCGGACTGTAATGATGTGGTCTACGTGCCCTTCGGCATGGGGAAACTGGCGGAATATTCTATCTTCCACAATGTGCAGGCTCTCCTCCAGAATATTGATCTGGTTCTGGGCCAGATGGGCTGGGGACAGATACAGTTCGGCGGACCGGGCGGATGGCTCTGGAGCTGCGATGTGAGCCAGCATGATCCCAAGCACAAGGTTCTCATGGCACAGCAGAAGCTGGGCGGCGTCCCACAGACCCGGGGGCGAAATTACTATCTCAGCAAATTTGTCCTCAGCCGCCCTGCCTCGGAGCTGGAGACCGTGGATTTAGGCGGAGAGCGGACGGTGACAGCGCTGAAGGCCGGCACTTACGGCTTGGCCGCCGCAGGACTGGTGCAGATCATGTCAGGGAAGCTGGCGCAAATTCGGATCAGCTGGACATTCCAGACCCCGGAGGGCGGTGCGGAGCTGCGGCACCTGGTTGTTTTGCAGGATCGGGGGAAGTACATGATGTTCTGGCTCCAGGATGGGAACCGGCAGGCCCTGGCCTACGGCGCGGACGAGCCCCGGTGGTTTATGGGCCATGCCCTGCCCGGCTGTCTGGTTCATGAAGATTCTAAGCGGCTGCGGAACGGTATTGACCTGCTGCTGGACGACATCGACAACACGGAGCCGGTACTGCGCCAGCCAGGGCAGTTTGCACAGGTACATATGTCCTATGAGGAACTGCGCTTGGAGCTGGTACACAGAGCAACATAAGGAGTCACGATACGATGGACGCAATTTGGACTGCATTGGGCCTGGAGCCCACGAAGGATGTCTCCGCTATCAAGCGGGCCTACGCGGAGAAGGCAAAGACCTGCCACCCGGAGGAGAACCCGAAGGGCTTCCTCCAGCTGCGGCAGGCCTATCAGGCGGCACTGGACTGGGCGGAAAAGGGGGAGACTCCTCCTGCCGCCGGGCCAGAGGAGGTCACGCCGGCGGAATCCGCGCTGGAGGACGAGGGCTGGTCGCTGGCCGAGAAACCGGCGCTTTGGGACGAGGGTTCCAATCCCTTCGCGGAGCACCCTGCGGCAAAAGCCTTCCGGGAGCTCTATACCGGGAAACGGCGGAAGGATCCAAAGGCATGGATGGACTACTTCACCTCCGGCGATTTCCTGGATGTGGCCTGGGAGCGGCGATTCGCGGGGTTGCTGCTGGAGGAGGTGACCCAGCTGGAGGGGGAGTATCCCATTCCCCGTGAGTTTTTGACTTGGCTGTGCACCGTCTACCAGTTTGCTGTAGACCGGTCGGTGTACCGGGATTGGGATTCGGAGAACGAGCGGACGGAGTTCACTTTCCGGATTGACCAGGACGCCCAGTTTGAAGGGCAGGAGTTTTTGTTCCAGCTGGCGGCCCGCGGCCCTGCGATAAAGCCTCTCATGGGCGTGGAGCAGGCAATCTCCCGGAGTTTCGCGGATTATCGGGCACTTCTCCAGTTGGCGGGCAAAGGCCGTTGGACAGAGGAGATGCTGAAGAAGGCGGGGAAAGTCCTGGACTTCTACATGATTGGGAATCTCCAGGATAGAAATCCTACCCCCTCGGAGCGCCACCCGGCGGGGATGCGCCTCATAAACCATTTTTTCCGACGGGAGAAACTGCCCAAAGAGCTATATCAGATTGCTTGGCAAAAGTTGGAGCTGAAAACCGCCCTTATGGGCCGGGCCAAACTCTTCTATGGCGTCCTACGGAAGCGTGTGCTGGAGCTGGTTCCAGACATTGCCACGGACGAGTTGGATATTTGGCAGCTGAACAAGGAATTTGAGGTTTTTCGCCAGAAAGTGCGGTTCCTGGAAGAAACCGGAAAGCCGGAGGATTGGAATAAGGCCGGAGAGGAAACCAGAACGTTTTTTAACCATCCAATCTTCCAGAAGGCTCTGCGGAACCGCAAGTTTGCGGAGGACCACATGAAGTACCATGTGCAGTGGAGCGGGGAGCACTTCGCTCAGGAAGTTCTGGATTTCTACAAGCAGAACCCGGACGCCCCCTATGCCGCCCAGCTGACGCAGCTGATTGCGGAGTCCCGCCGCCGGCGGGAAATTGACCTGCGGAACCGGCAGGATCAGGGGGCGGAGATCCCGGAGACGATAACCCTTGCTCATCGCCCCTTCTTCCGCCACTGGCTGAATACCGGATTCTATCATTCTATAGACCGGGAGACAAAACAGCCCCTGCTGGGCTATCTAAACCAGGAGCTGCCCTATCTGTCGGAGTGGAGCTGTAAGTTCCTAGGCGTGGAGGACGAGGGGACCCCGGAGCCGGTTTCCCTGACGCTGCAATTTGGAGAGGACAAAATCGAGGTTCGCTTTCATCTCCGCCACATGAGCTTCCTGCGAAATGGAGAGCAGATTTACCGCTCCTGTCTCCCTTGGGAGCGGGTGTCAGCCCTAAGAGACACAGACACATTCTTTTTCCTGCTGCCCGTCACCATGGAGCCCTACAACCAATACGAAGCCGTGAAAGCGGAAATCCTCCACCGCCTGGAGGGTACCGTCGCCCCGGAGGATGGCAGGGCCTTTATCGCCGCCTGTCTTGCTGATCAGGTGTGCGGGCTCCCGATTCCCGATGCGGTGGGCTTGAGGGCGGCATTTGAACGGGACGAGGAAAATGAAGCGAGTGAGCGCTTACCGCCGGAGGCATTCCTCCCCTTTGAGATCTATGCTGAGAACAAGGAAGTTCTGTACGTCTGCGCCTGGTTCCAGCAGGATCAAATTCTGGCGCTGTTCCAGCAGACACCCTTTGGAAAGAAGATGGTGGAGGGGGCCGAGTTTGAGGGGATCAAGGACGCTCAGACCGCTGTGGCTCTGGCAAAACAGCTCCTTGTCGATCATTTGTATCCCAAGGGCTTCCCTATGGAGGCGCTAAAGGTTCTGCCGGAGGCAGTCTACGCCCAGTGGGACTATGCCGTCCGCAGCAAGGATAAAGACATTCCGCCCCTCTGGAGCACCCCGGTGGAGCTCCACGGAGAGGCCATCGTGACGGAGAAATTGGAGGAACTGCTGACCCTCTTTTCCACGGGCCGGGTGGAGCGCCTGGAGTGGTCCTGGAAGTGCGCTTTCCCGGCGGACGAGCCGCCAATGGACTATGAGCCCAGGCGTTCCCTGGTGCTGATGAAGAACGGCGGCTGGTATGCCTGCCTCTACTTTGATGATTTCTGCGCCGGGAGCTATGCCCTGCTGGAGAAGCCGGAGCTGTACGGCAAAGACAAATCCAGGCCGGAACTTGTGAATTTCCGGCAGGGGAAGCTGTTTCGCCAGGTGCTCCACCAGAATTTCTTTACCATCCGGCGGCACTTGGACAAGATTTTCTCTCAGGTGAGCTGGCCCAACAATGTGAAGTTCATGGCGGGCCATATATGGGACCGCGCCGCCTATGTGGAACATGGGCGGGCAAAATATAATCTGGATAAGCAATTTCTGGGCGGCTTCCCCATGGAGCGGGCCCGAAACCGGCCCGATGCCCCCTTCTATTTTTATGAGTATCCAAACTCTGTTGTCCGGGTGGACACAGACGGGAGCGCGGAAGTTCTGGAAGTGACGGAGGGGAACCGACTCAGGATGCAGCAGCTCCTGGCAGAGTTCCTGGCGGGAGAGGGACAGCAGCTCCGGCTTACCTGGAAGAAGACTGTGGGGACGAGGTGGCACATCGTCCTGACGCGGGACGGCGGGCGGTTTCTTATGGCCTGGATTCGGGAGGACAAAAGAACGGTGGAGTTCCACGCGGCGGACAAGTGGACATATATGGATGTAGAGGGGAAGAAATACCCCAAGGACACCTTCCTAGGCAAGGTCACGCCCACCTACCTCATTCATGATCTGCCCACCCTGCGAAACGCTCTGGATCTGCTGCTGGCGAACATGAATCACCCGGAGCGGGTCACGAGTCCTATCGGAGAGTACGCCTGGGAGAAACCTGGGAAGCCCCGGCCCTATGAGGTGCTGTGGGCGGAGCTGGTGGGGGATACAGAGTAAAGATTTTCAGGCAATCTCTCCTATATAAGCTCAACTTCAAGGGCGGCGGTTCGTTACGAAACCGACGCCCTTTTTGCAGACACTCGTTCTGATAGATATGTAGGACCATAAACGAGGCTTTCAGCAACAGGAACCGGAAAACAGCTTAAGGCATATATGAACATGAAATAAACCAGGCTTGATGTGAAGCATGGAGAAGGAAGCTGTAAATGGATTTATAGAAGCCGCGTCAAATTAATTGAAAATTTGTTGTAAGGTTTTCCTATCCTCTGCTGTCTTATAGGGTGGAGGGACATTCAAAAGACAGAGAGGTGACGCCACATGGAAGACCACCGGATCATAGAACTGTATTGGCAGAAGAACGCGGACGCCATATCGGAGACATCCAGCAAATACGGGGCCTACTGCTTCACCATAGCGGACCACATTCTGCACAGCGCGGAGGACTCCGAGGAGTGCGTCAACGACACATGGCTCCATGCCTGGAACGCGATGCCGCCCCAACGGCCCAATATGCTGCGGATGTTCCTGGCGAGGATCACACGCAGCCTGTCCGTCAACCGCTTCAACGCCCGAAGCGCAGAAAAGCGCAGCGGTGGGGAGATCAATCTTGTTCTGGATGAACTGGCGGACTGTCTGGCCGGCGGAACGGATGTGGAGGCGGAGTACAAGGCCAGGGAGCTTGAGCAGTGTATCCGGCGCTTCGTCCGGGGGCTGCCGGAGCGGGATGGAAATGTGTTCGTGCGCCGGTACTTCTTCACGGAGCCGGTAACCGTGATTGCTGAGCGGTACGGCCTGACGGAAAACCATGTGGCGGTGATCCTCAGCCGGACACGGAAAAAACTCGGAGTTAAACTTGCGAAAGAGGGGTATTTATGAAAAGCATAGACCTGTACACCGCTATTCGCGCGGTAGATGACGATATTCTGGAGCGCAGCGAACATGCAGCCTGTAAACACAAAAAGAAAAGCGGCTGGCTGAAATGGGGTGTTATGGCAGCGTGCTTTGGCCTGATCCTCACAGCGGCCTTGACAACGCTGCCGGGCATTTTGAAGGGGCCGGATAAGATTGAGCCGCCTCCTAATCCTGGGCCTGCGGTCAGTGACAACGGGCATCAGAGCAATAGTGAGCCGTTACAGCCACCCGGCGAGAGAAAAATCACCATTAACTGGGATAATGTGGCAGTTAATGAGTCGGCAGGGCTGGCCCCTGATTACTCTCGGCTTTACCCAGACCCTGCACTCTATGAAGAGGAAATTTGGGGGCAGGAAAAAATTAAGGACTATTACGGCAGGGAACTGAATGTACCCTATATCCCCAATGGGCTGAGTGGTGGTAGACAGGCAGTCACCGCCACCATCTACCGAGACAAGGCTACCGGAAAAGTGATTGAGGATCAGGTGGGGCGGGGCTTCTGGGCAGATTTCTGGGAGGACGGAAGTCCCAAGTCTGATGACGATATTGTGAGTCCCAAGGGCTTTACCATTACAGTCTCTAAGCTGGGTATCTTTCATTGCGGCCTGCTTCCGGTAAACGAGGAGCGTACTACCGACTTTGGCGGTGTTCCTGTCACTCTCAGCCACTGCTCCATGACGCATGGCCCCTTTGATCCCACACAAAGGGTTCCTGACGGTCTTTCCAATATGCCAGCAGGGTATTACGATATTTATGCAGCCTCATTTACCTTGGATGGAGTGGAGTATGAAATTGTGGCACAGCGGCTGAAATTGGAGGAAGTCATTAAAATCACGGCGTCCATCATCAATATGCCATACAGTGAGGATTTTGCCGTAGGTTGTTCTCAGGATATTCCAGACAAGGGCAGCGCCCCCGCCGAATACCCGGACACCGCCATTGTTCCAGGTTTCGATCTGGATGAACCCAACGAACCCGCGCCATAAATAAGCACAACGTTCCCTCATTCCTGGCAAAACTTAATTTTTTGCCGCATTTGCCGATAATAGATAAAAGGCTTTATCTCTGATCCTGCCCCCAACGTTTGGAGGCAGGAGGTGCGGCTGATGCTTGTCTGTTATCTGCAAATGCTCGACACGCCGAAGGAAAAGATTCGGTTTGAGCAGATCTATCTGAAATACCGCGGCCTCATGTACCATGTGGCGAACAACATCCTGCACAACCGCCAGGACGCGGAGGATGCGGTGTATAGCGCGTTTTTGCGGCTTATCAAGCATTTCAAGCAATTCCAAAACACTCCCACACGGGATTTGGCTCCGCAGGTTGCGGTCATCGCCCGGAATGAAGCCATTTCTCTCCAGAGAAAGCAGAGGGGAGAAGCCCCGCTGGAGGAGCGGGACGGCCTTGCCGAGACATCGGAAGCTGTCAGCGATTACCACACGCTGGTTGACAGTTTCACCCGTCTCCCGCAGACGTACCAGGCCGTCATGGAGATGAAGCTGCTGCTGGGCTACTTCGACGGAGAGATCACCGCCAGACTGGGTCTGAGTAAAGCGGCGGTGAGTACCCGGATTAGCCGGGGCTGCCAGTTTCTACGGAACATTGTGGAACGGGAGGGCTTCTTGCTGGATGCGTGGTGCTCCACTCCGGAGAATTGCTAACATCTTCAGATAGTTTGATTTTTCTGTGAGAATCCGCCTCCTCGCTGCGTTAAGCATAGTGAGGGGCGGATTTTTGCTTCTGAGAGGACTGTGCTCATGAAAAAGAAAGTCGCTTTATTAAGCGAGTACAGTAAATTCTGCAATATCAAAAACCGGGAAAAATTTTTCAACTTTTTTGAAAATTCTGTGAGAATCCGGCCTCTCGCTGCGTTAATCATGGTAGAGGGGGATTTTATGGCTGACAGACAGCCTTGCCCCAGCGCCGGCACAATGAGAGAGGAGGGGTTTTCTTGGCAGATCAGGCATTAGACAATTTGGCCCGCCAGGTTATGCTGGACGCGGCCCGTCTGGAGTATGGCAGTCTGATAGAGAAACTGCCAGAGCTTGACTTTTCCCCGGAATTTGAGCGAAAAATGAAGCCTTTGATTCGGCAGGCTGACCATCCTGCCCAGCACAGATTGCTGCGAACCGGGCGGCTGATCGCAGCATTGGCCGCACTCCTTCTGCTGCTCACAGTGGCAACCGCCGCCGCTGGCTACGACTTGTGGAGAAGGATGGCCGAATGAACAGCGGAAAAGGTTACCCTTGTGCCGGGGCAGATCGAATATGTGGACCCGGATGATATCCACATTCCAGAGGAACCGAGAGAGTACGCCGATCTTCAAGAGGCACTGACAGACTACGGCTTAAACTGCTCTGTAGTTCCGAAATGGATGCCGGAGGGATTTACACAGTCCGAGTTAATTGTAATTCCAATGGTGGGGGGCGATATGATCATATTTCATACTTTGTACCATCGGGAAGAGGACTCTTTGGTAATCCAAGTGAATATTTACCTGGAGAATGAAGGCCGGGCATATGACAGTTTTGGAAATTTTCAAAAAGATGAGGGTGATCCTGTTCCCTATGAGGCAGGGGGCATTACCCATCTACTGACTACCAACGCGGAACAGCCTGCGGCACTTTGGTCGAATGGTCCAGCAGAATGCGCCATTTCAGGCAGCATTACCATGGACGGACCGAAGGCGATGATTGATTCTATTTACGAGCAGCGGTAAGCACCAACGAAACATAGTTATCAAATAATAAGGAGGTCATCCCATGACAATCACACAGATGGTACAGAACCAACAGCAGCAGCGCATTGGCGAGCTGGCTCGGAAGCAGCAGGGCAAGGCCCACGTCAATCCCTACGGCACGCCCGGCATGAGCCTGAACGACGCCGGTGACTACCGGAAGATGGTTCCTGTGGACGAGGGCGTGGTACAGCAGGTCAAGCAGATTGCGTTTGACCACATGAAGAACGGCTTCGGGGTGAGCGACGGCGAGGACATCAGCAAGGTCATCCGGGATTACACCATGTCTCTGGTGCCGGAGCAGCGGCTCAGTGCCTCCTGGACACTGAATGAGATCTTCCACAGCGAGACCACCCGGCTGGGCGAGTACGTCCATCAGCAGGACCCCAGTTGGGACTGGGGAAAGCCCTTTGACACCAGCATCCTGGACAGCTACCGGCAGGGAGTGGATATGCAGGCGTAGAATCTGCAAAACGCACTCAAATCTTGATAGGAGGAACCACCATGAACATCACGAATTTTGGAAATATTCCCAACATCGCCAACCAGATTACCACCGGTGCGCCCCAGGCGGGCTTCCGCTGTGACCCAAGTGCGGCAGAGCGCTCCGCTGGCAGGAGCGTGACCTCCGGCACAGACATCAGTGGGATCGAGACTCTGAAAAACATTGATGAAGCCGCCCGACAAGGCTACCGGAAAGGCTATTCCATCCGAGACGCGGCGGAGAGCCTGTGGCGTAAAGAGACGCAAACCTTCAATTTGAAAGACATGGGCGACCCAGAAAAATCGAAAGAATTTCTGGAAAATTGGCGGATGCAGGCCCGGTGGGACTTGGGAATTGGTAGCGGCCCCACGAAGGATGGGGTGATCTCTGCCTACATAGGCACCCTGCGTCAGAACGGTCTGGATGGCGCAGTGGACTGGAGCGGCCTGACCCATGAACTGGCTTCCTTCAAAGCCACCACTCCAGAGGAACTGGAGGACGGGCTGAACTATATGGCCTCCCGCTATGTGGCGGCGCGGGATAAGCTGGAACGCAGCTACACCGGCGAGGAACTGACCGCCCAACTTGCCAAGCTGGAGGATGTCTATCAGGCAGGAAAATCCGGGATGATCGACGGCTACACCCGGCTTTTGCAGGACAATCTGGGTATCTCCGACAGCGATGCCCA